>JAVKDQ010000122.1:0-8264 GCA_040222155.1 Roseovarius sp.
TGATCGACGAGGACGAAGCCGCCAAGACGCTCGAGGCGCTGCGCGACCTCGGCGAGGCGCAGGAAACGCTGGAGGCGATGGCGGCAAGCGATGCCACGCTGGAGGGAACGTCATGAAATATATTGACGAATTCCGCGACCCCGCAGCCGCAAAAGGCCTGCTCGACCGCATCAAGACGGTGGTGGAGCAGATCGGCGCCACGGCGCAAAACCCGGTGCGCATCATGGAAATCTGCGGCGGGCACACTCACGCGATCTTCCGTTACGGGCTCGACAAGCTGACGCCTCGGGGCATCGAGTTCATCCATGGCCCTGGCTGCCCGGTTTGCGTGCTGCCTATGAGCCGGGTCGATGAGTGCGTCGAGCTGGCCGAGCGGCCAGAGGTCATCTTCACGACCTTCGGGGATGCGATGCGCGTTCCCGGAACCCGCAAGTCGCTGCTGCAAGCCAAGGCAGATGGGGCCGATATCCGCATGGTGTATTCGCCGCTCGATGCGCTCGAGCTGGCGCGGCGCAATCCCGACCGGGAGGTTGTGTTCTTCGGCCTCGGCTTCGAGACGACGACCCCCTCAACCGCGCTCAGCATCCAGCAGGCTGCGCGCGAAGGGCTCAGGAATTTCACCGTCTTCTGCAACCACATCACCGTGCCGCCGCCTATCAAGGCGCTGCTCGACGACCCGCATATGGTGCTCGACGGGTTCGTGGGGCCCGGGCATGTCTCGATGGTGATCGGCACGACGCCCTATGAGTTCATTCCTCGCGACTACGGCAAGCCCATCGTGGTGGCGGGTTTCGAGCCCCTCGACCTCCTGCAGGCGGTGCTGATGGTGCTGGAACAGGTGCGCGACGGGCGTGCCGAAGTGGAAAACCAGTATGCCAGAGTGGTGCCGGAGGAGGGCAACCCGGTGTCGCTCGCCGCGATCGCCGATGTCTATGAACCGCGCCCCACCTTCGAGTGGCGCGGTCTGGGCGAGATCGACGCGAGTGGGCTGCGCATTCGCGAGGCTTATGCGGCCTTCGACGCCGAGGTGAAATTCGGCATCGGCTACGGCGCCGGCGCGCGGGTGGTGGAAGAACCCGAGGGCTGCGCCTGCGCGATGGTCATGAAGGGCCGCGCCAAGCCCACGGATTGCCCGCAATATGGCCGCGGCTGCACACCCGAAATGCCGCTCGGCGCGCTGATGGTGAGCTCGGAAGGCGCCTGTGCCGCCTATTTCCAATACGGGGTCGGCGCCGATCTGGAGGTTGCGGAATGAACATGATGGCACGAGCCCAGAACGATGTTGTCACGCTGGCCCATGGCGGTGGCGGCAAGGCCATGCGCGACTTGATCGAGCGTGTCTTCACCTCGGCCTTCGAGCCTGCCGAGATGGAGGATCAGGCCCGGCTGATGCACGATGCGCTGCAGGAACCGGGCGCCCGGCTGGCCTTCACCACCGACAGCTATGTTGTTGATCCGATTGAATTTCCCGGCGGTGACATCGGCAAGATCGCGGTTTGCGGTACGGTCAACGATCTTGCCGTGGGCGGGGCGGTGCCGCTTTGGCTGTCGGCGGCCTTCATCATCGAGGAAGGCACCGAGATCGCGCTGCTGCAGCGGATCGTCGCCACCATGAAACGCGAGGCCGAGAAGGCCGGAGTGCGCATCGTCACGGGCGATACCAAGGTTGTCGGTCGCGGCTCGGCCGACAAGGTTTTCGTGACGACGTCGGGCATCGGGGTGATCCCGCCCTGCCGCGACCTGAACGCGCGATACGTGCGCCCAGGCGACGTGGCCATCGTCAATGGCGTGCTGGGCGATCACGGTGCCGCGATCCTTTCGGCGCGGGGCGACATGGCGCTGTCTTCGGATATCGTTTCGGATTGTCAGGGGCTGGGGCACCTGATGGAGGCCGTGATCAGGGTTGCGCCGGGTCTGCGCGCGGCGCGCGATGCCACGCGGGGCGGCGTTGCCTCCGTGCTCAACGAGATGGCCCACGCGGCGGGATGCGCCATCGAGATCGACGAGACTGCCCTGCCGATCCGGGCCGAAGTCAAGGGCGTGTGCGAGATCCTCGGGCTCGACCCGCTCTATCTCGCCAATGAAGGCACGCTGGTTCTGTTTGTGCCGGAAGCGCAGGCGGAAGCCGCCCTGGCCGCCATGCGCGCCCTGCCCGAAGGGCGCGGCGCGGTTGCGATCGGTTCGGCAAAGAGCGGCCCGGCGGGCCGGGTGACGATGCGCACGCTCTTCGGTGGTGCGCGCATTGTCGACATGCTGGTCGGGGAGCAACTGCCGCGCATCTGCTGAGGCGCGTGTGATCCGCCGGGGCGACAGGTGGGCTCCTTCCCGCGCCTCAGGCGGAGGTGCGTCGCAAGCCTTTCTCATCCTGCCGCGTCCCACGCGTTGCGAGCGAGAGCGGCATGATGGCGAGAAGCGCTACGATGGCCTGCAGCAGGAAGATCGCGGCATAGGGCGGCACCGTGGTTTGCGCCGTCTGCGTCACGATCTGGCTCAGAACCTCGAACCCCTCCAGCCCCACTTCGGTGCCGATGATGATGACGAAGGCTAGGAAGAGTTGTGCGCCGCCGTTTTTTCCGGCGAGCTGGCTCACGGCGAAGACGGTGGCGGTTGTCGCCATGCCGGTGCCGAAGCCGGTGAAGAGGCGCGAGGCCACGAAAAGGGCATTCTCGGGGATTGGGAGCATCGCGGCGGCCAGCACTCCCGGATAGGCGAGGTAGGAGGCCAGCCCAATCGCGGCGATGAAGAGTCCGGCGGCGATGAGTGCAGTGTGAACCTGCCAGCGGGCGAGCATGGCGGCCGTTGCCGTGGCGGCGATGACCTGCGCCAGGGCCGCCATCGTCGCCCGGTCGGCGATGAGCGTGGTCGAGCAGGCATGGCGCACCAAATAGGCGGTATCGAAAAAGCCGGTGGTGGCCACGTTGAGCAGAAAGAGCGAGATGAAGAGGCAGGCGATGCGGCGGCTGCCTTGGCCCTCTGCGGGCGCGGGGCGGGCAGGCCGCGCGCGCCAGACGAGAAACAGGTACCAGCCCGAAGCGATGAGCCCCGCCGCGAGCGGCCAGACAAGGGGCGAGCTGATCGTCTCGAGAGAGATGACGAAGGTCAGTCCTTCGAAAACAACGAGCGCGAGGAGCGCCGCGCGCATGAGCGGGGCGGGCAGGAGCGCGGGCGATGTGCTCTTCTCGTCGGTGGCGGCCGCGGTTGCGCGGCCCATCAGAAGGATCGCGCCGATCATCGCCACTGTGAGCGCAGCGAGCCCCGCGAAGAACACGTCGAGCCCGTAGCGCGGTGCCACGACCCGCACCAGTTGCGGCGTGACGAGGAATGCGAGCGGCATGGCGACAGACCACACACCTGTCAGCGTCTTGTCCCAATGGGGGCCGCCGCGACTTGTCCATATCTGCGAAATCGGCGCAAGCGTCGCGAGGGCGAAGCCGATCAGCGGGAAGAGCAGGATAACCCCCGCAACCCGCAGATCGACCGGCGGCGAGGCGTAGAACATGCCGCCGAGCCCCGCGAGGGCCGCACCGGCCAGGAGGCACATCAAAATGGCCAATCTCCACGGAGCGATGCGCCGCATGATCCAAGGGGCGACGAGCAGCGAGACGAGCACCGCGCCCATCAGCAACTCCATCACCACTGCCGTAGCTTCCACGGTGATGGAGAGAAAACTGGCGAAGCTGCCCTCCGACACGAAGACAGACGAGGCCACAACCGAGCGAAGCCCGTTGCCGAGCAGCACGAGCATGGCGATGAGCAGGAGCCGCTGCGCGGTCATTTTGCGCTACTCGGCCCCGGCCCGCGCGCCGAGATGCCCCGCCAGCCGGATCGCCAGCGCCGCGATTGTGAGCGAGGGCGCATTGACCGGGCAACTCACATGTGTGCCCGCGCCGAGGATGTAGAGATTGTCGTGCTGGTGGCTGCGCAGGTCGGGCGTGACCACCGAGTTTGCGGGGTCCGTGCCCATGCGCGTCGTGCCGCCGATGATGGCATTGGAGAGATAGGGGGCGTTGGTCTGCACATCTTCCGCGCCCATCCGGGAGAGCACCTCGCGCGAAATCTTGGTTGCCACGTCGATACCGGCTTGCGTATAGTCGTCCACCGTGAAGGCGATGCGAGGCTTGGGGATGCCCGCGCTGTCGAGCTGATCCGAAAGCGTGATGCGGTTCTCGGGGCTTCCCAGCGTCTCGGCGGAGGAATTGAGCCGCACATGCCGGCTGATCTGGCTGTCCAGCGCCTCCACCAGCGCCGCACCGCGCAGGCCCTTGGCGATCAGTTGCTTCGAGAGCGTCGTGGCGTCGGAATTGCCGCTCCAGCCGTTGTTCATGAAGGAGGTGCCAAAGGGCGCATAGTCGGCCCGGAACGCGCCATCGCGATATTGCGTGATGCCCGAGGTCTGCTGCGGGCCGCGATAGGGGTAGACCGGATCGGTCACCGCGCCCCAAACGTCGATGTTCCATTGCGAGAGCAGGTTGCGGCCCACCTGATCGGTGGCGTTGGCCACGCCGTCGGGGGCGGTCTCCTGCTTGGAGTTGAGCAGGAGCCGGGGCGTTTCGATGGCGTGGCAGGCCAGCACATAGGTTTTCGCGGTCACGCTCTGGGTGGAGCCATCCGGGCGGCGCACAGTGAGGCCCGTCACCTTGCCATCCGGCCCCACGGCCACATGCGTGACGAGCGTCTCAAGCTCGATCCGCGCACCGGCGGCCACGGCTTTGTCCATGTCCACCGAGGCGTCGTATTTCGCGGCGATCGGGCAGATCGGCACGCAGGTGTTGTTGCCGCAGCAGGGCGGGCGTCCGTCACGCACCACCGAGTTGCGGGCATGGCTGAAGATGGCGGCCGTGAGCCCCATCGCATCGAGGGCCTGTGCCTGGATTTGCTTGTCCATGTAGGAGGCAGGGATCGGCGGCATCTGGTAGGGGTCGTCCGCCGCGCGCGGCGCGCCCCAAGTATGCGCCGGGTCACCCGCCACGCCCCAGCGCGCCTCTGCCTCGCGGTAGAAGGGCACAAGCTCGTCATAGGTGATCGGCCAGTCGGTGCCGCGCCCGTAGAGCGTGGCGCTCTGAAAATCCTCTGGGCGCAGCCTGTCGGCAAAGCCCGTCCAGTGCCATGTGGTGCCGCCATAGATGCGCAGGTAGGCGCCGACGAAGCGCGCGGGGCCTGCCTGGTCGTAGAAGGCATCGTAATCGGTATCGGTCGGGTGCGGCGCGAAATCCTGACTGGGGTAGGGGGCCTGCGGGCCTTTAACCGGGTTCTCGTAGAAATCGGCGAGGTATTCGCCGCGCGTCTTGCGCCCGCCCGCCTCGAGCACCAGCACATCGCGCCCGGCCTCCGCAAGGCTGCGCGACAGGTGCGCGCCACCCATTCCGGAGCCCACCACCACGATATCGGCCGAGAGGTTGCCCGCGCCGCTCACGCCGCGCTCCATGCGTTTGCCCAATAGCCGAAATCCGGCCCGTCGCAGAGCCCCGGCGCCTTGCCGAAGCTGAGAGATTTCCAGCCGAGCGCCAGCGGGTAGTTGATCATCCGGGCCGCGTCATCATCCGGGTCGGCGCTGCCGGTGAACAGCGCCTCGGTGAGCCATTGGAGCTGCGTCTCGCGGGCCTCGTCCTGTTGCGCCTCCATCAGCGCCGCCACGCCCGCCTGCGCCGCATGGGCCGAAAGCGCATCGACGGCACTTGCGCCGAATTTCGCTTCGAAGAGCGATGTAACACTCTCGAGCAGCTTGGGCGCCACCTCGACCGGGCCGGCGAGCGCATAGAGGATCGAGCGGAACACCACCCGGTCGCGCGCGGCATTGAGCGAGCCTGCCAGCGCGCCACCCGGAAGGGCCGCCATCGCCGCAAGGCTGGCACTTCCGGTGAGCATCGCGCGGCGGGTGGGGCGGGCGCGGGTCACGGGGCCGAGACCAGCACGAAGCCGCGCGAGCGGTTGGAGCCGGTATCGACCATCATCATGCCCGCATGCAGCGTCTCCACGGTGATCCAGACCGGCGGATACTTGTATTTCGCCACATCCAGAATGAGCACCGTATCGGTTGCCTCGTCATAGGCGGCCACGGGCGAGATATGCCCGTCGCCCTCCTGCGGCAGCGCCTTGCGGGAGTAGTTGGCGACGAAACGGGTGTTGCCATCCACGAGCGCCGTCTTGATCGCCTCGCGCAGTTCGTCGACGGAGGTTTCATCGGCAAAGCGATGTTCCGCCGCCATACCGAGGTTCTCGATGAAGGTGTCGAGTTCGGCGAGCGTCAGCCCCTCATGCTCGACCATCGCGTAGGATTTCAGCTTCTGGTTGGCTTCGTTGAAGAGCGTGTCCTGCGTGAATAGCGTCCACGGGTAGAGCCTGTCGGGCGAGGGGCGGGGGATGCCCAGCGAATTGGCCACCGCCGCCACCGTGGCAGGCCCGCAGAAGGTGAGGATCTTCTCGTATTCGAGATAGGAGGCGAGGGGGAAATAGTCGCGGTTGAGATCTGTCTCGATGAGCCTTTCCGCCCCGGCTTCCGTTGTCAGATAGACCAGTTCGTCGGCATTGGCGGGCGCGGCGAGGCAGAGCCCGAGCAGGGCGGCGGAAATCAGTTGGCGCTGAACCATGTCGCTATCTCCTCGATCTCTTTGTCTGTCAGGGGTTTGGCGAAAATCTGCATCACGTCGGCCATGCCGCCGCTGCGGTAGCCCGAACGGTAGGACTTGAGCGCGCTCTCGAGGTAATCCTGCCGTTGCCCGGCGAGAATTGGCACGCCCGCCACCAGCGGGTTGCCATCCGCCGAGTGGCAGGAGACGCAAGAGGCCACGCTCGCGGGCACGGCAGGGGCGTCCTCGGCGAGCGCGGCGCCGGGCGAGAGGAGCGCGCAGGCCAGCGCAATCGGTTCAAGCCTGAATGGCGACATTGAGCATCATCCCCGTGTCTTCATGTGGCAGGATGTGGCAGTGCATCAAGAACCTCCCGTCGAAATCGGTGAAGCGCATGCGCAGCGTCACGGTGCCGGCGGCGGGCACGGCCACGGTATCCTGCCAGTGCTTGTGCGCGAGTTCCTCGCCGTTGATATGCGTGACCTGCATCGGGTTCACATGCACATGGATCGGGTGCGGGAAGGGGGTGGAATTGACCAGCTCCCATTCCTCCGCCTCGCCGAGCTTGGCCACGATATCGTCGCGCTTGGGGTCGAAGGGCGCGCCGTTGAGCGTGAAGACCGTGTCCTTGAACATGCCCTTCACCTCCGAGACGCCCAGCACGATCTTGCGCCTGCGCACGATCTCCTCGTCGGTGATGTCGGTCAGGATCCGGTTCTTGGGAAGCGGCCCCTTGGGCAGTTCGGTGCCCATCTTCACATCGGCGCCTATACGGTCGGTATCGGCGGTCAGCACGATCACCTCGGCCATCAGCACCTCGGGGATCTGCGTCTTGCCCTGCATGAACTGGGGGCGGTTCAGCGTGTAGCTCCCCGGCTCCCCGGCCTTCACAAGCAGGTTCATCCGGTTACCGGGGGCGATGGAAATTTCCTCGGTCCGGCGCGCCTCGGGGTAGGGGTTGCCATCGAATCCGATCTCCCAAAGCTCCAGCCCCTCTAGCTGCATCGGCAGGAACTGGGCGTCACCGGCATTGAGCAGCCGCCAGTGCTGCACCTCGCCCGCCCGCATGTAGATGCGCGGGCGATATTGCCCGTTGACCAGCCAGAACCGCTCGGAGTCGAGCGACCAGATCGTGTCGTAGCTTTCCAGATCCTCCGCCTTGGGGTCGACCACGGGCGCCTGGAAGACCATCACCCGCTCGATGGCGGCGGCCACTTTGGGCACCTCATCGAGCGTGCCCTTCACGATCATCATCCCCGCGCAGCCCGAGGCCACCTGAAGCGCCACCGATCCATGGCGGTGCGGGTGATACCAGTAGTTGCCCGCCGGATGATCCTCGGGCAGGCGCACCACGTAGTTGAAGCTCTCGCCCGGATGGATCTGCAGGTAGACGTTATCCGAATTGGCCTTGGGGCTCACGTGGAAGCCGTGGAAATGCAGGTTGGTGGTGCTGAACTCGTTGGGTTCGTTCAGGATGGGCGTGCCGCTGTCGGTGTTGGGCGGCATGTCGTTATGGAGCGTGATCTCCATGTCGTCGCCCGGGGCCACGCGGAAGGTGGGGCCGGGGATCTCGCCCTCGTAGAGCCGCAGATGCGCCTTGGCATAGGGCAGCTCGATTTCTGATTGCTTCATCGTGAGGTCGAGCCTGAAGCGCCCGCCCGCGGCATGCACCTCGCGCGGGTTCAGCAGGTCGCCCTC
>JAVKDQ010000123.1:0-20844 GCA_040222155.1 Roseovarius sp.
GCAAAGAAAAAGAGAAAGGAGACACCCGCATTGACCACAACATGACCGCTGAGACATAAACAAGGGTGGGTCAAATCTAGGTGAAAATACCGGGTCACTTCTCAGCGGAAATCAACAATGGAGGTCTCGATGTGATGGCGCGCGTCCGGATCGGTCCATGCGTCGGCGTCGTGGCGACGCAGGTATTCCGCCGCGCCGACGAGGAATCCGGCGGTTCCGCAGGCCGGATCGCAGATCACATCGTCTCGCCGGGGTTCGGTCATGGCAACCATGAGCTCGATGATGTGGCGGGGCGTCCTAAACTGGCCGTTCTGGCCGGCACTGGCGACTTTCGACAGCATGTATTCGTAGAGGTCGCCCTTGGTGTCCCGGCTCTTCATCGGCAGGTCCGAGACCAGATCGACGACCTTGGCCAGGAGACGGCCGGTGGGGATCTCGTAGCGGGCACTGGCCATATGCTTGCGGAGGGGGGCCCCATCGGACCCGAGGCGACGCAGGAAGGGAATCAGATGGTTCTCGGCCGCTTCCTGCATTTCAGCCGGCGGAAGGGTAGTGAATCGAGGCCAGCGCAGATCGGCCAGGGAACGGCCGTCGGCGATCTTGTTGCCTGCGTCGTCGACGACCGGGATGCCGTCCAATTCTTCCGGGAAGAGGTTGCGCTCGACATCCGTGCCGCGAGCCCGGGCCTGTCGCTCCGCGAGTGTTTGCGCGTCGTCGAGGCCCTTCAGGAAGAGGAGTAGGGTCAACTGCTCCATCACCGTCTGAGGGTTCGACAGCCCGCCCGTCCACATGGCGTTCCAGATCGCGTCTACCTTGGATCTCAGTTCTCCGGCAATCATCTCTGCCCTCATCTTTTTTACCCATTGTGAAGGCAACCGTGTCAATCGTCCATTAGGGAATCCCGTAAGGTCCTGAGGCATCAATGGTCATTTCTGTTAGAACAGGACAAGGTCGGGAAGAGTCTGCCCGATGACGTGGACACTTGAAGCCGTTATTCACCGGAACTTCCGGGAGCAGCTCGTCATCATCGTTGCGACAGATTGGCTTGATTGTGTAATCGAAGCGTTTTTGTGCAACTTACAAATGAAGCGTGATCTACGCTTTACCATTTGGCGTCAGCCCCGGCGGGCTGTTCGACACGCAGCGCGAGTATTTCGAAATTACCGTAAAATAGCACGGCGAGTATCGTGATGACCGTCTGAGGCTGGCAGGACTATAAACGGGCGTTGCAGGGGGCTGAGAGCCGTGGCTCGATCCGGTATGTGAGGTATGACGACACCGCCCGACAACTGGGACTTAAGGGGGAAGCCCCCCCGAAAATCGGCAAAGCCAGCATCCGGAGCGGTGTCGAGAGGACAATACTCACCCGGGCCACTTCCCTCAAGAGGCGCGAGCAACACCACCGTAGAAGGCGGTGCCCCAAATTCTGCTAACTCAGTAGAAGGTCAGACGTAATCCATACCACAGACATCCGACTCGTTCCGGGGCAAGCGCCGTCGCGATGGGGGATGCACAGGGGGATACAATGTCAGAAGCGCGAGATTTTATAAATACAATCAATCTATTACAGCGTCAAAGTGGCGGAGACGAAGGGATTCGAACCCTCGAAACCGTTTCCGGTTTACTCCCTTAGCAGGGGAGCGCCTTCGACCACTCGGCCACGTCTCCGTCGATCCGTTTAATGGCTGAGACTGGGGGAAACAAGGTCGAAAAGGCAAAACTTGCATCGGAGTGCGGCGCGCGACTGTGATCTTGTCCGGGGCAGAGGTCTTCAAGCTTGCTTCGGGCTTGCCGGGGTGCCGTCATTCGTGATTTCTATCGTATTTGGTTAAAACGATCCGGAAACCCAAAGATGCTCGACAAGCTGGAAATGTTCATCGCCGTGGCCAAGGAAGGGCATTTCGGCCGGGCGGCGGCGTCGTTGGGGCTCACGCAGCCCACGCTCTCTTCGGGGATCAAGCAGCTCGAGGATCAGCTCGGCGTGCAGCTCATCTTTCGCGGCTCGCGCTTTGGCGGACTCACGCCCGAGGGGCAGACGGCGCTCGTCTGGGCGCGCCGGATCGTGGGCGACGCCCGGCAACTGCGCGAGGAGATGCGCTTCAAGCGGCATGGTCTTGCCGGCCAGCTGCGCATCGCCGTGATCCCCACCGCGCTCACCTGGGCGTCGCGGCTCTCGAGCCGGTTCAACGAGGCGCATCCCAACGTGCGTTTCACCATCCTGTCACGCACCTCGGTGGAGATTCTCTCGATGCTCGACAATCTCGATGTGGATGCCGGCATCTCCTATCTCGACAACGAGCCGATGGGCCTGGTCAGCACCGAGCCGCTTTACGAGGAGCGCTACATGCTCGTCTGTGCCGCGAACTCTCCCTTCGCGAAGCGCCGCGCGGTGGGCTGGGGCGAGCTTGCGGGGCAGAAGCTCTGCCTGCTCACCTCCGACATGCAGAACCGCCGGATCATCGACCGCAATTTCGCCACCGCCGGGGTTACGCCCGAGGCGGCGATCGAGTCGAATTCCACGGTCGTTCTGGTGGCCAACGTGGCGGAGGGCGGCTGGCTCACCGTGCTTCCCGAGGAGATGGCCCGCTTCCTCGCGGGCGGCAAATCCCTGAAGATCGTGCCGCTGGAGGGCGAGGAACGGGCGCATAGCGTCGGGCTGGTCGCGCCCTATCGCGAGCCGCACACGCCGGTGCTCGATGCGCTGCTGCGCGAGGCGCGGCGGATGTCGGCATCCAGTCGATAGAGGAAGCCTATCGACTGACGGGAAAGCGATATTGAATCCTGAACGGCAATCCTGTTTGGCTCGGGCCGGAATTTGCAAGAGGCCAGCCAATGCACCGACCCGCGCCAGAGCCTTCGAAAGAAGACATCCGCACCCTCGTCGAGGAGCACCTCGGGCTTGAGGGCCCGCTCCTGCCCATCCTCCATGCGCTGCAGAAGAGCTTCGGCCATATCCCGCAGGCCGCGCTGCCGGTGGTGGCGGAGGCGCTCAACATCAGCCGGGCCGAGCTGCATGGCGTGATCTCCTTCTACCACGATTTCCGCGCGGCACCGGCCGGGCGGCATGTGCTCAAGATCTGCCGCGCCGAGGCCTGTCAGGCGGTGGGCGGCACCGCGCTCGCCGAGGCGACGCTGGGCAAGCTCGGGCTCGAATGGCACGGCACCACCCCCAATGGCGCACTAACGGTCGAGCCGGTCTATTGCCTCGGGCTCTGCGCCTGCGGCCCGGCGGCGATGGTCGATGGCAAGGTCGTGGGCCGCGTCGATGCCGCGAAGCTGGAAGCGATCCTCGCGGAGGCGGGCGCATGAAGATCTTCGTTCCGATGGACAGCGCCGCCAAGGCGCTCGGCGCCGATGATGTGGCCGCCGCGCTCCGTGCCGCTGCGCCCGAGGCCGAGATCATCCGCACCGGCTCGCGCGGCATGATCTGGCTGGAGCCGCTGGTGGAAGTGGAGATCGACGGCATCCGCCACGGCTTCGGGCCCGCCGAGCCCGCCGACGCCGCCGCGATCCTTGCGGGCAGCAGCCCCAAGGCGCTCGGCCCGGTCGAGGCGCTCGACTGGATGCAGCGCCAGTCGCGGCTCACCTTCGCCCGGGTGGGTGTGATCGACCCGCTCTCGCTCCCGGATTACGAGGCGCATGGCGGGCTTGCCGGCCTTCGGCGCGCGCTCGGCCTGTCGGGCCAGCAGATCGTCGACGAGGTGAAGGCCTCGGGCCTGCGCGGGCGCGGTGGCGCGGGTTTTCCCACCGGGCTCAAGTGGCAGACCGTGCACGATGCGCAAGCTCCGCGGAAATACATCGTCTGCAATGCCGACGAGGGCGATAGCGGCACCTTCGCCGACCGGATGCTGATGGAGGGCGATCCCTTCACGCTCATCGAGGGCATGGCCATCGCCGGGCTCGGCGTGGGCGCGACGAAGGGCTATGTCTACCTCCGCTCCGAATACCCCGATGCCATCGCCGTGATGAGCCGCGCCGTGGCGCTGGCGCGCGCGGCGGGTGTGCTCGGCACCGATATTCTCGGCTCCGGCCGCACCTTCGACATGGAGATCCGCGAAGGCGCGGGCGCCTATGTCTGTGGCGAGGAAACCTCGCTCCTCAATTCGCTCGAAGGCAAGCGCGGCGTGGTGCGCGCCAAGCCGCCGCTGCCGGCGCTCGAGGGCTTTCTCGGGCGGCCCACGGTGGTGAACAACGTCATCAGCCTCGCCTCGGTGCCGGTGATCTTCGAGAAGGGCGCCGAGCATTACGCGAGCTTCGGTATCGGCCGGTCGCGCGGCACCGTCACGCTTCAGATCGCCGGCAACGTGGCACGCGGCGGTCTCTTCGAGGCGGGCTTCGGCATGACCCTCGGCGAGGTGGTCGACGATCTCGCCGGCGGCACAGCCTCGGGGCGCCCGGTGAAGGCGGTGCAGGTGGGCGGCCCGCTCGGCGCCTACATGCCGCGCGCCCGCTTCGATGCGCCGCTGGGCTACGAAGAGTTCGGGGCCGAGGGCGGGCTTCTGGGCCATGCCGGGCTGGTGGTCTTCGACGACAGCGCCGACATGCTGCAGATGGCCAGCTTCGCGATGGAGTTCTGCGCGGTCGAGAGCTGCGGCAAATGCACCCCCTGCCGGATCGGCGCGGTGCGCGGCGTGGAAACGATCGACCGCATCGCCCAGGGCGACCCTGCCGCCATCCCGCTGCTCACCGATCTCTGCGAGACGATGACCGATGGCTCGCTCTGCGCATTGGGCGGCTTCACACCCTACCCGGTGATGTCGGCGCTCACCCATTTCCCCGAAGATTTCGCGACCGCGAAGGAGGCCGCAGAATGAAGGATTTCATCATCCCCGACGATCGCGACATGGGCACCCCCGCGAAAACAGGCGCACCGGTGACGCTCACCATCGACGGCTTCGAGGTCACGGTGCCCGAGGGCACCAGCGTCATGCGCGCCGCGGCCGAACTCGGCATCCAGGTGCCCAAGCTCTGCGCCACCGACAGCCTCGAGGCCTTCGGCTCCTGCCGTCTCTGCGTGGTCGAGATCGAGGGGCGGCGCGGCACGCCCGCTTCCTGCACCACCCCCGTGGCCCCCGGCATGGCGGTGCGCACCCAGTCCTCCAAGGTCCGCAAGATCCGCCGCGGGGTGATGGAGCTCTACATTGCCGATCACCCGCTCGATTGCCTCACCTGCTCGGCCAACGGCGATTGCGAGCTGCAGGACATGGCCGGCGCCGTGGGCCTGCGCGACGTGCGCTACGAAGCGCCCGAGGCGGGCGGGCTCGCCAACCATTTCGAGGCGCGCAACACCTCCGGCGAGGCCAACCCCGAATGGCTCCCGAAGGACGACAGCAACCCCTATTTCACCTACGATCCCTCCAAATGCATCGTCTGCAACCGTTGTGTCCGGGCCTGTGAAGAGGTGCAGGGCACCTTCGCGCTCACCATCGAGGGGCGCGGCTTCGAGAGCCGGGTCTCCGCCGGGGCCGAGAATTTCCTCGCCTCCGATTGCGTGAGCTGCGGCGCCTGCGTGCAGGCCTGCCCCACCGCCACGCTGCAGGAGAAATCGGTGATCGAGATGGGCACGCCCGACCGCTCGGTCGTCACCACCTGCGCCTATTGCGGCGTGGGCTGCTCCTTCAAGGCCGAGCTGCAGGGCGATGAGCTGGTGCGTATGGTGCCCTACAAGCACGGCAAGGCCAACCGGGGCCATTCCTGCGTGAAGGGCCGCTTCGCCTGGGGCTATGCCAACCACAAGGAGCGCATCCTCAGCCCGATGATCCGCGACAGCATCCAGGAGCCGTGGCGCGAGGTGAGCTGGGAGGAGGCGCTGGGCTTCGCCGCAAGCAAGCTGCGCGGGTTGCAGGAGGCCTACGGGCGCAAATCCATCGGCGTCATCACCTCCTCGCGCTGCACCAACGAGGAAACCTACCTCGTCCAGAAGCTCGCCCGCGCCGTCTTCGGCAACAACAACACCGACACCTGCGCGCGGGTCTGCCACTCGCCCACCGGCTACGGGCTGGGCCAGACCTTCGGCACCTCCGCCGGCACGCAGGATTTCGACAGCGTCGAGCACACCGACGTGGTCATCGTGATCGGCGCCAACCCCACCGATGGTCACCCCGTCTTCGCGAGCCGCCTCAAGAAGCGCCTGCGCGCCGGCGCCAAGCTCATCGTGATCGACCCGCGCCGCATCGACCTCGTCAAATCCGCCCATGTCGAGGCCGTGCATCACCTGCCGCTCAAGCCCGGCACCAATGTGGCCGTGGTCACCGCGCTCGCCCATGTGATCGTTACCGAGGGGCTCTTCGATGAAGAGTTCATCCGCACCCGTTGCGATTGGGACGAGTTCCAGCTCTATGCCGAGTTCGTCTCCGACCCGCGCCACAGCCCCGAGGCCACCGCGCTGCTCACCGGGGTCAACGCGGGCGAGCTGCGCGCGGCGGCCCGGCTCTTCGCCACCGGCGGCAATGGCGCCATCTACTATGGTCTCGGCGTCACCGAGCACAGCCAGGGCTCCACCACTGTCATGGGCATCGCCAACCTCGCCATGCTCACCGGCAATATCGGTCGCCCCGGCGTGGGCGTGAACCCGCTGCGCGGCCAGAACAACGTGCAGGGCTCCTGCGACATGGGCTCCTTCCCGCACGAGCTTCCCGGCTACCGCCATGTGAAGAACGCCGACGTGCGCGCGATGTTCGAGGCGGTCTGGGGCACCGAGATCGACCCCGAGCCGGGCCTGCGCATTCCCAACATGCTCGATGCGGCGGTGGACGGCACCTTCAAGGGCCTCTACTGTCAGGGCGAGGACATCCTGCAATCCGACCCCGACACGCGCCATGTCGCGGCGGGCCTCGCGGCGATGGAATGCGTCATCGTCCACGATCTCTTCCTCAACGAAACCGCGAATTACGCGCATGTCTTCCTGCCCGGCTCAACCTTCCTCGAGAAGGACGGCACCTTCACCAATGCCGAGCGCCGCATCAACCGCGTGCGCGAGGTGATGAAGCCCCGCAACGGCTATGCCGACTGGGAAGTGACCCAGCTCCTCGCCAACGCGATGGGCGCAGGCTGGAGCTATACGCATCCCGCCCAGATCATGGAGGAGATCGCCGCCACAACCCCCAGCTTCGCGGGTGTCGATTACGCGCTGCTCGAAGAGAAGGGCTCGGTGCAATGGCCCTGCAACGAGGCGCATCCCGAGGGCACGCCGCTCATGCATGTGGAGGGCTTCGTGCGCGGCAGGGGGCGCTTCATCGTCACCGAATACGTGGCGACAGACGAGCGCACCGGCCCGCGCTTTCCGCTCCTGCTCACCACCGGGCGCATCCTCAGCCAGTATAACGTGGGCGCCCAGACCCGGCGCACCGCCAACGTGGTCTGGCACGAGGCGGATGTGCTCGAGATCCACCCGCACGATGCCGAGAACCGCGGCCTGAAAGAGGGCGACTGGGTGAAGCTCGCCAGCCGCGCGGGCGAGACCACCCTGCGTGCCAAGGTCACAGACCGCGTGAGCCCTGGCGTCGTCTACACCACCTTCCACCACCCCGACACGCAGGCCAACGTCATTACCACCGACTATTCCGACTGGGCCACCAACTGCCCCGAATACAAGGTGACCGCGGTGCAGGTGAGCGCCTCCAACGGCCCCACCGACTGGCAGGAAGACTACGCCGCGCAGGCCGCGCAGGCGCGCCGCATCCTGCCGGCGGCGGAGTAGGGCCATGCGCTGGTCTTCCTCCGTCAGTCGCCCCGGGCTTTCGGTGCAGGCCGAGGGCGCCCTGCCCATGCACCGCGCCCTGCCCGAGGAGGTGCCGGTGGCGATGGTCTATGACGGCACCAGCCACGCGGTGATGATGGCCACCCCCGCCGACATCGCCGATTTCGCCCACGGCTTCGCGCTCACCGAGGGCATCGTGAGCGATCTGGCCGATGTCGAGGCGTTCGAGGTGGCCGAGCACGCGCAGGGCATCGAGGCGCGCTTCTGGCTCCGGTCCGACCGGCGCGAGGCGCTTGCCGCGCGGCGGCGTTTCATGGCCGGGCCGGTGGGCTGCGGGCTCTGCGGGCTCGACAGCCTCGAGGCGGCTTGCCGTACGCTGCCGTATGTCAATGACAGCACCCTGCGCTTCTCCCGCGCCGAGGTGGCCCGGGCCACCGACACGCTGCGCGACTGGCAGCCGCTTCACGACCGCACCCGCGCCACCCATGCCGCAGGCTTCCTGCAGCCGGGCAGGGGCATCGTTCTGGCCCGCGAGGATGTGGGCCGGCACAATGCGCTCGACAAGCTCATCGGCGCGATGGCCCGCGAAGGGCACGACCCCGCAACCGGCGCCTTCGTCATGTCGAGCCGGCTCTCGGTGGAGCTTGTCCAGAAATGCGCCATGGCGGGCTGCCCGCTGCTCATCGCCGTCTCCGCTCCCACCGCCCACGCGCTGCGCCTCGCCGAGGAGGCGGGCATCACGCTCGCCGCCTTCGCGCGCGGCGCGGGCTTCGATCTCTATTCCCACCCGCATCGCGTCGAAACCGAGGTGTCCGATGTCGCCTGAAAAGATGGTCCGCATGGCCAACCAGATCGCCACCTTCTTCAAGACCCAGCCGGGCGCCGATCAGGCCGAGAGGGTGGCCGCCCATCTCGAGGATTTCTGGGATCCCCGGATGCGCCACCAGCTGCGCGACCACGTCGCGAAGGGGGGCGAGGGGCTCGACGAGATCGCCCTGCGCGCCGCGCGGATGATCTCCTGACCCCACCGCCCGGACCGTCGCGCAAACAACTTCGCGCGCGGATTGGATGAAAACGACATCGGGTCGCTTCGGGCAAAGCAGGCCCGGCCGGATTGCGCTTTCTGGAACCATCCAGGCGAGCCGGTCTCATGCACGACAGACGAATACCCGAGTGGCTTCGCCACGCGCCCGCACCCAGCCTGCGCGGCTTCGCTGTGCTCGCGGGCACCGAGGCGGTGGCGCGCGGCATGCTCATCACGGTGCTTCCGCTGGTGGTCTACGAGGCCGTCAAGGAGGCGCAGGTCGTCTCCGAAGTCTATTTCCTCGTGGGCGCCGTCTCGCTCCTGATCGGTCTGCTGGTGCCCTATCTCACCCGTTTCGTGCCGCGCCGCTGGGTCTATACCTGCGGCGCGCTGATGTATGCGGCGGGCGCGCTCTCCTGCATCCTCGCCACGCCCGGGGCGGTCATCGCGGGGCTTGCGCTGATGACCTTCGCGGTGGTGCTCACCTTCGTCTGCTTCAACGCCTACATCCTCGACTACGTCGCCAAGATCGAACTCGGCAAGCTCGAAACCTCGCGCCTCTTCTACAGCGCCACGGGCTGGACGTTGGGGCCAGTGCTGGGCGTCACTCTTCACAGCTGGTGGGCGCCCGCCCCCTTCCTGATCTCGGCCATCTCCGCCCTCGCGATGCTCGGGCTCTTTCTCAAGATGCGCCTCGGCAATGGCCGCCTCATCACCCGCAGCCACGCGCCGGCGGCCAATCCCTTCGCCTATTTCGGGCGGTTCTTCGCGCAGCCGCGGCTCATCACCGGCTGGATCTTCGCCGTGCTGCGCTCCTGCGGCTGGTGGGTCTACACCGTCTACCTGCCTATCTTCGCCGTGCAGAACGGGCTGGGTGAGCATATCGGGGGCATCGCCGTCTCGCTCACCAACGGCGCGCTCTTCATCACGCCCATGCTGCTGCGCTTCGTGCAGAGCCGCTCGGTGCGCGTGGCCATCCGCGCGGGGTTCCTGATGTCGGGCCTGCTCTTCATCGCCGCCGGGTTTCTTGGCGGGTTGCCCGCTCTCGCCGTGCTGGTGCTGATGTCGGGGGCGCTCTTTCTCGTGCTGCTCGATGTCTGCGCGGGCCTGCCCTTCCTGCTGGCGGTAAAGCCCTCCGAGCGCACCGAGATGTCGGCGATCTATTCGAGCTTCCGCGATGTCTCCAGCATCCTTACGCCAGGCATGGCCTGGCTCGTGCTGCTGGCATGGCCGCTTTCGGGCGTCTTCGTCGCCAGCGGCGTGGGGCTGATCACGGCTTGGGCGCTCGCGCGCAAGCTGCATCCGAGGCTCGGCAAGGCGCGCGTCTCGGTCGAGGGCTTCACGCCGCTGGCCGGCATCCCGGCGGGGCAGGGGGCACCCACGGCCGCCTTCGCGCTGGAAAGCGCCGAGCCGCCGAAGCCCGCCTAGAGCGCAATCCGAAAACTGGGAGCCGGTTTTCGGAGAAAATTGCGCGTGAAATCCAGTTTCTGGAGCGCGGCCCGCGCCTCAGCGCGCCGCCCCGCGTACGAAGCTGTATCTGTAGCGCCCCGTCTGCTGCCCGGTCGTGCCCGAGACGAGCGCATTGGCGCCGCCATCCAGAAGCGCCCCGTTGACCCCGCTGCCCGGCAATTCGAAACTGTCGTTCCGGCGGCCCAGGGTCGACCATCCAACCCGCGCAGAGGTGCCGCCAAGCCCGTCGATCCCGCCCGAGAAATCGCCGGCTTCCCACTGGATCTGGTCGTAGTTGAACTCGAGCGCGAAATTGCCCGAGCCGGGCCGCCCTTCGAAGATGATCACCTGGAAGGTGTTCAGCTTGTCGGTCTTCTGGTTGTAGTAGCCGACCTGCTGCCAGATCGCCACGAAGGCGCGCTTCGTGCCGAATGTCGCGCGGCCGTAATACAAGATCCGGCTGCCGGTGCCGCGGGTATCCACATCCGCGAAGAAGGGCGCGATGATCGGCCGCGCCAAGCTCGAAAGCGGGTTCGGCGAGTAACTCGCCAACGCGCCGCCGAAGGTCAGGTTGCCGTTGTTGTTCACATTGACCGTGTCATAGGTCGTGCCGCCGAAATTGATCGAGAAGCCAAGCGGCACCGCGTTCGCCGAGGCGTCGTCGTTGGCGGCGAGGCCGAAGCACTCGAAATCGGCAGGATTCCGGATCTGCTTCCCGAGGCCCTGGAGGATGCAGTTGCTGCGCCCCTTGATGATGCTCCGGATCCACGGCTTGAAGTTGCCGACCCGGGCGTAGACGCCCGGATATCCGGCGCGCGCGCACCCGTTGCCGAAGCTCGTCACGCCCACCTGTAGCCAGTTGCCCAGGTCGTCGCGCACCACCAGCGGGCCGCCGGAATCGCCCTGGCACGAGTCTGTTCCGCCGCTGCGCCACCCCGCGCAGATCATGTTGCTGGTGATGTTGCCATAGGCGGCGCTGCAATAGGTTTTCCGCTCGATCGGAACCGAGGCGACCTTGAGTGCGTCAGAGCCATTTCCGCCCTCCGAGGTCGCCCCCCAGCCCAGCACCTTCGCTCGTGTCTTGAAGGGCGCGAAATTGATGGTGTCGCGATGCGAGGCGATGCCCACGAGCGGCAGGTCGGTGGGGGTGGCGAGCTTGATCAGTGCGATATCGGAGTCGAGTGAGCTTGAGTTGTAGTCGGGATGCGGCACGATGCCCGCAACCGCGATGATATCGGCCTCTCCCGTAATCGTCCGGGCATTTGTCCGCACCTCTATGTCACCGGGCCCGAACCCATCGACGCAATGCGCGGCTGTCAGCACCCAGAGCCTGTCCACGAGCGTACCCCCGCAATATAGGGCCTGTGGGCGGCCTGCCAGCACGAGGCCGATCTGCCAGCGAAATTCGCGATGCCATTCGCCCGGATACACCTCTCGCCCGCCAACGATCGTGGGCTCCGAGAGCAACGCGGGTGGCGTGACCTCGGGCTTGATTTGCTCGGCCTGCACTGCCGCGCCCGGGCCAAGCGCCAGCCCGGCCAGAAGTGCGAAAACGAGCGACCTGAAGTAAAGACCGCCGAAAAGCCGAGTGAAAACAAGCGTCGACATCCAAGATGCTCCCCAAGAGCGGCAAAGCCGAAACCCCGAATTTCAGCCGTGCCGATGCAATCAAGAAAGGGGCAACAGTCTCGAAATGAAGTTGCTCGCCCTGGAAAAACCTACTGCAATTTCGTTTAACGGTCAAACTACTTGATCTTCCAAAGCGCGCCTCTCCCGCGTCAGCCGCCATCGCGGATCGTGCCCATGATCCACGCCTTGAAGCTGCCCACCTTGGCATAGACCCCCGGATACCCGGCCTGCGCGCAGCCAAAGCCGAAGCTCGTCACGCCCACCTGCAGCCAGTGGCCCAGATCGTCGCGCACCACCAGCGGGCCGCCGGAATCGCCCTGGCACGCGTCCCTGCCGCCCGAGCGCGGGCCCGCGCAGATCATGTTCGAGGTGATGCTGGTCAGGCCGTCATAGGCGCGCCGGCAGTAGGATTTCCGCTCGATGGGAATCGGCGCGATCTTCAGGATCCGCGAGCTCCGCCCGCCCTCCGTTATCGCCCCCCAGCCCAGAATCCGCGCCCGCGAGCGATAGGGCGCGTGCCGGATCGTGTCGCGGATCGAGGCCACGCCCACGGTCGGCAGGTCCGAGGGCGTCGCTAGCCTGATCAGCGCGATATCGGAGTCGAACGTGTTCCGGTTGTAGTCGGAATGCATGACGATCCGCTCCACGGCGATGATATCGGCCGGCTCGTCGCGCGACCGTGCATTCGTCCGGATCTCGATGTGGCGCGGCCTGAGCCCATCCACGCAATGCGACGCGGTCAGCACCCAGAGCCGGTGCACCAGTGTGCCCCCGCAGAACACCCCCTTGGGCTGCCCGGCATACACAAGCCCCACCTGCCAGCGAAACTCGCGCCGCCACTCGCCCTCGCGCAGTTCGCGCCCGCCCACGATCGTGGGTTGCGCCAGCGAGGCCGGCAGCTGCGCCTCTGGTCCCGCCTCCCCGGCCTGCGCGGCCGCGCCCGGGCCAAGCGCCAGCATCGCCATGAGGCCAAGCGCCCGCGCATGGCGCGCCCCGGCGAGAAGAATTGTGCAGAAACCGCCGGCACCCCGGCTATTAGCAAGCCTCGACATCCCCAAAATGCCCCCAAAGGCGGCAGGGCCGAAACCCCGGTTGTCGACCGTGCCGTTGCAATCAAGAAAAGGGGGCGGCGTCCGCCTGCCCCTCGTCAAAAGCTACCGGCTTTTCGTTTAACCGTCAAATCATCTGGCCTTGCAGCGCTCTGCCGAGGCGCTTGCCGAGGCGCGAATCCACGCGGCGAACTCGGCAGCCTTGCCGCTCGCCTCCTTCGATGTGTTGCGCGTTCTGATCCAGTAGCTCTTGCCCGAAAGGATCTGCGAGCCGGGCACCACGGCTGCCTTGCCCTCGCGAAGATGCCGTTCGGCATTGATCAGGCTCACGATCGCCAGCGCCCGGCTCGTCATGGTCACGTCGAGCGCGGCATGTTCGGCGGTGACATGCAGCCCGATCGGAAAGCTCATGCCCGCGGCCCCCGCGATGGACGCCCAGTCGCGCCACGAAAGCTCGCCGCGCCGCGTGCCGCTCTCATGCGAGATGTGAACGAGCGGATAGTCCCGCAGGCGCGCGGGCCACCCCGGCCGGTCGTCGCGCAAGATCGGGTGCCCCTCCGCCACGAGGATCGCACAGACATCCTCGAAGAGCCGCTGCCAGCCGGCACCCTCGGGGCGATCCTCGGAATGCACGATGGTCAGGGAAGTGGAGGGCTTGCTGTCGGTGATCGGCTTGTGCGTGGGCTGGATCGAGATCCGCGTGTCGGGAAACCGGCTCTGGAAATCGGCGAGGTTCGGCAGCAGCCACATGACCGCGAAGGAATAGGAGACGACCACCTCCACCGGGTTCACGACCGGCCCGACCATGACCTCATGCGCCTCCCGGATCCGCTGAAAGGCATCGCCCAGCTGGCCGAGCACCGCAAGCCCGTGCGGGGTGGCCACGAAAACGCCCTCCGCCCGTTCGAAAAGCCGGGCCGAGCTCGCCGCCTGCAGGTCGCTCAGCCTGTGGCTGATGGCGGCGGGGGTCACGCAAAGCTCGCGCGCGGCATCGGTGAGCGTGCCATGCCGCACGACAGCTTCGAAGGCGCGCAGCGCCGTCATGGAAGGTGACTTGGACATCGGACCCACCTTTTACCTGAGGTAAAAACGATGTGCTGGAAATGTCATTATGTAAAGCCCGGGCCGGTGCCTAATCTGCTCTGCGAAAACCCCCCTCTTCCACGGAGAGAAGCTGAAGGATGAGCGCCGCGCACGACAGGACATCGCCTCTTGCCGGCCCGGTTGCCCTTTTCGCTTTCCTCCACTGAATAAGTGCCCCGGCCAGCGTTTCGGCCGATTTCAAAGTATCCGGACAGGAGTGACGGACATGAAGAAAGACAGATTGGACCGCGTGAAGACATGGGCCGGGGATGTGCGCTCCGGCACGCTCGACCGCCGCGAATTCATGGCGTTGGCCAGCATCTTCGGCATCAGCGCCGGCGTGGCGGGCGGCTTGATCGGCGCCGTGGCACCCACGCCCGCATCCGCGCAGGAGCCGAAGCGCGGCGGGGTGCTGCGCATCGGCCAGCAGATCCTCGACATCAACGATCCGCGCACCTACGACTGGCCGCAAAAGGCCAACGTGGCGCGCCAGTTCTGCGAACCGCTTGTGCGCTGGGAGGCCGATGGCAGCTTCTCCCCCTCGCTTCTCGAAAGCTGGGAGGTCAGCGACGATGCGCTCACCTACACGCTCAACGTCAGGCGCGATGCGGTCTGGAACAACGGCGACCCCTTCACCGCCGACGATGTCGTCTTCAACATCATCCGCATGTCCGACAGCGAAGCGGAGGGCAACGCGATGGCCGCGCGCCTCGTCGCGCTGCGGGCCGAGGGCGAGACGATCGCCACGGAAGCGGCGGTGCAAAAGCTCGACGACTACACCGTTCAGCTCAACCTCTTCAAACCGGATATTTCGCTGATCCCGTCCTTCGGCGACTACCCTGCGCTCTGCGTGCATCCAAGGTTCACCGGGCAGCTGCAGGATGCGCCGATCGGCACGGGCGGGTTCGAGCTCGTCTCCTTCTCGGTCAGCGGCAAGGCCGTGCTCAAGCGCCGCGAAGATGGCAAGTGGTGGGGTGGCGAGGTCTATCTCGACGGGATCGAATTCATCGACCTCGGCAACAACGACGCCACCTTCGCGGCAGCCTTCGATGACGGCGAGATCGACATGAACGACGAGACCCAGAGCAACACCGAGGTGATCTTCAACGAGATGGGGCTGAACCGCGCGGTGGCGCTCACCGCCACCACGGCCGTGGCGCGCATGAACGTGAATTTCGAGCCCTTCACCGACCAGCGCGTGCGAAACGCCGTTCAGCTGGCCGTCAACAACGAGGTCTGTCTGCAGCTGGCGATCGCGGGGCTCGGCTCGGTCGCCGACAACCACCATGTCTCGCCGGTGCATCCCGAATATGCCGAGGTGCCGCGCCCGCCGCAGGATATCGAGAAGGCGCGCGCGATGTTCGAGGCCGCCGGCGTGACGGAGATAGAGCTGATTTCCATCGACGATGGCGAGTTGCTGGATTTCGCCGATTCGGTGGGCGCGCAGGTGCGCGAAGCCGGCATCGAGGTGGTCCGCACCACGCTGCCCGGCAACACCTTCTGGAACGACTGGACGAAATACCCGTTCTCCACGACCTCCTGGGGCGGCCGGCCGCTTGGCGTGCAGGTCTATGCGCTCGCCTATCGCAGCGGCGAGGCATGGAACGAAAGCGGGCATGCCAACCCGGAATTCGATGCGAAGCTCTCCGAGGCGCTCGGCATTTTCGACCCCGAGAAGCGCCGCCCGCTGATGGGCGAGCTCGAGAAGATGCTGCAGGAGAGCGGCGTGATCGTTCAGGCCTACTGGCGCGAGCTTGCGATGCACCACACCGACGCGGTCAAGAACTACAAGCGGCATCCCCTGCGCGAGATGCATCTCGAGAAGGTCTGGCTTGACGCCTGATCGGAAAGCCGCGCGCCGCGTCTCCGGCGAGGCGCGGCGCGTGGCGATACCGGGAACCTGACGCATGAAGATAACCTCCATCCGGGCCACACCCATCCTCGTGCCGCTGGAAGCGCCCTATGTGTGGTCGTACGGCCTGCTCGACGGGTTCACCAAATGCATCGTCGAAATCACAACGAGCGACGGCGTGACCGGCATCGGCGAAGCGCCCAGCCATGCCGCGGCGCCGCTGATCGAGGCATGGGCGGGCGTGCTCTGCGGGCGTGACCCGCTCGATATTGCAGGCCTCGAGCGCTTGGTGTTGCCGTCGATGCCGTTCAACCACTCCGTCACCGATTTCCTGACGCGCGGCGCATGGGGTGGCGTCGAGATCGCGCTCTGGGATCTGCGCGGCAAGCTCTGGAACCAGCCGGTGGCCAACCTTCTGGGCGGCATACAGCGGCGTCGGATACCTTTCACCGATTACTTCTCCTTTCGTGCGCCTGGCGCCGAAGTGGCCGGTGAAGCCAGCATCGAGGCGGTGGTCGAGTATTGCCTCGGCCTGAAGGAAACCCACGGCACGACATTTTTCGAAGGCAAGCTCTCCGACCCGGACCTGCGCAAGAACATCGCCTTGATGACGGCCCTGCGCGAGGCGCTCGGGCCCGACGCGATGCTGCGGATCGACAGCAACCAGGCCTTCAGCCTGCCCTCCGCGCTCCATCTCGCCCCGGCCTTCGAAGAGATCGGCCTGCGCAACTGGGAAGATCCCACGCCGGAATGGCGCCAGATGCGCAAGCTGCGCGCGCATACGTCCATCCCCTTCTCGGGCCACAATCTCGACCTCGGCAAGGCGGTGGCCTACGGCGTGCCCGATGCGCTCGTCTCCGATGTGGCGGGGCTTGGCGGGTTCGCGGCGGCCATGCGTTTCGTCTCCGCCTGCGAGGGCGCAGGGGTGGATTTCTGGTGCTATTCCGGCAACAGCGGTGTCGGCACGGCGACCTACCTGCATCTCTGCGCCGCGCATCCGCATATCCGCGAGCCGAACCAGTCGCTCTTCCGGCAGCAGCCCTTCGACGTGATCGCCGAGGGCCCGTTCCACCCGAGAGACAATCACATCCCCCTGCCGGATGGCCCGGGCCTCGGCGTGACGCTGGACCCAGCGAAGCTCGCCCATTGCGCGGAACTCCTGCGCACGCAGGGGGTGCCCAACAAGTATCACGACCCCGACGCGCCCGGGGTTATGCGGCGGATGCCGCTCTGCTGAAAGGAGACCCCTCATGGGCAAGACGTCATGGGCACGAAGCTGAGCCTCGACGAGATCGAGGAGATCGCCTTCCGCGCGCTGCTGGCCGCCGGGGCCAGCGCGGCGCAGGCCCGCCCGGTCGCCCGGTCGATCCGCGCGGCGGAGGCCGAGGGCACGCGCAGCATCGGCCTTGGATACCTGCCATTCTATTGCCAGCACCTACGGGTCGGCAAGATCGCGGGCGATGCCGTGCCCCTGCTTTCCCAACCCGCGCCGGCGCTTCTGCGGGTCGATGCGGCCGGCGGTTTCGCGCATCCCGCCTACGAGGAAGGCGAAGCCGCCCTGATCGAAACCGCCATGTCGCAGGGGGTCGCGCTCATGGGCATTTCGGGCGCCTATGCCTGCGGCGTTCTGGGATACTTCACCGACCGCCTCGCACGCGCCGGCTTGACCGCGATGATGTTCGCCAATGCCTCGTCAACCATGGCGCCTTGGGGCGGCAAGACGCCCTTCTTCGGAACCAATCCCTGGTCCTTCGCGGCGCCGAGAGAGGGCGACCCGCTGGTGATCGATTCCTCTTCCTCCGCCACGGCCTTCGTCAACATCGCCCGCGCCCCCGAGGCCGGCGAGGAGATCGCCGCGCATTGGCCCCGCGATGAGAACCGCGCCCCCACCACCGACCCTGCGCAGGCGCTGGAAGGCTCCATCGCCCCCGCGGGCGGCCACAAGGGCGCCGCGCTCGCGCTGATGGTCGAGGTCATGGCGGCGGGGCTCACCGGCGCGAACTGGTCTTGCCAGGCCTCGTCGCTCGGGGATGACGAAGGCGGCCCGCCACGGCTCGGCCAGACACTGATCGCCATCCGCTCCGATGGGCTGGCCGCCGGCATGGCCGCGCGGCTCGAAGAGATGCTGGCCGCGATGTCCTCCCAACCCGGCACGCGCGTGCCCGGCGAGAGGCGCCACGCCAATCGCGCCCGCGCCCTCGCCGAGGGCGTGGAGGTGGATGACGAAACGCTCGCCAGACTGAACCACATGGCAGGATCGGCGTAAGCACCGTTCACGGCGCTCCCGGAAGAAACTGAAGGCACTCAGCCCAAAGCCCACAGAGGCAACCCGGTAGATCAACAACCGCCAGGCTATTGACATCATGGCGATCCCGCGATGACTCGAACCCCGAACCTGCTGATTAGAAGTCTGAAGAAAAGGTAGTTGTTTCAATACGCTTTGGAACACGAAAGTCATGTCACCGGCCTAAGACTTCTCTCCGAGAAAAGATCGTTAGCAACTCACTGTCTTCGGATGGGTCAACAAGCAATGGACAACCGCACCATCGTCCATTCTGGCGGCAAACGAGAAACTTTGTATTTTCAGCCTTTTAGTTTCTCTTTCCGTAATGAGAGACTGGCTGTTTTTCCAGTGCACCCCATCAGGAAAACTGGAACGCGCTCTTGGCTGCAGCTAGTCGCAGATCCTCCTCGACGGCCGTTGCTGTTGCGTTCGGGTCGCCGCTTTGAAGTGCGCTCACAATCCGACCATGTGTTTTGTTCTCTTCTTCAACATCTACAAAGCTGAATGCTTTGTTCATGAACGGGCCGAACCGCAGCCAGATCGTTTCGATGGTTGAGTAAAGGAAGGGCATATCTGCACAGTCGTAAATGTGGAAATGAAAAGCTCTGTGCTGCGCAAGATACTCTGTTGGTGACGAAGATCTGTTGAGCTTGTCGAAAATGTCTTCGAGCTTTCTCAGGCTCTTCAGGCTTTGCCTGGTTGCGGCAAACTTCGCAGCGAGGGGTTCGAGTTGAAGTCGCATAAGGTTCAGCTCTCGCATTTGCCTTTCGTCGACGGTTTCGACGACAAACGCGCGATTGGGAAGGGCAGATAACCCGCCATCCACGACAAGTCGCGTCATGGCGTCACGTACCGGCATTGTGCTGGTTCCGAAAGCTGCTGCTATCGGCCGTATGTTCAACTGGTCCCCGGCGCCGAGTGTTCCCGACAAAAGTGCTTCACGCAGGTTTTGGTAGATCTGAACGCTCAGGGTTTGATCGGAGTGAGAATCAACTGTGAAGAGCCCGGATTCAAGCAACCGATCTATTGGCGAGTACTCCACCTCTTGTGCAGGGGTTTTCATCGTCTTCAAGTTTCGTCCTCCCAAGTGCCGGTCGTGGTTAGCCTAATTGGCTCGAATGAAAAGGCCTAAAGCGGGAGGATTTTCTAAAAAATTGTGATATCAGACACCACATACCCTTTACCTTTTGGGAAAAAGATACTGGCTCATAAAAAGTCGGTCAAGAATTTACGAAACAACCATTGTTTTTAAACAAAAAAAACAGCGAAAATAGCGATTGGGGCTGAGGCAATGCAATTCAAGCTGAGATATCAGTAATTGACTAGAATCACTTTGTGTCGCAATTTGGAGCTCTAATCAGGGAGTTTCCAAGATGAAAAACCAAAGTGAAATCACAGAAAGCATTGGTGGCGAGAGCCAGGAATCATCCAATTGCCAAGGTCGTAGTGCCGCGAAAAGTTCGGTGAGCCGCAGGAGTGTTCTTGGAGGTGGTTTGCAAATTGCGGCGGGTGGTGTGGCGCTCGGCGCAGGAGTTCTCGCTCAGGCGAACGAGGGTCGTGCGGCCAGCGGTGATCCTATTCCGATTGGGTCGATGTTGCCCCTGACAGGCGGTGCAGCTGCAGACGGGATCGGTGGCCAGCAAGGGTTCGAGCTTGCGATTGAGGAAATCAATGAAGCTGGGGGAATCCTTGGCCGCCCGCTTGAGCCAGTCATCGCGGACACCAAGAACATGAGCGCCGAGGAGGTCGTGACCGCCGCCAACCGCTTGATCGATCGAGATGGCGTTCATGCGATATGCGCCTGCTACAATATCGGGCCGAACAACGCCGAATATGAGCCCATTGCCGATGCCGGCATCATCTACATGCACGTCAACACATCGATTCAGCATCAACAGACGGTCATGAGTGATCCCGATCGCTACTTCGGGTGCTTCATGAACTGCGCTGGAGAGAACTATTACGGCATCAACCTCCTGTCGTCTCTCGCGAGTTTCCGCGATTCCGGAGCCTGGAACCCGCCAAACAACAAGATTGCCCTGGTCGTTGGCTCGTTGCCTTACAGCGTGCTCATCGCCGAGGAAGTAAAGAAATATGCTGCAGATTACGGGTTTGAGGTTGCCTTCGAAGAGGTCGTTTCCGTGCCTGCAAGCGAGTGGGGGGTAGTGCTCGACAAGGTGCGGGCCGTCGATCCTGCCGTAATTGCGAACACGCATTTCTTTGCAGGCGATCTCGCAAATTTCCAAAGGCAGTTTTATGACAACCCGACCAACAGCCTTGTGTATCTGCAATACGGTGCGTTGCTGCAATCCTTCTCGGACATCGCGAAAGAGGCAGCAGAAGGCGTTCTCACATCCACAATGACTGGTGTTCTGCCGGATGAAATGGGGGCGGCCTTCATCGCGAAACTGCGTGACCGATTTGGATCGGACGTCAACTATGACCCCGCTGCCTATACATATACCGAGGTCTGGCAATATGCGATCGCATCAACACTGGCGGGTGGCACCGGTGAGCCCGGGAACTACGACCAGAACCGGAAAATCGCAAATTGGCTAAAATCCCTGCCTTATCGCGGTGTGATCGGCTCGGTTGCGTATCACCCGGAATGGCAGTTGGCCATGCCTTACCCTGCGTATCAGAAAGACCCGTCGCTCGGTATGCCCAGCCTGACATACCAGATCAAGAACGCGGATGGCACAAAGGGGCTTATCTTCCCTGCGCCGTATAACAACGCGGAATTCGAGCTGCCCGCCTGGTTCTCCTGACCTTATT
>JAVKDQ010000124.1:0-5050 GCA_040222155.1 Roseovarius sp.
TGCCGGTGGTGGGCCAGGCGGGGATCAAGCGGGTGATCAACGGCCCGATGATCTGGTCGCCTGACTCGAACGTGGTGCTAGGCCCGGTGCCGGAGCTCAGGAACTACTTCATGTGCGGCGGCATCATCCCCGGCTTCTCGCAAAGCGCGGGCATGGGGCTGATGGTGGCGCAATGGATCATCGAGGGGGAGATGCTCTATGACATGTTCCCGTGGGATATCGCGCGCTTCGGGCTCTGGGCCAATGACCGGAAGTTCGTGATGGCGAAGGTGGAGGATGTCTATACCCACCGTTTCGCCATCCATTACCCCAACGAGGAGCGCGCGGCGGGCCGGCCGCATCGCACGCGGCCCGTCTACGAGATGCAGAAGGAGATGGGGGCGGTCTTTGGCCTCAACTACGGCTGGGAGCATCCGCAATGGTATGCCAAGGAGCCGGGCACGAAGGACACTAACGGTTTCAAGCGCCAGAACTGGTGGGGCCCGGTGGGCGAGGAATGCCGGATGCTGCGCGAGCGCGCGGGCATCATCGACATCTCGAACTTCGCGAAATACCGCGTGAAGGGGCCGGGCGCGGAGGACTGGCTGAACGCCGTCTTCGCGAACACGATGCCCAAGAGCGTGGGCCGCTCGTGCCTGACGCCGCTCATCTCGGTGCGGGGTGGCATCGCTGGGGATGCGACGGTGACGCGGGTGGCGGAGGACGAGTTCTACGTGATCTCCTCGGGCATGGCCGAGCGCTACCACAGCCGCTTCTTCCAGATGGTGCCGCTGCCGGAGGGCACGAGTTTCGAGAGCCTGACGGAGGCGATGTGCGGCTTCAACGTGGCCGGGCCGAAGAGCCGGGAGATGCTGCAGCGGATGACGAACGCGTCGCTCGCCACCGAGGATTTCCCCTTCATGCGGAGCCAGATGATCGAGCTGGCGGGCGTGCGCTGCCTTGCACTTCGGGTGAGCTTCACCGGTGATCTGGGCTGGGAGCTGCATTGCGCCACGGAAGATCAGGCGAAGCTCTACGCGGCGCTGCTGGAAGTGGGCAAAGATTTCGGCGCGCGGCCCGTGGGTGGCCGGGCGCTGATGTCGATGCGGGTGGAGAAGGGCTATGGCTCGTGGAGCCGGGAATACAGCCCCGAATACTACCCCCACGAGGTGGGCTTCGCGGGGCTCTGCAAGATGCAGAAGGACTTCCTCCACAAGGCCGCCGCCGAGAAGGCGATGGCGGGCCCCACGCGGGAAGAGCTCGTGCTCATCCATATCGACGAGGCGGATGTGACCGCCTCGGAGGCCGATGCCACCGGCGGAGAGCCAATCTTCAGGGATGGCAAGGGGATCGGGCGGGTGACATCCGGAACTTACGGCTACACGGTGGGCATGTCGCTGGCGCTTGGCTACGTGAAGAGCGGCACGGCGAAGCCCGGCGACGCGGTGGAGGTGATGGTGCTGGGCCGGCCGCACAAGGCGCGGATCCTGCACGAGCCGCCGTTCGACCCGAAGGGCGAGAAGCTGCGGGCGTGAGGCGCGCGCTTTTTTGAAAAAAAAAGGCGGTCCGAAATCTTTGGAAGATTTCGGGCCGGTCTGGCTTCGGGTGCAAATGGTCCTGTTCGACCGGGTCGGGTGGGGCTTCGTTGGCAGGCCCTGCGGCGGAGGGCGGTCAGCGCCGGATGTTGCGCGAAGACAGCCTTCTGCGCCATGCGGGGCTTGGGCTCACCGGGCGCTTGCCGGCTTTGGTCAGCGCCCCGCGGCGCGCTCTGCGATGGCCTTGCCCGCGGCCACGCCGGAGGACCAGGCCCATTGGAAATTGTAGCCACCGAGCCAGCCGGTCACGTCGACCGCCTCTCCGATGGCATAAAGCCCCGGGACATCGCGCGCCTCCATCGTCTTTGACGACAACGCGGAGGTGGCGATGCCGCCGGCGGTGACCTCGGCCTTCGCGTAGCCTTCCGTGCCCGTCGGCTGGAAGGGGAGCGCCGTGAGCAGCTCGGCCGCCTCGTTCAGCTCGGCATCCGAGCAATTTCCGAGTTCCCGCCCGAGACCGATCCGGGTGGCGAGCACCTCTGCAAGCCGGGTGGGCAGATGGCGGGAGAGCGCGGCCTTGAGCTGCGCTCTCGGCATCTCCTGTCGCGCGGCGCGCAGGAGCGCGCCCGCGTCGGGCAGGACGCAGAGCGAAACAGGCTCGCCCGGCGCCCAGTAGGACGAGACCTGCAGGATCGCGGGCCCCGAAAGCCCCTTGTGCGTGAAGAGCGCGGCCTCCTCGAACGCCACATCGCGCACCCGGGCCACGGCAGGAAAGGCGACGCCCGGAATGCCCTTGAAGAGCGCGTCTTCCTCGCCCAGCGTGAAGGGCACCAGCGCCGGGCGCGGCGTGACCACCGACAGGCCGAAGCGGCGGGCGATGTCATAGGCCACGCCCGTTGCGCCCATCTTCGGGATGGACGGCCCGCCCGTCGCGATCACCAGTTGGCCCGCCGTGGCGCCTGCGGCCTCGAACCGGCCATCGGCATGGCGGATTTCTCCGATGTCGGTCGACAGGCGGATCTCGACGCCGCCCCGGCGACTTTCCTCGAGGAGCAGCCCGACGATCTGCCGGGCCGAGCCGTCGCAGAAGAGTTGCCCGAGGGTTTTCTCGTGCCAGGCGATGCCGTGGCGTTCCACCAGCGCGAGAAAATCCCACTGGGTGTAGCGGCTGAGCGCGGATTTCGCGAAATGCGGGTTCTCGGAGAGGAAGTTTTCGGGCCCTGTGCCGGTATTGGTGAAGTTGCACCGCCCGCCGCCCGAGATGAGGATCTTCTTGCCGGGTTTGTCGGCGTGGTCGATCAGGAGCACGCGCGCACCGGATTGCCCGGCCGTCGCGGCGGCCATCAACCCCGCGCCCCCGGCCCCGAGGATTATCGCATCATAGTCGGATCGCGTCATTCCTGCCCGTGGTCCCTTGTGATGAGACGGCCGCGCGGCCGTCGTTTCGTTCTTTCAGCACACTTGCCATCTCGGGAAAATGGCGCGGGCAAAATGGAACGATCTGTATGGTCAAATCGGCACGATCCGGGTTTGAGGGGCAGGGGAAGGCCCGCCCAGCCGCCAAAGAGTGACTGTTTGGCCTCGTGTCGCGAAGATGCCCCCGCCGAACGACGCGGCGCCGAACCCGGGCATCTTCGTCGCGGCGACCGGCCTGACCGGGTCAGCCGCAGCCCCCTTGCCCGACCCCCCTCACAATTTCCGCACCTTCAGCTTGGTGATGCGGTTCTCTTCCTTCTCGACGATCTCGAAGCGGAAGCCGTGGAAGTTGAAGACCTGCTCCACCTCGGGGATGATCTGCGCCTCGTAGATCACGAGGCCCGCCACGGTGTTGGCCTCGTCGTCGGGCAGGTTCCAGTCTGTCGCGCGGTTGAGGTCGCGGATGGTCATGCCGCCCTCGACGATGTAGCTGTTATCCTCGCTGCGCTGCAGCTCGTTCTCGGCATGGGGGTCGAACTCGTCGGCGATCTCGCCCACGATCTCCTCGAGGATGTCCTCAAGCGTGATGAGGCCTTGCAGCACGCCGTATTCATCGACCACCAGCGCGAAATGGGTGCGCAGGCGGAGAAACTGGCGCATCTGGTCGTCGAGCGTGGTGGTTTCGGGCACGAAATAGGGCTTCATCGCCACCGAGGTGATGTCGAAATCGCCAAGCGCCTCGGCGGAGAAGCCGGCCTCGCCGCTCACCAGCTTGTACATGGCGCGCAGGAGATCCTTCGCGTGGACCACGCCGATGATGTTGTCGGGGTCGTCGCGGAAGACGGGGAGGCGCGTGTGGCTCGATTGCAGGCATTGCTCGAGGATGGCGGCGGGCTCCATCGAGGCGTCGATCATCTCGATGCCGGAGCGGTGAAGCATGATCTCTTCCACCGCGCGGTCGCCCAGATCGAGCGCGCCGAGGATGCGGTCGCGGTCTTCCTTCTCCACGACACCCTCGGAATGGCCCAGATAGAGCGCGCCGGCGATCTCCTCGCGCACGGCGAGGATGTGGCTGTCGGGGTCGGTCTTGACGCCGAAGAGGCTGAGCACGCCGCGCACCAGCCAGCGCACGGCCTCCACCACGGGCGAGAAGACGCGGATGACGAAGACGATGATCGGCGCGGTGCGGGAGGCGGCGGCCTCGGCATTGGTGATGGCATAGGTCTTGGGCAGCACCTCGGCGAAGATCAGCACGAGGAGCGTCATCACCAGCGTGGCGAGGGCCACGCCGCTCTCGCCGAAGAGCTTGGTGAAGAGCGCGGTGGCCAGCGAGGCGGCGAGGATGTTGACGAGGTTGTTGCCCAGCAGCACCGAGCCGATCAGCCGCTCGTTGTCCTCGGTGATCTCGAGCGCCTTCTGCGCGCCTTTCTCGCCCCTGTCGGCGCGCGCGCGCAGCTTGCCGCGCGAGGCGGCGGTGAGGGCGGTTTCGCTGCCCGAGAAATAGGCGGAGAGCACAAGCAGGAGAAGGATCGCCCCGGCGGACATCCAGAAGGCGGTGTCAAGCATCGGTAATGAGGGTTCCATTGTCCCTGTAAATCCATTCGGTCACTCGGGTTATGGGGGGCGCGGCGCGCCCTTTCAAGGCGCGAAGCGTGCCGAGGGGGCAAGAATCGGCCGACGTGGCGGGCGGGCACCGGCCAGAGCGCGGTGAGCAGGGGGTGGGACGGTGTTGAGGGGAGGTTCGGCCACTACTTGCGGAGCCGCGCGATTGCTGGGCCGCGGCGCGGCGATCCGACGGAAGTCAAGTAGCGCTTTATGTCTGCAACTTCCGCAAGTGATCCGAGCGATGCACTGACTTCTCCCAATCGCCGGGCCGTGGAGGCGGCCCGGCAATCGCGCGGCGGGGCTGCGCCCCTTGAGTCCGCGCGGTGGCGCTCGGCCCCAACTCCTGCTCAAGCTCGTTTCCTCCCGTTTGCATCATGCTCTAGGCGTTACCGGAGGTGTCGTTGCCCTTGATGCCTCGCGCCGTGCGGGCGAGCGGGTGATGCTCCTCGACGAGGCTGCGGAGGCGCTCTTCGAGCACATGGGTGTAGATCTCGGTGGTCGACAGATCAGAAAGA
>JAVKDQ010000125.1:0-4050 GCA_040222155.1 Roseovarius sp.
GCTTTCGTGCTGGCTCACAAACTACGCGAGGCGATGGGTTCGGAAATCCAGACCGGCAAAGTTCTGGAAGGCCATGTGGAGATCGACGGTGCCTATTTCGGTGGTCACGTTCGCCCTGAGAACCGCAAGGAAGACCGCAAGGACCGCCGCCTGAAAGAGAACCAGTCGGGCACCCGCCGCGTTGTCATCGCCATGCGTGAGCGCGAAGGCCGCACCCTGCCGTTTGTCGCCAAGAGCGAAGGCGAGGGCGTTGCGCTGGCAAACGAGAACATCTGCCGCATGGCGACCCTCTCAGCCGACGAGGCAAGCCATTGGGACTTGCTGCACTCCGGCTGGAACGTGGACCGCGTGAACCACTCCGAGTGCTACAGCGACCACGGCAAGCACACCAACATGGCGGAAAGCTACTTCGCCCGTCTGCGCCGCATGGTGTCGGGCCAGCATCATCATGTTTCGCCGCAATACCTCTACCAGTATGCGAACCATGCCGCATGGCTGGAAGACAACCGCCGCAGCGACAATGGCGAGCTGGCGCATCGTCTGGTGGCGAACGCGATGGGTGCGCCGGTCAGCCGGACATGGAAGGGGTATTGGCAGCGGTCTGCATGATAGCGCCAACAAAAATGACTCGACCCACAATACCGCCATACATTATCTTGGGGTTGTGGGTGGGCCGAGGCACATATTCTCCCAAACTGTGCCTCGGCAATATTCCTTATGCCACGCTGCTACGCGGCAACCACTCACGGAACAGCTCGACCTTGCCCGTTAAAAGGCATTTGGTCAAGTCGCGTTGCAGCGTCAACTCGCCTCAGGAGGGCGAACGACATGCAATATGCAATGCAAGTATTCCATGATGAAGACGACATGGACTTCCGAGTAATTGACCGCGATGGAGAGCCTTGGTTTGTTTTGGCTGACGTTTGCCGCAAACTCGCGGTTGTTCAGCCGGCTTCTGCTTCAAGGCATCTAGATACGGACGAAAAGGGTGTGCTTGAGATGCACACCCCTGGCGGTCGCCAAAAAATGACTGTGATCAACGAATCTGGTTTGTATTCTTTGGTGCTTCGCTCGTCCAAGCCGGAGGCAAAGCGCTTTAAGAAATGGGTTACTTCAGAAGTTCTTCCGTCGATCCGAAAGACCGGCTCTTACGGCGGTCGTGTCCCCGCTTTTATCAAGAGATTCAACGAAAACTGGGATCGCGTGGAGCACGGTTACTTTTCTGTAATCAACGAACTCGTTTACCGCCTTTGGGGCCGCTTAGAAATGGTAGGCCACATCATGGCAGACCGCGCGCCGGATGGTAAGCAGATCAGGCCCGACAATAGTGTGGGGAGGCTGTTCGCAAAGTGGCTCGAAGAGTGTCATCCTGAAGTCTGCGGCGAGTATAAATTCTACAGCCACAAGACTGATGAGTGGGAAGGTGATGCGCGCATGTACCCCAGAGCACTCCTGCCCTTGTTCATTGAGTTCGTAGACGATGTTTGGATTCCCGAGCATTCGGAAAGATACTTCAATACGCGCGATCCGGCAGCGCTGCCATATCTTCCCAAACTCCTGCCCAGCCCCAAAGCAGCAGAGTAAGAACAGCGCTGGCCCTTCACTGGGCCAGCCACACCCGCCCCTCACGCCTCACCACGCCCTTTTCCTCCAAACGCAACAGCGCCTGATACGCGCGGTTGTAGGCGTCTCTACGGGCGATATGCGGCCTTACCTCGCGGATTGCCTCGGTAAGCTCTGGTGCGGTCTGCGGGCGCTCTCTGAGCCTATCCATGATGATGCGCTTGGTGCCGCCTCGGGATAGCGGCTGATCGTGGTAGACGGCTGGCATCTGGACGCCGCGCATGTCTAGCAGAACCTCGGCCAGCTTGCCTTGCGTTCCGCCTTGCCTTCTCAGCGCCAGCAGCGCGTTGTCTATGGTCTTGTCCTGCATGGGGACAGGATAGCGGGTTTAGCGGGCGGATGTTTGGTGCGCTTGATACATAAGGCCGAAAATACTCCCGCCGGAGGCGTCCCGCCGCGGCCACCCCGCGCGAGGCCCCGCCTAGCCGATGGCCAGCGTCACCTTGCCCACGGCCTGCCCGCTCTCGAGATAGCCATGCGCCTTGCCGGCTTCCGCGAGCGGAAAGGTCTCCGCATGGGCCACCCGCAGCCTGCCCTCCGCCACCAGCCCCAGCGCCTCCCGCACGATCCCGGCCTGCGCGCGCAGGCGCGGCTCGAGCCCCAGCCACATCGGCGTCAGCATCATCACGTTGAGAATGTCGAGATTCATGTTGTAGGCGGTCAAATCCGCATCATCCGGCGCCACGCCCATCAGCGTCACCACCCGGCCGTAGGGCGCCATCGCCGCATAGGTGCGCCGCATCGCCTCCTCGCCCACATTGTCGAGCGCCACGTTCACCCCGCCCGACCACGCGCGCGCGGCCTCCGCGAAATCCGTCTCCCGGTAGTTGATCGCAAGCTCCGCGCCGAAGCCCTCCACCAGCCGCGCCTTCTCCGGCCCGCTCACCGTGGCGGCCACCTTCGCGCCGCGCAGCGCGGCAAGCTGCACCGCCATGTGCCCGGTGCCGCCCGCGCCCGCATGGATGAGCACATGCTCGCCCGTCTCCAGCCGCGCGCGCTCGTAAAGCGCCTCCCAGCCGGTGATCGCAACCAGCGGCAGCGCGGCGGCGGTCAGGTCGTCCACCCCCTCGGGCACCTTCGCCAGTTGCCATTCGGGCACCACCGCGGCCTCCGCATAGGTGCCCGGCGCCCCGCCGATCCCGCCATTGCAGAAGGCCACCCGGTCGCCCACGGCAACCTCCGTCACCTCCGGGCCGATCTCCGTCACCACGCCCATCCCGTCATGGCCGGGCACGAAGGGGCCCGCGTCGATATACCCGCCCAGCTGCCGGAAGAACGTATCGGCGGGGTTGAGCGCGGCGGCCTTCAGCGTCACCAGCACATCATGCGGCCCGCCGGGCCATGCGAGATCCACATCCCGCATCTGCAACACCTCGGGCCCGCCTTGCGCGGTGATGACGACGGCTTTGACTTTCATCTGTTGGCTCTCACTCTGCAGGATGCGCCGAAGGCGGGTGTTCGTTCGCCGGATCGGGCCAGATACCCTCGATCCGCACGTCGTTCTCTTCGAGCAGCGGCCGCATCTCGTCGAAGACGGGCTTGTAGCGGTAATAGGGTACGCTCGGCACCATGTGGTGGATCAGGTGATAATTCTGCCCCTGCAGCAGGAAATTCGCCCCCGGAAAGAGCGAAACCCGCGTGTTGCGATAGCGCCCCGTCTCGCTGTGGTCATGGTGCGGCGTCCATGTGAAGAAGGTCAGCATCACCGTCTGCCCCACCCACCACGGCACGAACCACAAGAGCAGCACCTCCACCCAGTAGCCCGCCGCCACCGCCCCGATCAGCGCCGCCGCGTAGATCGCGAAGGTGACGAAGGTATAGACCACCTCGCGCTCGGTGCAGCTAAAGCGCCGGCACTCGCGATACTGCGAGACCGGGTTGAAATAGTTGATCAGCGCCACCGGCAGCTTCACGAAGATCCAGACCGGAAAGGTGCCCTTGGCATAAAGGTCAGGGTCGGTCGGCTCGTTGGTATGGGTGTGATGCTGCATGTGTTGGCGGCGGTGCTGGTGGTAGAAGAGCCAGAGCGGCGCGCAGGCGATCGTGCCCGCCACGGTATCCACCCAGCGCAGATCCTTCCGGCGCGAGCTGATATTGGCGTGCACCGCCTCATGCACCACGGTGTAGATCCCGTAGATGAAGACCGTATTGGCGATCATCCCCGCCCAGAGCGGGATCTGCCCCGCCAGCGTGGCCCATGTGGCGGCGATGGCAAAGGCAAACATCCCCGCCTCCAGCCACAGCGTCCGCCCGCCGAAATCCGGCGTATGGCGGCGGGCGATCTCGAATTCTTCCCTGACGGTCGACATGAGCCTCTCCCCCATCACGCGCGCCGCGCCACCGGCCCCGCCGGCGGGCAGACTCGCTTGAATGTCATGCACATCTGCAGCAAGGAAGCCGGTAGCCTCCCATGCTGTAAGATGTGCA
>JAVKDQ010000126.1:0-32054 GCA_040222155.1 Roseovarius sp.
GCTACAAAGCCAGCTCAGAAGCCGCAAAGAAAAAGAGAAAGGAGACACCCGCATTGACCACAACATGACCGCTGAGACATAAACAAGGGTGGGTCAAATCTAGGTGAAAATACCGGGTCACTTCTCAGCGGAAATCAACAGCCCTACGGCTATCGCGTCGAGAACCGGAAGCTGCTGGTCGACGAAGGAGCCGCTGCGCATGTCCGCTGGATCTTCGTGCGGTTCCTCGAAATCGGCTCGGCCACGGAACTGGCGCGCGAGGTCGGCGAGCGCGGCATCCGCACGCATAGGGGCAATCGGATCGACAAGAAATACATTTACCGGATGCTGAACAACCGCGCCTACATCGGCGAGGCGGTGCACAAGGGCGACAGCTATCCCGGCGAGCACGACGCGATCATCGACCGCGAGACGTGGGAGCGCGTCCACGCCATCCTTCAGGAAAGCCCGCGCAAGCGCGCCGCCCGCACCCGCTCTGACACGCCCGCGCTGCTGAAGGGGCTGCTCTTCGGCCCCGATGGCGCCGCGTTCTCACCGACGCATACGCGCAAGGGCGACAGGCTCTACCGCTACTACGTCAGCCAGACGGTGCTGAAGCATGGCGCAGGATCTTGCCCGGTGGGCCGGGTGCCGGCGGGCGAGATCGAAGCCGCCGTCATAGACCAACTCCGCGCCGTGTTCCGCCAGCCCGAGATTGTGGCGGGCACGTTCAGAGCGGCGCGCGCCCGCGCCGACCACATCAGCGAAGCCGATACCAGAACGGCCCTGCAGCAGCTCGACCCGCTTTGGGATGAACTGTTCCCCGCCGAGCAGGCGCGCATCACGGCGCTGCTGGTCGAGCGCGTGGACATCGGCACGGATGGCCTCATCGTCCGCCTCCGGACGGACGGTCTGAGCGGGCTCGCGCGTGAAATGATGGCTGATCTTGGATCGGCGGCATGAACCGCGCGACGCCGATCCCCGAGACCGTGACGCTCCACGTGCCGTTCCGCGTCGTGAAGCGCGGCGGGCGGAAGGAGATGCAGATGCCCAAGGGCGCCACCCAGCAGCGTGGGGCCGACAACACGCTGGTCAAGGCGCTGGCCCGCGCGTTCCGATGGAAGCGCATGCTGGGCTCGGGCGAGTTCGGCACTATTGCAGAACTGGCCGAACGCGAAGGGATCGCACCGTCCTATATGACCCGCGTCCTGCGACTCACGCTTCTCGCGCCTGACATCGTCGAAGCGATCCTCGACGGGAAGCAAGGGCCGGAGGTGACGCTGGCGCGGGTGCTGGAGCCATTCCCGGTGGAGTGGGCCCAGCAGCGGCAGTCATTGAGCTGACCTTCACGGACTGCCCATACCAGACCTTGGCCGCAGAGTACCGCCGCTGCAGCTCGGCCCGTCGTAAACGACATTCGCTGCCACCGCACGGATAAACCGGTCAAGTAATCGCTTCATGGAAGGCTCTTGGTGAAGAACGCTGTAACTTCATCGAGGATCATGGCGTGCATAGAAGCTCTGTGGGGGCCGCCGGCTTCGCATATGATCTCGTCGCCAGGTTCCTCACGTGCTAGAATGCCGTAGCCGTCCGAAGTGCACAGGTTGAAAAAGTCGAAATGGGTAAGCGTTGCCGGTTCGACATAGTGGAACATCCCGGACGGAAGCGCTTCGACAAGGGCACGAGATTCTATGTCGAGTGTCAGCCCCGAGTTCATGATCGGAGCTCCGAATATGAGCAGCGGGCTTTGAATATGGCCAAGGCTTGCCTCCGAAAGGCTCTGGGTCCCGCCCAGATCAAAAATCGCGAACGCGCGGATCCTGTCGTCGGACAGATCAGCTTCCATCTGGACGCGGTCCTCGGGAGTCTCCGCGATGTCCCACTCGTCGAAAATCCCGCAAACCATCTCTCCTGGCGTTGCCCCGCAAAACCGCTCAAGACGTGCCGCGTCAAACTGTGCGCCCGCCAGCGTCAGCGCGGTGAACCCGCCCAGCGAATGCCCCGCCATGTAGATCCGATCTGGATCGATTGGCGCGGGAAGCGCGCCCGGTAAGAGCGCAAAATCGATCAGCCGGGTGATATCTCGCGAGCGCTCCCAGAGAGCGCGGCGCTGGCCCGGGTCCCGCGACCAGGTAGACGTGCCGGGGTGATCGACTGCAGCCACGACATATCCCCGCCGTGCCATTGACGCTGCAAACCATGCCTGGTTGCGCGCGTTGCCGAACATACCGTGGGACAAAACGATGATGGGAAACCGTCCTTCGGCTGCGGCTGCCTCCCAGGTAACCTGTGAGCCGACCCAGACCGCGCTTTCGAAGTCGAGGCTCGTGGGGTCCGTGGGCTCAGCCGGATACCAGATCAGTCCTTCGAGGACGCGGTCGCTCTCGCCATCCGCGACCGAAAGCGCGCGCAATCCGGCGGTGTAGTCACCGGCTTCGGCCGGTCCGCGACCGGCGGAGATAGGACTGACCTCCCTGGTCACGACCGGATCGGACACTTGTGAGAATACGGCCGAAGGTGCCAGAACGGCAGCCAAAATCGCGAGCGAATAGAGGGGTTTCATGCATGGTCTCCTTTCATTTTCATACCTCCGGGCCTATCAGGGGCGCTATTCGCCCGGCGTCCTCGAACGTGATCGAGGACGCCGCATTGCCGTCCGGGATCGCGATTTCGGACCCGGCGCAAGGGGCCCACGTGAAAGGGGGGAACACCGGTGCTGCATGTCGCCTTGCTCGCGGTCATGGTGTCGCTGAGCGCAGTCATGACCCTGTTCATGGCCCGCGTCGTTGTTGTGGGGCGCTATGGCGCTTCTTCTGCGGCACTCTGCCTGTTCTTCGGGTTGACTACCCTCTCCGCAGGGTTCCTGCTGGCGACGCTGCTCTGGCCGGACACCGCGCTGCAGTCATGGCGTGCCGTTGTCGGCGCCGGTGCACTTCCCGCGCTTTATCTGCATTTCGCGCTTGGCTCGGCTCCGGATCGTCGTCCGCGGCGCGCCGACCTTTGGCACCTTGTGCCAATGCTGGCCGTTGCGGCGGCTGTATTGACCAGCGCATTCCAGGCGATCGACCCGATCCTGTTGGTGACCTATGGCGTGTACCTGTGGGCCCTGACGCGCCTGCTTCGCAAGGGTCCGCGCCATTTCCGCGATCTCGGTCCGCACCTTGGCACGACGCTGAACTGGCTGCGCATCGTGATCGGGGTTGTCGGCGCGAGCCTGATCCTCGAGGTGGCGATCTTTACTGAACTCGCCCGGGGCGGCGCTTTCGAAGCGTCTCTGCCGCTCTTGCTGTCAACGGCCCTGTTCCTCGGCCTCGTCTCTTATGCCCTCCTGGGCGCCATGGGACGTCCCTCGCTGTTCGAGCATGTCTACAACATGATCGCCGAACGCGCGCCGTTGCAGGACGCTGCCGACGACAAACCGCAACCTGGACCGGGCGATCAAACCCTTTTTGCGCGCGTTGACGCCCTCTTCGACAACCCTGAGGTGCTTGGCGACGATACCTTGACCCTAAGCCGGGTGAGCAGACGCCTGGGCGTCCCGGCGCGCGCGGTCAGCGGCGCGGTGAACCGCGTTTCCGGGCAAAGCTTTACCGATCTGCTTAACGATCGCAGGATCTCTCTGGCCACGCGTCTCATCGAGGAGGATCCCGAGCGTCCGCTTCTGGACATCATGTACGCGGCCGGATTCGGCGCAAAATCCAACTTCTACACGCAATTCAAGCGTCGCATGGACATCACTCCGGCGGCATTTCGGGCCCAGGGCGTTGCCGCGCGTCGCATGTGACAACAGGAGACTTGCAAAGGGCTACAACGATCCGCCGTCATTGACCAACTTCGCGCCGTGTTCCGTCAGCCAGAGATCGTCGCGGGGACCTGGAAGGCGGCCCGCGCCGACGTCACCGACATCACCGAGGCCGACGCCCGTTCGGCCCTCCAGCAGCTCGATCCGCTGTGGGACTAACTGTTCCCCGCCGAGCAGGCGCGCATCTTGGCGCTGCTGGTCGAGCGCGTGGACATCGGCACGCACGGTCTCAACGTCCGTCTGCGGCTGGACGGCCTCGGCGGACTGGCTCGAGAGATGCTTGCAGGCGGCATCGAGGCGGCGGCATGATCAGCAGGACGCCGATCCCCGACACAGTGACGCTCCATGTCCCGTTCCGCATCGTGAAGCGCGGCGGGAGGAAGGAGATGCAGATGCCCGAAGGCACGACGCAACCGCGCCGGACCGACAACACGCTGGTCAAGGCGCTGGCCCGTGCGTTCCGATGGAAGCGGATGCTTGAGTCGGGCGAGTTCACGACCATCGCCGAACTCGCCGAGCGAGAGGGCATTGCACCGTCCTACATGACGCGCGTCATTCGACTGACGTTACTTGCTCCGGACATCGTGGAGGCCATCCTGGACGGGAAGTAGGAGAACGAGGTGGCGCTCGCGCGGGTGCTGGAGCAGGTTCCCTAGCAGTGGGTTGAGCAACGGGCGCAGTTTGGTCGATGAGCGCCATCCGGAGATCTTCGTTCCGCACATCGGCGTTTTTCCTTAGTTCGAATCTCGCTTGGACGTTTTGGAGCCCAAAATTTTCAAGAAGCGTCATATAAGCCAGATGCCTCGCGTTAGGATCGCGAATTGAACACTGCGAACTTAATATCTTTTCGACCCAAAATTAAAAAAATATTAGGGGCTGCTGACGTTCAACTTATATGAATGAGCGTTGCGCCGATTGGTATGAAGGCTTTGAAACTCTGGTCGGTTTTGCATGGGCGCATCGCTATCCCTCTGCTTTCCTTCAGTTTGCCAAATTAGTTTTCGATCAGGTGCCGCCATTTGTAGGTCTCCTTGTCGAACTCTGGTGGGAACTTCCGGTTGGATTTCGGCGGTATGACCGGGGTTATGCCGCGATCCTGCAAATCATTACGCAGCCAACCCGCGTCAAAAGCCCTGTCCGCCAGCAAATGCCCAGCGGACAAGCCGCTGATCAATGCATTGGTCTCGCGCAGATCGTGGGCTTGCCCTGGCATCAGACAGAAATCGACGATACTGCCGAGCGTAGGCACCCGGCCCGCGCATCGAGGCATAGCCGCAATGCTGTCCAATGAAGTGCGGGCCGGATCACAGCAGCGCTATCACGCAGAGGCCTTGGTCAGGTGCGCGGTGGGCACACCACCCACCGGCGCCCGAAATCACGTCTTGCTCAGAGGCCCACCACGCAATAGCCTCCAACCGATACCACTCGATGGGGACAGACCATGGTCAGCCGGAGCGAAGAGTAGCTTAGTCTACGCCCTAACCTGTCTGATAAAGGGGAAACACAGAACAACGGAAACGACTATGAAGTTGATTATGACTTTGTTGGTTAGAGATGAGATCGATATCGTCGAAAGCAACCTGTCCTTTCATTTGGAAAGCGGGGTCGATCACATCGTTGCGATCGACAATGGATCTGTCGATGGAACACGGGATATCTTGGCGGACTTCGCTCGCCAGGGGCTGGTCAAGATAATTGACGAGCCAGTGCAGAACTTCGATCAAGGTGCCTGGATGACAAATGCTGCGATCCTTGCTCGTGATGAATTGGGTGCGGATTGGATCCTCAACAACGACGCCGATGAATTCTGGGTTAGTCGAAACGGCCATCTTAAGGACCTGTTGCGCGCAAGCAGTGCCGACATCCTATCCTGTTCACGTCTTAATATGGTCTACCCCTGGGACGACGAAAGAGACGAAAGCTGGGCGGCCAAATGCATCTATCGTGTCCGAAAACCGTTCAAGATTCCGAGACTGGCCAATCGCCTGACCGATGACCTTCCGTGTCCTTATTTCTACCTCGATTTACCCAACAAGGCACTGGTCAGAGCCAGCCGTCTGACGCAGATCGCTCAAGGCAATCACTCAGCAAGTTTCGACTATGACGCGACTGAAGCGCCCGGCGAGATCGACATCTTTCATTTTCCGATCCGAAGTACATCGCAGTTTCGCTCGAAGGTTGTGAACGGTGGTGGAGCCTATGCACGCAATACGGTTCTCCCAGCAGGAATGGGTTGGCACTGGCGCCGGTGGTACAGGATGCTCCAAACTAAAGGTATTGAGGCGACCATTGCTGATGCTTTTCCGAACCGCGAGGCACTGAAGCGCGGTCTAGCAGATGGAATCGTGGTCGAGGACTATCGGATGAATTCATTGATCAACCGGCAGGAAAATTAAGGAATTAACCTAGTAACGGTATTTCTCAGGTAGCCAGGGAATCCATTTCTGCTGAGCCTTGCACAATCCAATAAACGCAACGAATTGGAACCTAACGCTGCTAGCAGCGCCGTCTTGAGGTCCAAGCAGTTGGATCCAACCCCTCAAACGATGCAATGAACAAGCTGGCAGGACATTTTGTCATCGCGTAGTGCGACTATCAAATGATCAAATATCTTAACACCGCGAGATGTCAGGTATGCGCCAAATTCTTTGCGGTTCCATTCCCGAACATGTGATGTATTCTGCGGCGGACCCATATCCTCTACACCTCGACGCAGGTCGCGCTCGGGTGTTGACAGAATGATTGAAGTGCCCGGAGCAGCCCATTTTCTGAGATAGGCCAATAGATGATCGGGGTCATTCAGATGCTCAATCACATCGGCGCAGATGATCATGTCATGCGGCCCGCCCAGGTTGGCATAGGGATTTTCGAGATCGTCACTTATCCAACGACCAAATTGGTGCCGCTCTTTGCACTGCCTAATGGTTTCTTCAACGTCAACGCCGGTGATGTCGATGTTCAGCGGGTCAAAATAAACTGCAAGCTTCAGGCCCAAACCACAGCCGACATCAAGCACCGACCGGACACCTGACTTCTGTGCAAATTTCTGTGCGTATTCGTAAACCGATTGCTGATATTCCAGCGAAGCCTCGTCCGAATACATCGGTTGCACGGTTTCGAAATTGCACCGATATCCCGGTTTGATGCCGAAGCTATCCATAATTTTCCCTTGCTACCTTAACCATTTACCAAAGCACGCATAGTATCACGCAATCTGGTATCGTACACCACTTCGCCACGGATACACAATTTGTTCAATTCCGTCCGATCCATTGCTACCCAACGCTCATAATATTCTTCGGCCTGATCAAAAGAAAACCTTCGCGCGGCATCTTTCCATGCCTGTTTTGGGAAGGGCACTTTACCACCTGTTATCCAGGTGTCTGGCTCCCAGGCAAGCTTGCGGTATTTTTCAAACCACAGCCGCGCGCCCATGAAAACAAAGTGATAGTGAAACCCGCGCTGTTCGGTTTTAAGAGACTCCTCGTCCCGCCCTACATTGGCGCGCTTCCACGAATGGGCCCAAACAGGTTCGGCGTCGCAGTTGGTGCGAACGATGGATTTCCCGATTTTATGTCCAGCCCATTTGGAGAGGTTTTTGAGATCACCAGAAATCGGATCAAGCACGTCACGCTGCACCAATTGGTCCGCGGTCTGAAAATAACACTGTTCCCAAAATGGATCTCGACCCAAATTCCGTTCGGGCAGAACTTCACACGGAACCAGATGCACAAGGTCTGTTTCGGGGTGGACTTGGTGCAGCATTCTACGTAATCCGCCCATCTTTGCAGGGCCTTCGGCAAGGGGGTCGGCCCATGCATATTCATCTGGGTCGATGTGCATAAGCCAATCGAACCCGTCGTCGCGAGCACGGCGATAGGCATCAGTGGCACAGGTGACCTGATGGGCTGGCAGCCCAGCGCAGTCAGGCGGCCTGGACCATTCGATCGCTGTTACCCAGTTGAACTGTTGCAACAAGTCAGCTGTCGCATCGGTGCAATGATCCAGATAAACATAGGCTCCGGTTACGCCCATATAGTGGTGATAACGGAGCTGATTTACAATCGTATCCTGCTCGTTGTTGACGCACATTGTTAGCGCCAACTGGTATGTTTCAGAGCGGGGCATTCTGGGTTAAATGTAGCCCAAATTCTTCATCAGGTTCACCTCATTTGGCTGCAGGCTGGCCAGCAGTTTTTTATCTATCTCAGCATTTAGTTTTGCTAGATTGATAACTGTCGAAGATTTGGCAAGCCAGTCTCCGTTCGGTTCAATTGATACAAATTCGGCAATATTTTCCAAGACAGCGGCAGGGTCAGCCAAAATGGCCTCGTAGAATACTTCCTTATAGGTCTCTGGCCTGATCCGGGTGGCTTCATCGCGGATACGGTTCACAGCATGACACCAACGCCCGGCATAGGCGGCCACCGGATGTTCAACCGCCTCGACCGTTGAATAATACCGATTGAACGAGGCAGTGCACCAGGTTGCTTCGCCCGAGGTTAAGATCCACTGAAAGCCATCGTGCTTTGACATTGACTTAGCCACATCCAAACCGTTGCGAATCAGATGTATGAATTTGCAGTCAGGCCAGATCGTTTGAATTTGTTGCATGAAAAACCCATAATCGGGTGTCTTGTCTGCCCAGATGGTCTTGTTATGCCGTTCGGCTAGAAACCGGCCTATTTTTTCAGCGAAATCGCGCACTGTGATTTCGGGCGTTTTACCAAAAAGTTCCAAAAGTTCAGCATCACGGACAGGTACAACCCGTTCACCATTTGTGTGAGTGGTTTGGCGGAAAATATGCAAAAGCGCATCGGTCTGGCAAAGCCCCATACCGGCATATTCGTACATTCGAGGCAACCAGTGGGTTTCCCCATGCACCCAAAGCTGCGGGTGCATGTTCATCAGACGACGCAACAAAGACGTGCCGCACCGCCCGGATCCTACAAGAGCAAATCGCACGAACTACCCCTACATCTTTGGAATGTTTCCAAATGTCCGACGCCAATCATCGGTGTCTCGCATGTGTGTCATACCAACCTGGATGAGCAAGCTTTTTCATAAGCGTTCCCGGCTTGTAGCGTTTGTGCAAATTCGGGATTAAACCATAGTTACCGACGGCGGCATATTTGACAAAAATCCATCGGTATTTAAGCAGGGCCTCAGTTCGTGTCAGCCATCGACCTGGCGCTTCTTCACCAAACAAACCAGACGAGCCAAATTTGAAATCGTGTTTGACTTGTTTGCCTTCTTTCGGTGGGTTTGGGCAGACCTGCTTGTCAATTGGGACCTGATTTACGATCTTAAAGCGGGAATATCCAAGTTCACGAAAGAGGTCGAATTCGTGCACTAATTCCGCCCAGTTTGTCTTGCCCGATTCAATCGATATATACTTGGGGACTGTCTTTCGGCCGCGCAATCCCTCAAGACACAATGTGTCGTTACCCTCGATATCGATTTTCAGGAAATAGGGGGTGCCATACGTGTCCAAGATTTCCCCAAATCGCATCCCCTGAACCGTGACTTCACGTGACGTCGTTCCCATTTTCTGATTTCGTTCAACCCAGCTTTTGTTGGTCGTCCCCCAATCAGAAACTTGGTCATTGATGTAAAAAGTCGTTGGGCCAGAAGTCTCGACCACGGCTGCGTTGACGATTTGCAGTTCACCGGACGATAGCCTGTCCTTTTGTTGCTTTGCAACGAGTTCGCAAAGCTTGGGGTTTGCTTCAACTCCGACGACGCGAAAGCCCTTTTTTAGGTAGAACTCAGTGTCCTCTCCACGATGCATACCGGCGTCAATAACCAAGTCGGAAATCACTGATGATCACCTTTTGCGGGAAAGCACAAACGGTAGTTTGTGGATCCGGCAATTGCAAGAGACTCTGTTGCATACATCGGCTGATGGCCGAGGTTTCGCTTTCCCCAGACAGACTGCCCCCGGCCTCTGTGACGGGTATGCTAAGCGCGGTGTAGCCGTTCAGGACGGCGATGCGGACGTTGAGTTCGGCGCCCTGTTGGTCGAAGTCGCGTGCCATGAGGCTTTATCCCAGCAACTTCACGCAATGCATCTTCGTCTCAGCGCGGCATCGGCGGTGGTAATGGAGTAGCCCCCTGAAACTGGTCCACCAACTGGGATAGATTTGTCCCGTAAATTGGGAGATCAGCGATGGCTGGAAAGCGTGAGAAGCCCAAAAAGATCGTATCGAAGCTTCGACAGGTTGAGGTTTTGCAGGGCCAAGGGATGACGGTTGCGGAGGCCGTGCGCCAGATCGGAGTGGCGCAGCAAACATTCTACGGGTGGCGCAAGCTCTATGGCGGGAAGGGCAAATCCCAGCTCGCACGGCTGAACGAGCTTGAGCAAGAGAACCAGCGGCTGCGGCGGGCTGTGTCCGATCACACCCTGGACAAGCTGATTCTGACCGAGGCAGCAAAGGCAAACTTCTGAGCCCTTCGCGTCGCCGCAAATGCATCGACCATGTGCGGCAGGAACTGGGCGTGTCTGAGCGCCGCGCCTGCCGCACTTTGGGTCAGCATCGTTCCACGCAGCGCAAGGTGCCCATCGGCCTGCCGGACGCAGAGCGTCTGACTGACGACATCATCGAGTTGGCCGAAAAGTACGGGCGTTATGCTTTCCGCATGGTCACCGGTCTTCTGAACAACGCAGGCTGGCATGTAGACCACAAGCGGGTCGAACGGATATGGCGGCGCGAAGGGCTGAAGGTTCCACAAAAGCAAAAGAAAAAGGGACGGCTTTAGCTGAATGAGGGATCATGTGCCCGACTTCGACCCGAACGCCCCAACCACGTATGGTCCTATGGCTTCGACCAGGACCGCACCGCTGTTGGCAGGGTCTATCGGGCGCTGAACATCATTGACGAGTACACGAGGGAGGCACTGATGATCCGAATTGACCGCATCGTCGGCGTGTTCTCGAAAGAGCAGGCAAAGCAAATCATCGATGTCGTAAAGGGGCTGAATTCAGTTGAAGCCGTTAGATCGGACCGCGTTAGCTATCCGGTAAGCGGACGCGTCAAAGCCTACCTTAAGGCGATCAGCGCTAGTTCGATTTCAGTGCCATCTCGCGAACGCCACCGGCGTCGAAGTGCTCAGGTTCGGTGCTGAAAAAACATAACAATATGAGATGCTTGAAAGCTTTTCACCAAAACCGCGCAGTCAACAGGTCCAGAGAATATCGTCCCTGAGAGAACGCGTGCGCGCCCTTTGGGGTCTGGCCAGGTTAACAGCCCATCCCGTACAACCCCCGAAAAAAACGAGGAAATCCGGCCGCAGCCGGACGGGGAGAACGCTTTCGCGAGGGCAGGTGGCGGAGAGACAGGGATTCGAACCCTGGAGACGGTTTCCCGCCTACACGCGTTCCAGGCGTGCGCCTTCGACCACTCGGCCACCTCTCCGGTGCCGCTCCTTTAGCAGCAATTCGTCCGGCAGGGCAAGCGCTCTCGCGCGGTGAAATTACGAGGCTTCCCCAGTGCCGCGCCGGCCCTTGCGCGGGAGCCGTGCCGGGAACATCCGGGCGGCCATGCGAGCCCGCCGGGCAAGGAAGGGCGCACGAAACCACCCTGCCTTGTCTCGTCACGGGATCGTCCTGTCGCCCCGCGGGCTTGCGATAGCACCACGCCCCCTCCGACGCCCCGCTTGCTCCCGCAGGGAGGCCCGGATACACAAGAGCGAACGCCAGAACGGAGGCCCCCCTTGCGCATTCTCATCACCAATGACGACGGCATCAACGCGCCCGGGCTCGCGGTTCTGGAGGAGATCGCCACGGCGCTCGCCGGCTCCTCGGGCGAGGTCTGGACGGTGGCGCCCGCCTTCGAGCAGTCGGGCGTGGCGCATTGCATCTCCTTCACCAACCCGATGATGGTCAGCCAGCTGGGCGAGCGGCGTTACGCGGCGCAGGGCTCGCCTGCCGATTGCGTGCTCGCGGCACTCCACGACATCATGAAGGACAGCCGGCCAGACCTCGTGCTTTCGGGCGTGAACCGGGGCAACAACGCCGCCGAGAACGCGCTCTATTCGGGCACGCTGGGCGGCGCGATGGAAGCGGCGCTGCAGGGCGTGCCCGCCATCGCGCTCAGCCAGTTCCTCGGGCCGCGCACCAAGAACCTCGACGATCCGTTCGAGGCGTCCCGCACCCACGGGCTCGAGGTGCTGCGCCGCCTGCTCGACAAGGGCGTCTGGACGAAAGACGATTACGGGATCTTCTACAACATCAACTTCCCGCCCGTCCCGGCCGCCGAGGTGCTGGGCACGCGCGCCGCGCCGCAGGGCTTCCGCCGCGACATGGGCTTCGGCGTGCAGCCGGTGCTCTCGCCCTCGGGCCGCCGGTTTCTCTGGGTCACCGGCGCGCCGCAGCAGGAACCCACCTCGCCCGGCACCGACGCAGACTGGAACCTCAAGGGCTACGTCTCCGTGACGCCCATGCGGGCCGATCTCACCGCCCATGATGCTCTGGAGGCGCTGAAAGCCATAGAATGACAGACCCCGACCCAGAGACCGCGCAACGCAAGATGCAGTTTCTCTTCGCGCTCCGCTCGCGCGGGGTGACCGATATGCGTGTGCTTTCGGCGATGGAGAAGATCGACCGGGGATTCTTCGTGCGCGGCCATTTCGCCTCGCGCGCCTATGAAGACATGCCGCTGCCCATCGGCTGCGGGCAGACGATTTCGCAACCCTCCGTGGTAGGGCTGATGACACAGGCCCTGCGCGTCTCCCCGCGCGACAAGGTGCTGGAGGTGGGCACCGGTTCGGGCTACCAGGCCGCCATCCTGAGCCAGCTTGCGCGCCGGGTCTACACGGTCGACCGGCATCGACGCCTGGTGGCCGAGGCGACCGCGCTCTTCCGCGAACTCGACCTCACCAACATCACCGCCGTGGCCGCCGATGGCAGCTTCGGCCTGCCCGACCAGGCCCCGTTCGACCGCATCCTCGTCACGGCGGCCGCCGAAGACCCGCCGGGCCCGCTGCTCGCCCAGCTCAAGGTGGGCGGCATCATGGTGCTGCCGGTGGGTCAGTCGGACGCGGTGCAGAGCCTCATCCGGGTCACGCGCCACGAGGGCGGGTTCGACTATGACGAGATGCTGCCCGTGCGCTTCGTGCCGCTCGTCGAGGGGCTCGGACGCGAGGGCTGAAGCGATGCGCGGCACGCTGCCCGCAAGGCAGCCGGAGCGAAAAAAGGTGTGAACAGCCAAAGGTTTCGTGTAAGAGAGCCCGAAAAGAAGGGGCCGGCAGCGAGGACCAGATCGAGATGAAAAAACGCACCCTAGCACCTTTCCTCTGCGCCACGGCAACGGTGGCGCTCCTTTCAGGCTGCGGCGGCGGAATGGATTTCGACCTGCGCGGCAATTTCGGCAATGCCCCCTCCACGGCGGAGGCCGCGCGCAGCGCCACGGCCGAGCGGCCCCAGCCGGATGCGCGGGGCATCATCTCCTACCCGTCCTACCAGGTCGCGGTGGCCCGTCGCGGCGATACGCTCTCCACCCTCGCCACGCGCGTGGGCGCCAATGTGGATGAGCTCGCGCGCTTCAACGGGCTCCAGCCGGGCGACACGCTCCGCGACGGCGAGATCGTGGCGCTGCCGGGCCGCGTGGCCGAACCTGTCGGCGGCCCGCTCACGCCCGGCTCGGTCGATATCACCTCACTCGCGGGCGCCGCGATCGACGCGGCCGATTCCGCAAGCGGCACTTCGAGCGTCGAGACGAGCACGCTCGAGCCCGCCGCCCCTGCCCCGCGCCGCCAGCCCGAGGGCGTCTCCGGCGTGGAACCCGTCCGGCACAAGGTGGCGCGCGGCGAGACCGCCTATTCCATCGCGCGGCTCTACAACGTCTCGGTGCGCAGCCTCGCCGACTGGAACGGGCTCGGCCCCGAGTTCACCGTGCGCGAGGGACAATACCTTCTGATCCCGGTGGCCCTGCCCGGCGAGCCGCAAAGCGCGCTCGACCCGGCCCGCACCTCGCTGCCCGGCGAAGGCACCCAGACCCCCGAACCGCCCTCGGCCTCCCAGCCCCTGCCCGACGAGGAGACGATCGCCGCCTCGGAACCGGTTGAAACCGTGGCCGCCCCCGATCTGAGCGAACCCGCCCCGGCCTCGAACGCGCGCATGAGCATGCCCGTGCAGGGCGACATCATCCGCGAGTATTCCAAGGGCCGCAACGACGGCATCGACATCGCCGCCTCCCCCGGCACGGCCGTGCGCGCCGCGGCAGGCGGCACCGTGGCTGCGATCACCGAGGATACCAACGGCGTGCCGATCATCGTGGTCAAGCATCCCGACAACCTGCTCACCGTCTATTCCAACGTCGACAACGTGGCGGTGCGCAAGGGCGAGACGGTGAGCCGGGGCGCGAAACTCGCCGAGATCCGCAGCGATGGCACGGCGGCGGTGCATTTCGAGGTGCGCGAAGGCTTCGACAGCGTCGATCCGATGCCCTACCTGCAATAGGTGCCGGGCTTGGGGGCGCTGCCCCCGGCCTTCGGCCTCCCCCGAGGTATTTTCACCAAGAAGAAGACACCGCCGCGCTTCTTCTTGGACCAAATACCTCCGCCGGAGGCATGAAAACTCTTACAGGGAAATGCCCCGCCGCCCCGCGAGATCGGTGAAATACTGCCATGCCACACGGCCCGAGCGTGCGCCGCGCGTGGCCTGCCATTCGATCGCCTCGGCGCGCAGGCTGGCATCGTAGATCTCGATGCCATGCGCATCGCAGTAGCCGCGGATCATGGCGAGATACTCGTCCTGGCTGCAGGGATGGAAGCCGAGCCAGAGGCCGAAGCGGTCGGAGAGCGAAACCTTCTCTTCGGTCGCCTCCGAAGGGCTGATAGCGGTCGAGCGCTCGTTCTCGATCATGTCGCGCGGCATCAGGTGGCGGCGGTTGGAGGTGGCGTAGAAGACCACGTTGGCCGGGCGCCCCTCCACCCCGCCATCGAGCACGGCCTTCAGCGATTTGTAGTGCTGGTCGTCATGGCTGAAGCTCAGATCGTCGCAGAAGAGCAGGAAGCGATGCTCGGGTGCGGCGCGCAAGAGCGACAGAAGCCGCCCGACGCTGGCGAGATCCTCCCGCTGCAGCTCGACGATCTTGAGAGGCAGGCCCTCGGCCAGAACGGCGGCATGCACCGCCTTGACGAGCGAAGATTTCCCCATGCCGCGCGCGCCCCAGAGCAGCGCGTTGTTGGCGGGCAGGCCACGGGCGAAGGCGCGGGTGTTTTCGAGAAGCGTGTCGCGGGCGCGGTCGATGCCCAGAAGCAGGCTCATGTCGACGCGGTTCACCTCCGGAACGGGTGTCAGCCGATCTGGCTCCACATGCCACACGAAGGCATCGACGCTCCCGAAATCCGGCGCCTCCAGCGGCGCGGGCGCCAGGCGCTCGAGCGCGGCGGCGATCCGCTCCAGCGGGTCGGTCACGATTTGCCGTCCCCGTCCTTGCCGGTGTCGCGCGCCTCGTCCTCGAACTCCGACTCAAGCGGGTCGGCGCCGTCTTCGTCATCCTCCTCGAACCACACGCCCTCGGCGCGCAGCCGCGCCTCGCGCTGGCGCTCCACGCGCGCAACGAGGAAGATCGAGATCTCGTAGAGCCCGTAGACCACGACGAAGAGAATGATCTGTGTGATGACATCCGGCGGGGTCACGAGCGCGGCCAGCACGAGAATGCCCACCACCGCGTATTTGCGCATGGTGCGCAGCCCCTCGGCCCCCACGAGCCCCGCCTTGCCCATCAGCGTGAGCAGAACCGGCAGCTGGAAGCAGAGCCCGAAGGCCACGATGAACTTGATGGTGAGGTTCAGATATTCCTGCGCCGAGCCCTGGAAGACCACCGAAAGCCCGGGCCGGTTTTGCGGATCGCCTCCGGGAAGCGCCTGCCCCTCGTTGCCGAACTGCTGGAAGCCCAGGAAGAAATCATAGGCCAGCGGCGTGACCACGTAGAAGGCGAAGGCCGCGCCGAGGATGAACATGAAGGGCGAGGCCACGAGAAAGGGCAGGAAAGCCCCCTTCTCCGACTTGTAGAGCCCGGGCGCCACGAAGCGCCACATCTGGTTGGCAAGATAGGGGAAGGAGAGCATGAAGCCCCCCAGAAGCGACACCTTGATCGCCACGAAGAAGCCTTCCTGCGGCTTGATGAAGATCAGGTCGCAATTCTGGCCGCGCTCGGCCAGCACCTGGCAGAGCGGCGCGGTGAGGAAGTTGAAGATCGGGGTGGCGACAGTGAAGCAGATCACCATGCCGGTGAGAAAGGCCACCACGCATTTGATCAGCCTTGTGCGCAGTTCGGCCAGATGTTCGATGAGCGGCGCGGCGCTATCCTCGATCTCGTCGGGCCCGTTGAGGGTGCTCATGCCTTGCTGTCCTCGGAGGATTTGGAAGCGGCGGTCTTGCGGGCCGCGGGCTTACGCGCCGGCGTCTTGGCAGAGGTCTTGGGCGCGGTCTTGGAGGCGGTCTTGGCCGCGCTGGTCGAGGCCGGCTTCGGCGCTGGCTTTGCAGCAGTCTTCGCGGCTGGCTTCGCGGCGGCCTTGGCCGGCGCTTTCTTCGCCGCGGACTTCGCGGCGGTCTTTGCCGGGGCCTTCTTGGAAGCGGGCTTCGCAGGGGATTTCTTGGCGGGCGTCTTCTTCGCCGGGGCTGGCTTGGCCTCGGCCTTCGCCTGCGCCTCGGCAACCGCACCGCCGGAGGCCGTATCCTTCTCGGAGACCGCTTTCGCCTCGGCTTCCGCCTTCTCGCGGTCGAGCCGCTCCTGCGCCACTTCCGCCGAGCGCTGGCGGATCTTCTCCACCTGCGCCTTCCGCTCCTCGTCCATTTCCTTGCGCTGGGGGCCGGCCATCGTCTTGGCGGTAAAGCTCTCGGTGGATTTGCGCACCTCGTCCATCGCCGATTTCATAGGGTTCGCCGCCGCATTGAGCGTTCGCTTCACATCGCCGACGCCCGCATCATCCGCCGCGTCGTTCATCGCCTTGCTGAAGTCGCGGGCCATACGCTTCGCCTTGCCCACGAAATTGCCGACGGCCCGGAACATGCCGGGCAGGTCCTTGGGCCCCACGACGATCAGCGCCACGATGCCGATGACCAGAAGCTCGGTCCAGCCAAGGTCGAACATTCTGGCGCTCAGACCTTGTCTTTTTCGCTCTCGGGCGTCACGTCCTTGGCTTGCTCGGTGCTTTCCTCAAGGTCCTTGTTGCCATCGGCGACACCTTTCTTGAACGAAGTGATGCCCTTGCCGACCTCGCCCATGAGCGACGAGATCTTGCCGCGCCCGAAGAGCACCAGCACCACCACGGCGATGAGCAGAAGGCCAGGAAGGCCGATATTGTTCAGCATAGTCTCTCTCCCCTAAACGGAGCGCACACACGCGCACTCCCGGAATATCACCACCCGTATCTAAGGGTTCAAGCCGGGAGTTGGAAGATGCAATTGCGGTGCGGAGCCTGAATCGGACAAATTCTCGCGCCACGTGCAAAGCGGCCCGCTCAGGCGGCCTCGGCGGCCCGCGCGCTGCAGCGTTTGAGGAAGGCGCGGATGCGCCCATAGCACTCCGCCTTGGCCTCGCCGGGCCAGAGCTTGATCGAGCCCGGTTGCTGCTCGGGCGCCTCGATGAGTTCCAGCGCCGGGTCGCTGCGCGCAAGATGCCGCAGGTTTTCCGGTGGAATGCGCGGGTCGCGCGGGGTCTGCATGGCGAAAACGGGCAACCGCCCCGGCACGAAGCACCCGGGCCAGGAGAGCCCCCCCGAATAGCTGAGCACACCGCCGAGCGGGATCGAGGCAAGGCCGAGCGAGGGCGCCGCGAAGGCCGCGTTGAAGGCGGTGAAGCCCCCTGCCTCACTGCCCGCCACCACCGGGTTCGGCGCGAGCCCCAGCGCAGCGCGATGGGCCTCGAGCCACGCCAGCGCGCTCAGCGCATCTTCCATCGCGGCAAGGGCGGGCGCGCCGGAGAAGCCCTCGGGCAGGTTCGGGGCACAGTTTTCGCTGAGGTCCGGCAGGGCGCGCCGCAGCACCGGCCCGAGATCGGCCTCGCCCGCCTTCTGCCTGTAGCGTGGCGCAGCCAGCGCGAAGCCCGCCGCCGTCAGCTGGCGGCCCAGCCGGCGATGCTGCACCGCAGGGAAGGCTTGCGCATTGAACCCGCCCCCGTGGAACCACACCAGAAGCGGCGCCTCTCCCCGCGCCTCTGCCGGCAGGTAGAGATCGAGCGCGAGCGTCGTGGCCTCGCCCGCCAAGCGCGCCTCGGCATAGGCGATCTCCTCGGCGAAACGCGCGCCAGTGTTGGGGTCGAGGGGGTCGAACTCCATGCCGTGACCCGCCTACAAGGTCGCGTTCACGCCGCCGCCGTCGAGCAGGATGTTCTGGCCCACGATGAACCCCGCATGCTGGCTGCAGAGAAAGGCACAGGCCGCGCCGAACTCGTCTGCGGTGCCGTAACGGCCCGCCGGGATCGTGGCGCAACGCTGCGCGCGGGCCTCGTCCATGCTGATCCCCTCGCGATCGGCCACGCCCTTGTCAAGCGAAACGGCCCTGTCCGTTGCATGAATTCCGGGCAGCAAGTTGTTGATCGTGACACCTTTTCCGGCAACCTGCCGAGAGGTGCCAGCCACATAGCCCGTCAATCCCGCCCGTGCCGAGTTGCTCAGACCCAGCACCGCGATGGGCGCCTTCACCGATTGCGAAGTGATGTTGACGACCCGGCCCCAGCCACGCTCCATCATCCCCGGCAAGAGCGCCTTCATCAGCGCGATCGGGGTGAGCATGTTGGCGTCGAGTGCCGCGATGAAATCCTCGCGCTCCCAATCCGTCCACATGCCCGGCGGGGGGCCGCCCGCGTTGGTCACCAGAATATCCGCCGCGCCCGCCGCCTCGAGCACCGCCGCACGGCCCGCCTCGGTGGTCACATCCGCCGCGACCGTGGTCACCTCCACGCCGAAGTGCTTGCGAATATCCTCGGCGGCAGCCTCGAGCGCCTCCGCGCCGCGCGCGTTCATCACGAGGTCGCAGCCTGCCTCTGCCAGCGCCCGCGCGCAACCAAGGCCAAGCCCTTTCGATGAGGCGCAGACAAGCGCGCGTTTACCCTTTATACCCAGATCCATGTCATGCTCTCCTCGTTGCGTCGCCATTACTGCTAGCCCCTATCCGCCTGTCATGCCAGCAAAACACCGGAGAATTGACCACAACCTGACACAAATCTAAGCTACCCCATCTCCCGTAGTGGTCGGTCCGCGCATCGTGGGCCAAGTGTATCGGTAAAGTCATGAACACGAGCGCAGAAAAACCGGCACAATCCATCCCCGTCTATCACGGCGCCGAGATTTCCGTGGTCAATGGCGCCAATCTCGGCGACACGCTGTCTTTCGCCGCCGAGCTCGACCTCGACGATACCTACGAGATCCGCCACAACGCCCGGCTCCGCCGCCTGTCTTTCGAGCAGGCCGAGGGCGGCAAATTCGTGATCGCCGCCGATACGGGCGTGGGCCGCCCCGGCGCTCACCTTCACCTCGATAGCTGCCTCACGCTCATGTCGACCACCGGCCAGACCACCGAGTTGCTGGTGCTCGTCGAGGTGGACGACAAGGGCAACGTGGCCAATATTTTCGCCCTGCCGCTCGCGCAGATGACCCCCCGGATGGGCTATTCGCTGGTGGGAATCGATCGCGCCCGCGCCCGCACCAAGTTCGCGGAGGTCGCCTGCGTCTCGTTCTCGCGCGGCACCCGGATGACCATGGCCTCCGGCGTGCAAAAACCCATCGAAGAGCTCAAGGTGGGCGACCTGCTGCTCACCCGCGACGATGGCCCGCAAGCCATTCGCTGGATCGGGCAATCAACCGTGCGCGCGGTGGGCGAGTTCGCCCCGATCCGCATCAAGGCCGGAACGCTCCACAACGAGAACGACCTGATCGTGAGCCCCGATCACCGGCTCTTCATCTACCAGCGATTCGATGCGCTCGGCGCCGGCCGCCACGAGGTGCTCGTGCGTGCGCGCCATCTCGTCAACGGCGACACGGTGGTGCGCCAGTCGGGCGGGTTCGTCGATTATTTCCAGCTGCTCTTCGACGAGCATCACATCATCTTCGCCGAAGGGATCGCGGCGGAAACCTTCCTCGTCGATACCCGCACCCGCGATGCGCTCCCGCAGGAGCTGACAGACAAGTTGGCGCAATCCCTGCCGGGCCACGAGGCGCGCCGACATCTCGAATTCGAGGTGAGCGAAACGCTTCTGAAGCGGCCCGACGCCGCGAGCCTGCTCAAACGCGCCTCCACGCGCTAGCCGCCCACGCGACCCATCGACATCAAGATCGCGGCCTTAGCCCCTGAATTTTCGGGATTGTTCGGCAACAACGTTGCCGTCCTTGTCGAGCGCCGGTTTCTCGCGTGTCGTCGCGATCGCCTCGCGCGACCATTCGGTTTCGTTCCGGGGCCGGCCAAAGGCATCGCGGGCCTTTACCGGGTTTCCGGTTTTCGCCGACTCGCCCGGCTCTCGTTCGCTCAGGGGTGTCGGCGGCTCGTACTGGCTGTCGGGTTTGGCTTGGTCGGTTTTCTTGCCGTCACTGGGCATGGACCCTCCTTTCAGTTACCCACCACCACCTATGGCCCCGCCCCCGAAAAGCAACCGCGCGCCCGGCATATTGCGCCGCGCCGCGCCCCATTCTATACGCGCGCACATGGATCAAGCCGCTCATAACCGCCCCGCCCTGCCGCCCGAAATCGCGCGCCGGCGCACCTTCGCCATCATCTCGCACCCCGACGCGGGCAAGACCACGCTGACCGAGAAGTTCCTGCTCTTCGGCGGCGCCATCCAGATGGCCGGGCAAGTGCGCGCCAAGGGCGAGGCGCGGCGCACCCGCTCGGATTTCATGCAGATGGAAAAGGATCGCGGCATCTCCGTCTCCGCCTCGGCAATGTCGTTCGATTTCAAGACCTTCCGCTTCAACCTCGTGGATACGCCCGGCCACTCGGATTTCTCCGAGGATACCTATCGCACGCTCACCGCCGTCGATGCCGCGATCATGGTGATCGACGGCGCGAAAGGCGTGGAGAGCCAGACGCAGAAACTCTTCGAGGTCTGCCGCCTGCGCGACCTGCCCATCCTCACCTTCTGCAACAAGATGGACCGCGAAAGCCGCGACACCTTCGAGATCATCGACGAGATCCAGGAAATGCTCGCGATCGACGTGACACCCGCGAGCTGGCCCATCGGCGTTGGCCGCGATTTCGTCGGCTGCTACGACATGCTGAACGACCGGCTCGAGCTGATGGACCGCGCCGACCGCAACCGCGTGGCAGACTCCATCGAAATCAAGGGGTTGGACGACCCCAAGCTCGACGAACACGTGCCCGCCCATCTCATCGACAAGCTTCGCGAAGAGGTCGAGATGGCCCGCGAGCTTCTGCCCGCGCTCAACCCCCAATCGGTGCTCGAGGGGCACATGACGCCGATCTGGTTCGGCTCCGCCATCAACTCCTTCGGCGTGAAGGAACTGATGGAGGGCATCGGCACCTACGGCCCTGAACCGCAGCCGCAATCCGCCGTACCGCGCCAAATTTCCCCAGAAGAAACAAAGGTTTCCGGCTTTGTCTTCAAGGTGCAGGCCAACATGGATCCAAAGCATCGCGACCGCGTGGCCTTCCTGCGCATGGCGTCCGGGCACTTCAAGCGCGGCATGAAGCTCACCCATGTGCGCTCGAAAAAGCCCATCACCGTCTCCGCCCCCGTGCTCTTCCTCGCCTCCGACAGGGAACTCGCCGAGGAAGCATGGGCAGGCGACATCATCGGCATCCCCAACCACGGCCAGCTGCGCATCGGCGACACGCTCACAGAGGGCGAGGCCCTGCGCGTCACCGGCATCCCCTCCTTCGCACCGGAGCTTCTGCAGCAGGCCCGCGCGGGCGACCCGATGAAGGCCAAGCACCTCGAGAAGGCGCTGATGCAATTCGCCGAGGAAGGCGCGGCCAAGGTCTTCAAGCCGAGCTTCGGCTCGGGCTTCATCGTGGGCGTTGTGGGCGCGCTGCAATTCGAGGTGCTGGCGAGCCGGATCGAGCTGGAATACGGCCTGCCCGTCCGCTTCGAGGCCTCGCAATTCACCTCCGCCCGCTGGGCCACCGGCCCAAGGGAGGCGCTCGAGAAGTTCACCGCCGCCAACAAGAGCCACATCGCCCATGATCACGACGGCGACATCGTCTATCTCACCCGGCTCCAGTGGGATATCGACCGGATCGAGCGCGACTATCCCGAGGTCAAGCTCTCCGCCACCAAGGAAATGATGGTGTGACCCTGCAGAACCGCGTTCTGCCCACGGGCGAGATCGTGGCCGATCCAGCGCGCGGCACGCTCATGGGCAATCGCGGCATCCTGCACGACGATACCCGCCGGCTCGGCAAGGCCCGCTGGACGCATCAGGCCTGGGTCACCTGCCGGCTCACGTTCAAGGGCCGCCGCCGCAGCCTCATGGCACCTGGCCGATATACCGAGCTCTTCTTCCTCGACGAGGCCGTGGCGCTCGCCGCCGGCCACCGTCCCTGCGCAGAATGCCGCCGCGACGCCTACCGCCAGTTCCGCGCGCTCTGGGCCGCAGCCCATGGCGAGAGTGATCTCAAGACCGCCGACCGGATGCTCCACCGCGCCCGCGTGGCCCGCAACCGCGCGCAGATCCGTCACGAGGCTCCTGCCGCAACGCTGCCCGATGGTGCCTTCATCCTCCACGCCGGCGCGCCCTGCCTCGTCCTCGGCCCGCGGATCCTGCGTTACACCGCCGGCGGCTACACCGCCGCCCTGCCCCGCCCCCGGGGCATCGCCACCGTCCTCACCCCCGCCCCCACGCGCGCTGTCCTTGCCCAAGGCTACCGGCCCGCGCTCCACCCCAGCGCTGCCTCCTTCGACTGACCCGGCGATTTCATCTTTCCGCAAATACTCCCGCGCGGAGCGCATGAAGGCTTTTTCGTCTTGCCCCGCAACCGGAAACCGCCGCATCTTCGCCCCATGAGCAGCCGACCCACATGGGGCGTGGTCTCCACCATCAAGGCCCCCGCGCGCGAAATTCTCGATTTTGCCGCCCATCATCTCGATCTGGGCGCCGAGCGCCTCTTCATCTATCTCGACGAGGATCAGCCCGAGGCGCGCAAAGCCCTGAAATCCCATCCGAAATGCCGCGTCATCGTGACAGACGCCGCCTATTGGGCGCGTCGCAAGGGCCGCCCCGAGATGCACCAGCCCCGGCAAACCGCCAACGCCACCCATTGCTACAGCCGAAACCCGCAGGTGGATTGGCTCGCCCATATCGACGACGACGAGTTTCTCTGGCCCCAAACACCCCTGCCCGAGCAGCTGGCCGCCCTGCCCCCCGCCACCCGCTCGGCCCGGGTGCATGCCATCGAGGCCCTCGCGCCCGACCCGTCCGATCCCCCACCCGACGGCCAGATCTGGGCCAAGGGCCATGCCCGCCAGCAAGGCCCCCGCCGCGCCGAGACCAACGCGATCTACCCCACCTATGGCGAGCATCTGAACGGCGGGTTCCTGAGCCATGTGGCGGGCAAGGTCTTCGTGAAGACCGGCCTCGAGAATGTCTCGCTGCGCATCCACAACGCCTTCTTCGACCGCGCACAGGATCGCGAGCCCGCCCGCCTGGAGCACACCCGCCTCGTCCATCTCCACGCCCATGACTGGGCGCATTGGCTCGAGCTCTACCGCTTTCGAATGGCACAGGGCTCCTATCGCGAGAGCCTGCGCGCGGCCCCCATGCCCGACGGAATTGCACTCACCATGAACCAGCTCTTCGCCATGCTCGAGGCTGAGGGCGGCGAAGAGGCGCTCCGGGCCTTCTACCGCGAGGTCTGCACCGCCACGCCCGAGCTGCGCGAAAGGCTCGCGGCGCATGGGCACCTCCACGCGGTGCGGCTCGAGCTCGATACCAAGCGCCGCAGGCACTTCCCCACGCATGGCTGAGGGGCGCGATTCGTCGCAATTCGGACGCGGCCAGGCACAAACGCCGCTCCCGCAAAGGCTTCCATTGCCATTCGTCTGATGATTCTATAAAGGCTTCCCCACCACGCGGAGCTTGCGGCCGATCTCCGGCGCGCTGCGTGGCTCAAGACGAGACGGCGGGCCAAGACGTGTCCGCGAATGATGGACACATATGACCAAGTTTTCCGATCTGAACCTCAATCCGAAGGTGTTGAAGGCCGTTGAAGAGGCCGGATACGAAATCCCAACGCCGATCCAGGCCGGCGCCATCCCCCCTGCCCTCGAAGGCCGCGACGTACTCGGCATCGCCCAGACAGGCACCGGCAAGACGGCGAGCTTCACGCTCCCGATGCTGTCGATCCTCGCCCGCGGCCGCGCCCGCGCCCGGATGCCGCGCAGCCTCGTGCTCTGCCCCACCCGGGAGCTCGCGGCACAGGTGGCCGAGAATTTCGATACCTATTCGAAAAACCTCAAGCTCACCAAGGCGCTGCTCATCGGCGGCGTGAGCTTCAAGGAGCAGGAGCAGATCATCGACAAGGGCGTCGACGTGCTCATCGCCACGCCCGGCCGCCTGCTCGACCATTTCGAACGCGGCAAGCTGATCCTGACCGATGTGAAGGTGATGGTGGTCGACGAGGCCGACCGGATGCTCGACATGGGCTTCATCCCAGACATCGAGCGCATCTTCTCGCTCACCCCCTTCACCCGGCAGACGCTCTTCTTCTCCGCCACCATGGCCCCCGAGATCGAGCGCATCACCAACACCTTCCTGCAGAACCCCGCGCGGGTCGAAGTGGCCCGCCAGGCCACCGCGTCGGAAACGATCGACCAGGCGGTGGTGATGTTCAAACCGTCCCGCCGCGACAAGGCCGACAGCGAGAAGCGCGCGCTCCTGCGCGCCGTGATCGACCGCGAAGGCGAGAAATGCACCAACGCCATCATCTTCTGCAACCGCAAGACCGATGTGGATATCTGCGCGAAATCGCTGCAGAAACACGGCTATGACGCGGCCGCGATTCACGGTGATCTCGACCAGTCGCAGCGCACCCGCACGCTCGAGAAATTCCGCGCCAAGGAGCTTACGCTGCTCGTGGCCTCCGACGTGGCCGCGCGCGGGCTCGATGTTCCTTCCGTCAGCCATGTCTTCAACTACGATGTTCCCGGCCATCCCGAGGATTACGTCCACCGCATCGGCCGCACCGGCCGCGCGGGCCGCGACGGCAAGGCGATCACGCTCTGCTCCACCCGTGACGAGAAAGCCCTCGATGCCGTCGAGAAGCTGATCCAGAAGACCATCGCGCGCATGGAGAACCCGCTCGGCGATGCGCCCGCAGCCGATGCAGGCCCCGAGAGCGACGACGAGAAGCCCAAGCGCAGCCGGTCGCGCGCGCGCGCGCGCAAACCCCAGCCCACGGAGGCCGAGGCGCCGAAGGCAATAACCGAGGCGACGCCCGAACCGGAAACCGAGGTGGCCGAACCGAAGCAGGCCGACGACAAGCCCAAGTCGTCGCGCGGCGGCAATCGGCGCGGCGGCAAGAGCGATGACAAGGTCGTCGGCATGGGCGACCACCTGCCGCAGTTCATTGCCCTCAGTTTCGACGACCGGCGGGCGGGCTGACCCCCGCCTTCCATTGTCGGCCAGCCGCGCTATCCTGTCGCCAGCCCCCGCAGCGACAGGAGCCCCCATGCCCCTCATCGATATCCAGGTTCTCGAAGGCGTGTTCACGCAGGACGAGAAGGAACGAATCATCACCAGCGTCACCCGCGCCTTCGGCGAGGCCGCGGGCGGGCGGATGATGGAAAACACCTCCTGCCGCATCCACGAGGTGAAAAGCGGCAGCTGGGGCTTCGGCGGGCAGATCCTGCACACCGAACTGGGCCTCTCGATCAAGAAGGGCGACCCGTAGGGTGGGGTTGAACCCCACCCTACCCGCCGATCCGGTCAATCGATATAGGCATCCGCCCGCAGCCCCGCCCGCTCGAGGTGAATGGGCAGAACGCGGCCGTAGAGCTGCCTCGTCCGCTCCGGCGCCCCAACCATGCCCGGCTCCTCCACGTAGGAGAAGATCGCCACGTAGCGGCGTGTCGGGCCCCTGAGCGGCGCCACGCGGTGCAGCGAATAGCGCCCGCGGAAGAGCTGCAAGTCGCCCGGGCGCAACTCCAGCACCCGAACCCGGGGCGATCCGCCGTCGAGCACCTCCGCCACCGCGTCGAAATTCTCGCCCCCCTCCCGTATCGCCGGAGCAAATTCGAACGCGCCCCCCACCTCCGCGTTCTGGATCGCCAACGTCACGGTGAAATTGTTGGTGTCGAAGTGCCACGGAAAGCCGTTGCCCTCTTCGGCCATGTTCACGATCACATCCGCCAGAGGATCGGCATAGCGGTAAAACCGCTCTTCCTGCAGGCACTCCCGGATGAAACCGTCGAAGCCCGGCGCGTCGTGGATACGCCGAAGCGGGCCGTCCTTGGCGAAATTATCCGCCGGGATGAAGGTGTTGGACCTCTCGAAGAAGCGCCGCCTCGGGTCGCTGTCGGGCAGGTTCGGATCGTCCTTGGTGAAATAGGCATTCGTCCGGTTGAAGGAGCGGTGGCCCAGATGCGCCACCCCATCGGCCTCGGCGGTGAGCGCGGCAATCGCCTCGGGCGTGATGAAAGACCGGATCACCGCGCAGCCGTCGCGCGCCAATTGCGCGCGCACGTCCTCGACCAGCGCATCGCGCAGAGGTCCCGGGCAGTCGATCGGGTAGGTCTTCAGGTCGATCAGGCTGGCGGCATCGGGTGTCATGTCATGCTGTCTCCTCGCGTCGAGACGAGGGAATCACATGAAACCTGCGGGCGCGCGCCGCTCTGCGACAGCGGCGAGGACGCAATCCGCCCTCGCTCAGCCCGTCAGCCGGCTGATGATCACCGTCACCTCGGGCTTCTTGCCGATCTCCGAGAGCGCGCTGTTTCGCACGATCTTGCGCAGCTCGTCCTCCAGCCGGTCGTCATCGGCCAGCGTCTTGGCGCCCGCGCGCCCCATGAACTGGCTCAGATCCTCCTCCAGCACGTCGACAAGCGGCGCCCGGCTCGCGCCCTCTTCGGCAAGCCCCTTCACCTCGCACCAGGGCTCGCCCAGCGGCTCGTCATCCTCGTCGAAAATCACGTTCACCATCACATGGCCGTTGAGCGCCATGCGAATGCGGTCGCGCACGATCCCGTCGAGCGCGCCCACCTGCACCGAGCCGTCGAGATAGGTGCGGCCCGTCTCCACGTATTCGGCCACGGTCGGGCCGTTTCCGCTCAGTTCCACCACCGTGCCATTCGGGGCAAGAACGGCCTCGAACCCCTTGGATTTGGCCAGTTTCACGTGTTCGCGCAAATGCCGGTGCTCGCCATGCATGGGCAGCACGATACGCGGGTTCACGAGCTTGTGGAGCCGCTCCAGATCGGGCCGGTTGGCATGGCCGGAGACATGGTAAAGCCCGGTCGAATCGTCGATCACATCCACGCCTTGCTCGCTGAACTGATTGATGATCCGAATGACTCCGCGCTCGTTGCCCGGGATCGTCTTCGAGCTGAAGAGGAAGGTATCGCCCGGCTTCATCTCGATGCCGTTATACTTGCCCTGCGCCAGCTGCGCCGAGGCCGCGCGCCGCTCGCCCTGGCTGCCGGTGACGATGAGCGCGAGGTTCTCGCGGGGGATGTCGCGCGTCTCCTCGGGGCTGACGGTGCGCGGAAAATCGGTGAGCACGCCGGTTTCCACCGCCGCCTCGATCATCCGGCGCATCGCGCGACCCATCAGGCAGATGGAGCGGCCGGCCCGCTCGGCGGCCTCCGCGAGCGTCTTCACCCGCGCCACGTTCGAGGCGAATGTGGTGGCCACGAACATGCCCTTGGAGCCGGCGATAAGCTTCTCGATCTCCGGTCCGAGCGTGTTTTCAGAACGCCCCGCATGTGTATTGAAAACATTTGTAGAATCGCAAGCGAGCGCCAGCACCCCTCCCTCACCGAGACCGCCCCAGATCTCGTCGTCGAAGGGCTCGCCCACCACCGGCTCGGCGTCGATCTTGAAGTCGCCGGAATGCACCACGCGGCCCGCCCCGGTATCGATCACGAGCCCCGAGCTTTCCGGAATCGAATGCGAGATCGGCACGAAGCCCACGCTAAAGGGCCCCGCCTCCACGACCTCGGGCCAGGCGCTCGCCGTGATCACCGCCTTCTCGGGGTGGCCGTGCTCGTCCATCTTCCCCCGCGCGATATTGGCGGTGAAAGCTCGGGCATATACCGGCGCGCCAAGCCGCCCGTAGTAATGCGCCACCGCGCCCACATGGTCTTCATGCGCATGGGTGATGAAAATCGCCTCGAGCCGGTCGCGCCGCTCCTCGAGCCACGAGATATCCGGGAAGATCAGGTCCACGCCGGGTGTCCCGTCCATATCCGGGAAGGTCACGCCCAGATCGACGAGAATGAGCCGCTCCTTGCCCGGCGCGCCATAGCCATAAACATAGGCGTTCATCCCGATCTCGCCGGCCCCGCCAAGCGCCAGATAGATCAGCCGCTCCTTGCTCTTACTCATGTCCCACCTCTAATGTCTTGTTATGCGCATGGATCACCGTCAGCCCATGCATCGTAAGATCGTCCTCGATCACGTCGAAGAGCAGGTCGCCCTGCGCGAAGAGCGGCGCAAGGCCGCCGGTGCCGATGATCCGCATCGGTTTGTCATATTCCGCCTTGATCCGCGTGCAGATCCCGTCCACCAGCCCCACATAGCCCCAGAACACACCGGCCTGCATGCAATCCACCGTGTTGGTGCCGATCACCTTCTGCGGCTTGGTCACATCCACATGCGGCAACGCGGCGGCGGCGGAATGCAGCGCCTCGAGCGAAAGGTTCACGCCGGGCGCGATCACGCCACCCACATAGGCGCCGTCATGGGCCACCACGTCGAAGGTGGTGGCGGTGCCGAAATCCACCACGATCAGGTCGCCGCCATGCCGGTCATGGGCGCCGGCCGCGTTCACCAGCCGGTCGGGCCCCACGATCGTGCCCTCGTCCACACGGGGCGGCACGGGCAGCGCGCATTCGGGCTTGCCCACCACCATCGGGCGGCAGCCGAAGAACCGGTCGGCGAAGACGCGCAGGTTGAATACCACGCGCGGCACGGTGGAGGAGATGATCACATCGGTGATGTGGGCCTCAATCCCGTAATGCTTCACCAGCGTCGAATACCACGTGAAATAGGCATCCGCCGTGCGGGCATGGTGCGTGGAGGTGCGCAGCGTGCACAGAAAGCGCGTGCCGTCCCAGATCGAGAAGACGGTATTCGTATTGCCGCAATCTATCGCGAGAAGCATGGCGCCGCCCTTCCTTTCAGAAAAACACCTCGGCCGCCGGGATGGCCTGCCGGGCGTCCGGGGTCAATAGAACAAGATTGCCCGCCGCGTCCACCGTCTCGAACCGCCCGGTGATCTCCACCTTGCCGGTGCGCGCGGTGATCTCCTCGCCAAGCCGCGCCGCGTGATCGAGCCAGTCGCGGCGAATGGGCTCGAAGCCCTCGCCTGCGAATTGCGCCTCGCGCCGCGCATAGGCCGGCGCCAGAAGGTCGAGAAACGCCTCCGCCCCCACCGCCGCACCGGTCTCCGACATCAGCGACACCGGCCGAAACGCCCCCGGCTCAACCGCCTCCGCCCCCGGCGCGGCCACGAGATTCACCCCGATCCCGATCAGCAGCGGCACCCGCGCGCCCGGCACGCCCGAACGCTCCAGCAGGATGCCCGCGAGCTTGCCGCCATTGAGCAGCACGTCATTCGGCCATTTCAGCGCGAAGGCCTCGGGCCGCCCGGTGGCGGCCACGCAGGCATCGAGCAACGCCAGCGAGGTCACGAAGGAGCGCAGCGCCGCCTGCTCGGGCGGCCCTTCGGGAAAGAGCACAAGCGTCGCCGCGAAATTGCCCTCGGGGTCGCTCCAGGCGCGCCCCCGCCGCCCGCGCCCGGCAGTCTGCCTGAGCCCCAGCACCCATGTGGGCGCGGCGAGCCCCGGCGTAAGCCGCGCGGCCTCGGCCATGGTGCTGTCGACCTCCGGCAGCACACGCCGCCCGTAGCCCTCTGGCCAGACCACGCTTTTCATCTTTCCGGAAATACTCCCGCCGGAGGCATCCTCCGGCGGAGCTTGCGCGACCGATCAGTTGACAAGCGTCGCCGCCGCCGCCTGCGCCATCCCTTCGACGCCGAACATGTTGACGATGCCCAGAAGCATGATCGCCGCCGAGGCCATGAGGAACCCCCAGAGCACCGGCGATTTGCCCGTCTCCAGCGCCTCGCCCTCTTCGCCGAAATACATGTAGAAGACAATCCGCAGGTAGTAGAACGCGCCGATCACCGAGGCGATCACCCCCGCCACCGCCAGCCATGCAAGCCCGCCCTCATAGGCCGCGCGCAGCACGTAGAGCTTGCCGAAGAAGCCCAGAAGCGGCGGCACCCCCGCGAGCGAGAAGAGCAGGATCAGCATGGCCATCGCGCGGCCCGGATGCGCCTTCGAATACATGTTGAGGCTCGAGATCGTCGTCACCGGCTGGCCGTCGCGCTCCATCGAGAGGATGAAGGCGAAGGTGCCGATGTTCATGGTGATGTAGATCGCCATGTAGATCAGCATCGCCTGCACGCCGAAGACCGTGCCCGCCGCGAGCCCCATCAGCGCATAGCCCATATGCGCGATCGAGGAATAGGCCATCAGCCGCTTGATGTCGGTCTGCCCGATGGCGGCCACGGCGCCGAGGAACATCGAGAGCAGCGAGAAGACGGCAACAACCTGGCTCCAGTCGGCCACCACCCCGCCAAAGGCGTCATGCACCACGCGGGCGAAGAGCGCCATCGCGGCCATCTTGGGCGCGGTGGCGAAGAAGGCCGTGATCGGCGTGGGCGCGCCCTGGTATACGTCCGGCGTCCACATGTGGAAGGGCACGGCCGAGACCTTGAAGGCCAGCCCCGAGAGCACGAAGACGAGCCCGATCAGCAGCCCCAGCGGCGCGCGGCCCTCGGCGGCCTCGATGATGCCCGAGAAGAGCGTGGTGCCGGTATAGCCATAGGTCAGCGAGGCACCGTAGAGCAGCAGGCCCGAAGAGAGCGCGCCCAGCACGAAATACTTGAGCCCCGCCTCGGTGGAGCGCACGCTGTCGCGCCGCAGCGCCGCCACCACGTAGAGCGCCAGCGATTGCAGTTCGAGCCCCATGTAGAGCGCCATCAGGTCGCCCGCGGAGACCATCATCATCATCCCCACCGCCGCAAGCGCGATGAGAATCGGGTATTCGAAGCGCAAAATGCCCCGGCGCGCCATGTATTCCTGCCCCATCACCAGCACGGCGGCGGCCGAAAGCAGCACGGTCACCTTGGCGAAGCGGGCGAAACCGTCGTCGTTGAACATGCCGCCGAAGGCGGTGCGCGTGCCCTCGCCGGTGGTGCCGATCCAGAGCGCCATCAGCGCCATGATCGCCGCCGTCAGCCATGTGAGCATCCCGGCCGCCCGGTCCTGCGCGGTGTAGGCGGTCACCAGAAGCGCAACGATCGCATAAACCGAGATCACGATCTCGGGGAGGATGACGTTCAGATCAGCCTGCATTTTCCGGCCTCCCTATTGCGATGCCTGCGCCACGTCCATGGCGCTGTGCGCCGCGGCGAGCGCGGTCTCGTAATTTCCGATGAGCGCCTCGACCGAGGGCCCGATGATATCCGTCACGAGGCTCGGGTAGACGCCGAGAAGCAGCGTCATCACGACCAGCGGCGCAAAGATCGCCTTCTCGCGGCCGGTCATGTCGGTGATCGATTTCAGGCTTTCCTTGATCAGCTCGCCCAGCACCACCCGGCGGTAGAGCCAAAGCGCATAGGCCGCCGAGAGGATCACGCCAGAGGTCGCCACCAGCGCCACCCAGGTGTTGACCTGGAAGATGCCCACGAGCGTGAGGAACTCCCCGATGAAGCCCGAGGTGCCCGGCAGGCCCACGTTGGCCATGGTGAAGAGCATGAAGATCAGCGCATAGGCCGGCATCCGGTTGACGAGCCCGCCATAGGCGTCGATCTCGCGGGTGTGCATCCGGTCGTAGATCACCCCCACGATTAGGAAAAGCGCGCCCGAGATGAAGCCGTGCGAGAGCATCTGGAAGATCGCGCCGTCGATCCCCTGCTGGTTGGCGGCGAAAATGCCCATCGTCACGTAACCCATATGCGCCACAGACGAATAGGCGATGAGCTTCTTCATGTCTTCCTGCGCCAGCGCCACCAGCGAGGTGTAGACGATGGCGATGGCCGACATCCACAGAACGAGCGGCGTCATCACCTCCGAGCCCACCGGGAACA
>JAVKDQ010000127.1:0-10853 GCA_040222155.1 Roseovarius sp.
GCCGCGCGCGCCTCGGCCACCGCCTGCTGAAACGCCCCGGGGCGCGAAAGCCCGGCCACCGTCTCGCGCATGCGCCGCCAGCCACCCGCCCGCGCCATCTCGCGCGCCATCTCGCAGGCCTCGGCCAACGGCGCCTCGCCCGATGCGCCGCCCACCTGCCGCGCCAGCCCCGCGAGCTTCGGATCCGCCAGATCGGCACCGCGCCCGGTCAGGGCCAGGTCCAGCGCCGCCTCGGCACCCACGAGCCGCGGCAGGCGCTGCGTGGCGCCCCCGCCCGGGACAAGCCCCAGTTGCAGATCGGGCAGGCCCACCCGCGTGCCGGCCTGCGCCACCCGGCCATGCGCCGCGAGCGCCAGCTCCAGCCCCGCGCCCAGCACCGCGCCATGCAGCGCCGCCACCACCGGCTTCGGGCTCTCCTCCACGGCGTCGCAGAGCGCATCCATCAAAGGAGCGCCCGGCACCTCGTGATCCTCAAGTGAAATCCCGGCGGAAAACCCCGCGCCCGCACCGGCCAGAACGATGGCCTCCACCGCCGCCTGCCCCGACGCCGCCGCGAGGGCGGCCGTGAGCGAGGCGCGTATTTCAGGCGTCAGCAGATCGCCCGACGGCTCCGCCATCGTGAGGATGAGCACCCCATCCTCGATTCTCTCCTGAAGCTGCCCCGACACGCGCCCCAACCACCCGTTCCTGCCCCATGTTGCACAGAAGTAGAACGCAAGACCGGTGCGGCGCGCAACCTCGCAGCGCAGCCAGCGGCCAGATCAGAGCGGTATGTTGTCGAACTGCGCCTCCATGGCATCGGCCAGAAGGTCTTCGTTCAGTTCGTGAATCTGCGCCGGCACATGCGCGCCCTTCGCCTCGCAATCGGCGATCATCTCCGCCAGCTCGGGCTGCAGGCTCCGGCGCGCCTCCGCATCGGCGCTCAGGATGGCGTCGTGCAATTCCTGCAGTTTGCGTGAAATCTCGTTCATGTCATCCTCCCGTTATCCTGCGTCCAAGGTAGGCGTGGGAGCGGTTCGTTTCAGCCCTGCCCGCTCGGCGCGGCGCCCGGCCGCGCCCGGTGAGCGCGCACTTGCCCAATCCTTGCGCAGGATCAGCCGTTTTGCGCGCAATCGCGGCAGAAGGGCGTTGCCGGAACGGCCTCGAGCCGCGCATTGGAGATGTCGAGCCCGCAGCGCACGCAGATCCCGTAGGAGCCCTCCTTCATCCGCGCCAGCGCCGCGCGGATCCGCGCGATCTCGGCCTCGCCGCTCTGGCCCAGCCCCTCGAGCACCTCGTCGCCCTCGCGCTCCACCGCCGCTTCTTCCCAATCCTTCGAATGCGGTTCGTCGAGTTCGGAATCGATCTCGTGAAGACGCGAGTCGAGTTCGCGAAGACGAGTGAGCAAGGCTTTCCGCAGTTTTTCCAGATCAGGCATGATCCCCTCCAAATTTCACCGATCATGCGCCGGCGAGGCGGGAGCGCACATTGACACAGGTCAACTCGCCCGGTTGAAACATATGCAAGCCTGACCATATGTTCCCCTGACACAGCCCAAGAACCAGCAAAGGAGGGTTCCGCCATGTCTCCCGAGATCAAGGCATTCTTCGACGAGGCCACCAACACCATCTCCTACGTGGTGCGCGACCCCGGCGGGCGGGCCTGCGCGATCATCGATTCGGTGCTGGATTTCGACTATGCCTCGGGCCGCACCGATACCCGCTCGGCCGATGCGATCATCGCCCATGTCGAGGCCGAGGGGCTCGAGACCCAGTGGATCCTTGAAACCCATGTCCACGCCGATCACCTCTCCGCCGCGCCCTACCTCCAGCAGAAGCTCGGCGGAAAGATCGGCATCGGCGAGAAGATCCGCGTGGTGCAGGACACCTTCGGCAAGGTCTTCAACGAGGGCACCGAGTTCCAGCGCGACGGTTCTCAATTCGACCGGCTCTTCGAGGAGGGCGACAGCTTTCACATCGGCCAGCTGCGCGGCGACGTGCTGCACACGCCCGGCCACACCCCCGCCTGCCTCACCTACGTGATCGGCGACGCGGCCTTCGTGGGCGACACGCTCTTCATGCCCGATTTCGGCACCGCGCGCTGCGATTTCCCCGGCGGTTCCTCCGAGACGCTCTTCCAGTCGATCCAGAAAATCCTCGCCCTGCCCGATGCAACCCGCATCTTCGTGGGCCACGACTACAAGGCGCCCGGCCGCGACGTCTACGCGTGGGAGAGCACGGTGGGCGAGCAGAAGGCGAAGAACGTGCATGTGGGCGACGGGCGCGACCGCGAGAGCTTCGTGAAGATGCGCGACGAACGCGACGCCACGCTCGGGATGCCCAAGCTCATCCTGCCCTCGCTGCAGGTCAACATGCGCGCAGGCCAGATGCCCCCGGCCGATGCCGATGGCAACGTCTTCCTCAAGGTGCCCGTCAACAAGCTCTGACCGCGCAGCGCGGGCGGGCGGATTGGCCCACGCCCTCTTCCGCCCCGCCCGCCGCCCCATGACCACGCGGCGCGTCTCCGGCGCAGAGCTGCGCCGAGAGGCGGGCGGCATCCGGCCCAACGGCCGCGCCCGCCTTCGGCAGGCTGCCCCACGCATCCCGCGAAACCCGCTCGCACCGCGACGCGTCAGCCCCTGCCGCCAAGCTCGCGGGCCGCGCCGCGTTTCCCCTCGTTAAACCATCCCGCCTCCGCACCCCCGCCCCGCTCCGACCCAAAGAGCGGCCACCGAGCCGGGCTTCCCGGCCGGCTATCCACGCCTCGCCTCCCCCGCTTCTTCTTGGTGCAAATACTCAGGCCCACCCGCGCCACGGGCGCCACGTTAGACAGAGGGCAGATCCGGCAATCCCGGCAGATCCGGCAAATCGGGCAGTTCGGGCAAGCCCCCGGCAGGCGGCCCGCTGGCCGCATCGGCCCCGTTCAGGTCGGGCAGGCCAGGCAAGTCTGCGAGGCCCGGCAGATCGGGAGCCGCGCCCGCCTCGGCACCCGCACTCTCCAGCCCGAGATCGCCGGGCCCGAGATCGCCGAGCCCGGGCAGGCCGGCCTCCTCCGGCTGCGCCGGCAGCCCGGCGGGTGGCACGATATCGCCCGCCGTCTCCCGCGCGCCGCTCCCGGCCCCGGGCAGCCCGCGTGGCCCGCGCTCCTCGGCGGGGCGGGGGCGCGGGCCGGCCTCGTCTGGCCCGTCTCCAGCCCCGTCTCCGGCCTCGGCGGGTGCGCCGCGCAACCGCACCGCGCGCGCGCCGTTGAGCTGCCCGAGCCGCACCTGCGCCACCACATGCCCGCGCGCCGCGGTGAGTTCGGCACCGGTGATGGCCGTGGCAGGCACCGGGATCAGCTGACCCGGCCGCAATGCGCAGACCTCGCGCAGCGGCAGGCGCAGCCGGTGCAGCACCGCGTCGAGCGTGACGCTGGCATCCATCGCCACCTGCGCCAGGTCGAACCGGCCCGTCGCCACATCCGGCTCGGGCTCCGGCGGGCGCAGCAGCGGCGCGGGCAGGATCAGCGTGAGCACCCCCGTCTTGGCGCCCCGCGCGATATCGACGGTGAGGCGGAAGAGCTCGAAATCCTGCGCGGTCAGCGCCAGCGCCAGCGCGCGCGCATCCTCCAGCCGGTCGCCGAAGCGGTAGATGCCCGGGCCCGCGCCCGGCGCCAACCGCTCGAGCCGGTCCGCGAAGGCGCGCAGCATCGCATCGATCAAGGGCGCGCTCACCGAGGCATCGGTGGCGGTGAGCGGGCGCGGCGGGGCCTCGCCGGGGCTCACGCGCCCCATCGTCTGCACCTCCACCAGCGCCTGCGCGAATTGCCGGTCGATGAGCAGCGCGCCGCGCCCGCCCTCCGGCCCGTCGAGCAGAAGCAGCAGATGCCCCTCTGGCACTTCCGCGCGCAGCCCCGCATGGGGCAAAGCGCGCTGTTCCACCGCGCAGACGGTGAGCGCCATGTCGAACAGCTCGTCGCCGCAGAGCTCGAGCGAGAGGCGCAGCGCCTTGGCGGGCGACATCGCGCGCGCATCGAACTCCTCGCGCGCGGCGCGGGCCTTGCGATGGATGACCGAACTGCCATTTGCGGATGCCATTGCCGTCTTGCCGCCGATCCCTGCCGAAATTGCCCTGCGGGCGCGCGCCTCCGACGGGCGGCACCAGCCTTTCCGCCACTCTAGACGCGCAAGGATTAAGAGGAGATTGACGGCGGGCCGATTGGCCCTGCCCTCACCGGCCTTGCCTCTATTGCGCCGCGCTCGGCACCGGCGCGCTCTCGGCCAACGGCAGCCGCACCCGGAAGGCCGTGCCCTCCTGCCCGGGCAGGTAGGTGATGTCGCCCCCGAGCCGGCCCATGATCTCGCGGCAGATCGCCAGCCCAAGCCCCGCCCCGCCGGCCTTCGTCTCGCCGATCCGCGAGAATTTCTCGAAGATCACCGCCTGCCGGTCCTTCGGGATGCCGGAGCCGTTATCGATGAAATCCACCACCAGCATCCCCTCGGTGAGCGCCGTGCGAATGGTGAGGCACGGCGCCTCGGCGTCGCAATACTTGGAGGCGTTCGCGATGAGGTTGATGAAGACCTGCGCCAGCCGGTCGAGATCGGTGGTGAGCACCAGCCGCTCGCCCTCCGGGTCGCGCCGGATGGCGATGGAGGAGGGCACGCCCGAGGCCGCGATCGCCCGGTCGAGCAGGTCCGAGAGCCGGCCGGTCTGCGAATTGAGAACCACCTGCCCGTTCTCCAGCACGCTGAGGTCGAGCAGGTCGTCGAGCAGCCGGGTGAGCCGGTTGGCCTCGTCCTGAATGATGCCCGCGTAGCGGTTGCGTTCCTCGGTCGAGAGCCCGCCCACATCGCGCAGGATCTCCGAAAAGGAGCGGATCGAGGTCATCGGCGTGCGCAGCTCGTGGCTGATCTGGCTCAGGAAGGCATCCTTCTGCAGCGAGATCTGGGTGAGCTTCTCGTTGGCCTCCCTGAGCTGCCGCGCGGTGCGGGCCTGCTCCTCGGTCTTGGCCTCGAGGCGGCTCGAATATTCCATGATCTGCGCGGTCTCGTCGGCCACCGCCAGCAGGTCTTCCACCGACACCGTCGCGCGCCCCACGATCTGCGAGATCATCGCATGGGCCGTGGCCGCGCCCACCGAGCCCGAGAGTGCCCGCTCGAGCCGCTGGAGAAACTCGGGCGTGGGCTCGGGCAGGTAGCCCGGCAGCCCCTGCTCGCGCGCGGCCCCCGAGAAGAGCGCCTGCGCCTCGGGCGCGCCCATGATCCGCTGCGCCATGATCAGCAGGTCTTCCGACTGCGCGAACCCGCCCGACCAGCTCCCCGGCGTGGCCGAGTGCCGGAAGACATTGACGAACTGCGCCCCCTGCAGGCGCTCAAGCGGCTTGGGCAGGGTCGAGAGCGAAACGACGAGAAAGGCCAGCGTGTTGAGCGTGAGGCTCCAGAACACCGCGTGCATCATCGGGTCCATCCCCTCGGTGCCGAAAAGCGCGCGCGGGCGCAGCCACGACAGCCCGAAGAGCCCGTTGTCGAACACCGATTGCGGCAGGATGCCCGAGGGACCGAAGCTCGGCAGGAAGAGGCAGTAGAGCCACACCAGAAAGCCCGCGGAGAGCCCCGCCAGCGCGCCCTTGCGCGTGGCCCCGCGCCAGAAGAGCCCACCCATCAGCGCCGGCATGAACTGCGCCACGCCCACGAAGGAAATGAGCCCGATCGCGGCCAGTGCCTCGCCCCCGCCGGAAAGGCGGAAGTAGAGATAGCCGAGAAACAGGATCACCGCGATGGAGAGCCTGCGCGCCAGCAGCGCCACATGCCGCACATCGCCCGAAACCATCGCCGTGCCGCCCGTGCTCCAGAGCCAGACCGGCATCACGATGTGGTTCGACACCATGGTCGAAACCGCGATGGCCGCCACGATCACCATCGAGGTGGCCGAGCTGAACCCGCCGAGGAACGACAGGATCGCCAGCCCCTCGCGCCCGTTCGAGAGCGGCAGGGTAAGCACGAAGAGATCGGGGTTCGAGCCCGCGGGCATCAGCTCCAGCCCCACCGCGGCGATCGGCACCACGAAGAGGCTCATCGCCATGAGATAGGCCGGAAAGGCCCAGGCGGCGACGCGCAGGTGGTCTTCGTCCTCGCTTTCCACCACCATCACCTGAAACATCCGCGGCAGGCACAGAAAGGCCGCCGCCGAGAGCAGCGTGAGCCCCACCCAGCGGCTGCCCGGCACCTCGTATTGCGCGATGGGCGAGGCGTCGATCCGCGCCACCGTCTCCGAGACCCCGCCCGAGAGGCCCCACACCACGAAGATCCCCACCGCCATCAGCGCGCAGAGCTTCACCACCGCCTCGAGCGCGATCGCCATCACCACCCCGTGGTGGCGCTCGTTCACATCGAGGTTGCGGGTGCCGAAGAGAATGGTGAAGACGGCAAGCCCTACCGCCACCCAGAGCGCGGTGGATTGCTCGTTGGGCAGGGTCTCGGTGAAAGGGTCGGCCTCGGCAAAGATCGCGAAGGAGAGCGTCACCGATTGCAGCTGCAGCGCGATATAGGGCGTGAGCCCGATCACCGCCACCAGCGTCACGAAGACGGCGAGCGCGTTCGACTTGCCATAGCGTGACGAGATGAGGTCGGCGATGGAGGTGATGCGCTGGCTGCGGCCCACCCGCACCATCTTGCGCAGCGTCCACCACCAGCCGATCATCACCAGCGTCGGTCCGAGATAGATGGTGACGAATTCGAGCCCCGAGCGCGCCGCGAAGCCCACCGCGCCGTAAAACGTCCAGGCCGTGCAATAGATCGAGAGCGAGAGCGTGTAGACGATGGGCGAGCGAAGCCATGTGCCCCGGCCCAGCAGGGCGGCCCGGTCGGCCCCGAAGGCCACGGCGAAGAGAAAGGCCACGTAGAGCAGGCAGACGAGGATCAGGACGTTGAGCGTGACCACGGCTAGGGCGCTCCCAATCCGCTTTCCGGCCTCTGCGGCGCGCCAGATTCATCCGAGACGCCCGGGCGGAGCGCCTGCAGTGCCGAGTCCGGCGGCGGCAGGTGCGCCTCGGCGCGCGGCGCGCCGTCGCTGCCCGCCGGCGCATTGTTCGCGGTCTCCGCGCGCTCCCGCAGCGCTCCATCCGCGCCGCCGGGGTTGGCCTGCGGGTCGTCGTCGTCGCGCAGGTAGCGCGAGAGCACGCCCGCCAGCACCGCGAGCCCGAACCAGACGAGGAACAGGTAGAGCATCACCATCGAGGTCGAGGCGCCCTGCCCCGGCGTGCCGTCGCCCTTCCACAGCAGCGGAATGAGAAAGAGCAGCGCCCCGAAGGCCGGCATCAGCCGCGCCGCATCCGCCAGCCGGCGCCGCCGGTAGGTGCGGCGCTCGACGAAGATCAGCGGCGGCCTGGCGCTCACGGATCCACCAGCGCGCGCACCGCCTCCAGCACCTCGGTGTTGGAGAAGGGCTTGGTCATGAACATGCTGGCGCCGGCGCGCTCGGCCATCTCGCGGTCGCGCTCCTGCCCGCGCGCGGTGAGCATCAACACCGGCGTCGCGCCCAGCGCGGCATCGCCCCGGATCTCCTGCAGGATATCGAAGCCGCTCTTGCCCGGCAGCATCACGTCGAGGATCACCAGATCCGGCTGGCGCGCCCGCAATGTCTCCATCGCGTCATGCCCGTTCGAATGGGTCTTCACCTCCCACCCGTCTCGGCTCAGAATGAAGCTGATCGCCTCGATGATGTTCCGCTCGTCCTCGATCAGAACCACCTTTTTCCCCATCAATCGGCCTCCCCTCCGATTGCGCCCCTCCGCAAGGCTCTGCTGCACTATCGTCAATACCCGCGCGGGTGTCAAAAGCCTCCGCCGAGGATCGAGGGTTCGCGCCGCGCGTCGCAATCGGCCAGCGGGCAAACCTGGCAGCTCATCCCCACCTCCCGCGCCCGGAACCCCGCCGCCGCCTCGCCGCCCGGATCGGGCAGGAGCAGCATGTGCGGCCGGGTCAGCGCGGGCCGGTCGAAGCGCGCCGGCGCCGCCTCCTCGCTCACCGCCAGCGCCAGCACCCGCACGTCGCCCTGCCGCAGCCGCATCCGCAGCGCGGCACCCGGCTGGGCCAGCAGGTCGTAAAGCGGCCAGAGCGCGCAGGCGGCGGCGCTGCGCGGCATGGCGAAGCCCAGCGCGGGCTTGCGCATCAAGAGCGCGCCGGTGCCGTCGCATATCGCCAGCCCCACCGGCCCCGCCACCTCCGCCGGCAGCATCGCGAGCCGCCGGAAGAGCTGCGCGAGCCCCACGCCCAGCGCCTCCGCGAGCGCCTCGGGCACCATGCCGTGGGCCTCGAGCGCCGCCTCCATCTCACCCATCGGCAGGCGGCGGGCATCGCGCACATAGCGTTCCAGCACCACCCGCGCGAGCCCGCGGGCCGCATCGCTCTGCAGATGCTCTGAGCGCGCCAGCACCGCGTCGATCCGCGCGCCCCCGCCCGCGCCCTCGAGCCCGGGAAAGTGAAACGCGTTCGCCTCCAGAAAGGCCTGCACCTCGTCCTGCGGCGAGGTGATCTCGGCGCCCGCATCCGGCGCGCCCTCGAGGTAGCGCACCAGCGATTGCGCCCCCTGCGCGAGCCGTTGGCTGTCTTCGTTGAGGTTGCGGTGAAACCGCGCCTGCCACTCCGGCTCGAGCGACTTGGTGTCGGCGAGGATCGAGGCCGTCGAGCGGATCGCCGTCACCGTCGAGATCACCTCGTGCAGCGAGGCGGCGAGCTGCGGGTCGTGGCCCAGCCGGTCGGTCAGTGCGGTCACCGTGGTCTCGAGCTCCGAGCGCTGCCGCGCCAGATCGGCCAGCAGCTGCGCCCAGCCGGGAAAGCGCCCCGCGAATTCCTCCGCCCGGTCCAGCGCCGCCGCCTGCTCCGAACGCCCCGCCAGCGCCCGCCCGGCGGCCTCTCTCAGCGCCTGCACCAGCGTGGCCTCCGCCCCCTCCGAAAGCAGCGCCGGCGCCACGCCCAGTTCCTCGGCGATCCGCACCAGCGTCTTGCCGCCGATTCTGCGGCGGTTATGCTCGATCAGGTTGAGATAGGAGGCCGATATTCCGGCTCGCTGGGCGAGGTCGGCCTGCTTGAGCCCGCGCATCACCCGCCTTTCGCGAATCCGGCTCCCGATCCTCTGCGTCTGCGCCATCCGAATTATCCAACCTATTGCGCGACTTCCGTAGCGTCATGGAAAAAAATTTACAACACGTCCACGAGCTTTGTCCATTTCTTTACAAAAAAATCGTTTCAGAAAAGCCCGTTGTTGCGAAATTTTCTGCGGCACTGCGATAATCGTTTTGCACATTTGTGTGATCCGGGGGCGCAGAGGAGGCTCCCCGGATACGTTCATCAACGGGAGGATATCCATGTCCAAATCGAATTTCACACGCCGTGGCCTGCTGAAGTCCAGCGCGGTCGCCGGTGCCGGCCTTGCCGTGCCCACGATCTTCACCGCGCAAAGCGCCTCGGCCTACATGAACGAGCCGACCGGCGGCAGCGTGACGCTTGGCTTCAACGTGCCCCAGTCGGGCCCCTATGCCGACGAAGGCGCTGACGAGCTGCGCGCCTATGAGCTTGCGGTCGAGCACCTCAACGGTGGCGGCGACGGCGGCATGATGAACACGTTCTCGTCGAAGGCGCTGCAAGGCAACGGCATCCTCGGCAAGAAGGTGGAATACGTCACCGGCGACACGCAAACCAAATCGGACGCGGCCCGCGCATCGGCGAAGTCGATGATCGAGAAGGACGGCGCCATCATGATCACCGGCGGGTCGTCCTCGGGCGTGGCCGTGGCCGTGCAGGCGCTCTGCCAGGAGGCCGGCATCATCTTCATGGCGGGCCTCACCCACTCCAACGACACCACGGGTAAAGACCGCAAGGCCAACGGCTTCCGCCACTTCTTCAACTCCTACATGTCGGGCGCAGCCCTCGCGCCGGTGCTGGCCAATGCCTACGGCACCGACCGCAAGGCCTATCACCTCACCGCCGACTACAACTGGGGCTACACCACCGAAGAAGCCGTGCGCTCCTCCACCGAGGCGATGGGCTGGGAAACCGTCGGCACCGTGCTGACGCCCCTCACCCAGACCGACTTCTCCTCCTACATCACGCCGGTTCTGCAGTCGGATGCCGACGTGCTCGTGCTCAACCACTACGGCGGCAACATGGTCAACTCGCTCACCAACGCGGTGCAGTTCGGCCTGCGCGACCGCATGGTGAACGGCAAGCAGTTCGAGATCGTCGTGCCGCTCTACTCGCGCCTGATGGCGAAAGGCGCCGGCGAGAACGTGAAGGGCATCTTCGGCTCCACCAACTGGCACTGGTCGCTGCAGGATGAGGGCTCCAAGGCCTTCGTTCAGTCCTTCGGCACCAAGTACGGCTTCCCGCCGAGCCAGGCCGCGCATACCTGCTACGTCCAGGCCCTGCTCTATGCAGACGCCGTGGAGCGCGCGGGCTCGTTCAACCCCTGCGCGGTGGCCGAGGCTCTCGAGGGCTTCGAGTTCGACGGCATGGGCAACGGCCCGACCCTCTACCGCGCCGAAGACCACCAGTGCTTCAAGGACGTGCTCGTGGTGAAAGGGAAAGAGAACCCGACCTCCGAGTTCGACCTTCTCGAAGTCGTGGAAGTGACCCCGGTCGAGCAAGTGACCTACGCCCCCGACCACCCGCAGTTCGGTGGCCCCGAGGCAACGCTGGGCACCTGCAACCCGGGCGCGTAACGCACCACTCTCCAACAGTCAGGGGCGGGCAGTTTCTGCCCCCCCTCCCCCGCGGCGCGCGGCGCCGCCACCAACCAGAGGGGCAATCCGATGGAAGCCATCATCCTGCAAGTGCTGAACGGGCTGGACAAGGGCTCGGCCTATGCGCTCATCGCGCTGGGCCTGACGCTCATTTTCGG
>JAVKDQ010000128.1:0-11958 GCA_040222155.1 Roseovarius sp.
CATCTCGCCTGATGGCAAGCGGGTGATCTGGGGCGGGCGCGCCGCGATGCGCCCGATGGGCGCGGCGAAAGCCGCCACCCGCCTGCGCGAGACGATGCTCGAGGTCTGGCCAGATCTTGCGGAGGCGAAGATCAGCCACGCGTGGTGGGGCTATACCGGCTATTCCTTCACCCACATGCCGCATGTGGGCGAGCATGAGGGCTTGCATTACGCGATGGGCTTTTCCGGCTCGGGCACGGTGATGGCGCCCTATCTCGGCGCCAAGGCTGCCTACCGGGCGATGGGCGATCCGCGCGGCGAGACGGCCTATTGCGCCACACGCCTCCGGCGCGACTGGCTGCACCCGGTGGCCAAACCGTGGTTTCTGTGGCCTGCCGATCTCTGGTATCGGCAGGTGGTGGACCGCATAGAAAACGCCCGCGCCGGGTGACGCGGGCGTTGCTATCGGATCAGGCGTGTCTCAGGCCGCCCGGGGCAGGGTGCCTCCGTTGCCCTTTTTCGTGCTGACGAAGGTTTCGTGCAGGCACTTCACCGCCCGCTCGCCCGCGTCGCGCGGCACGGCGAATTGCGCATCCACGTTGCGCGGGGTTTGCTGCGCAGCGATCACCTCGACGCCCGCCTCGTGCAGCGCGTCGAGCCCGCGGCAGAGCACGCGCTCGCCGGTGAGGTCGCGCCCGATGACGGCCACGAGCGAAATGGAACGCGCGTTCATTTCCGCCTGCGGGTAGACCGCTTCCACGTCGCGGATCACCCGGCGCACGGTCTTCAGCGAGGCCTGCACATAATGGGTGATGGTGTTGGCGTTCGACGTCTTCGACACGATCCACACGTTGTGGCGCTTGAGCGCTTCCAGAACGGTGGCGTCGTAGCCCTTCACACCCACCATGTCCTGCTCGAAAAGCTCCAGCGCCACCACGTCGAGGCCGGTCACGATCTCGACACCGGGCGTCTCCGCCTCTTCCTCGTCGATCAGCGTGCCCGGATCGCCGGGATCGAAGGCATTGGTTACGCGCAGGGTCACGCCCGCTCGCCGCAGGATCTTGGCGGCGTTGGGGTGGATGGCCTCCATCCCCATGTTCGCCAGCTGGTCCGCCACGTCATAGTTGGTATGGCCGAGCTTCTGGGCATTCTCCACGCCCACCAGCCCCGGATCGGCGGAGGAGAGGTGGAACTCCTTGTGGATGATCGCCTCATGCGCGCCGGTGAAGGCGGCGATGTTGGAGAAGGTCACCTCGGAATAGCCACGGTCATATTCGCGCATGAGCCCCTCGCTGCATTGCGCGTAGCCGGTGACGATGGGCATCTCGGTGGCCAGGTCGACCCCCTCGAGCCCGCGGGCGATGCGCTGCTCGAGCGTCACCTCCGCCTCGTCGCGCCAACCGCTGAGATCGACGAAGCGCGCGTTGACACCGTTGCGCTGCAGCAGAAGCGTGGTGACGAAGGCCGAATGCGCCTCGCCCAGCCCCGAGAGCAGCTCGCGGATCACCAGCATGTGGTTCGACAGGCGGAAATGCCCGAAGGAGCAGAGCCTTTGCAGATCGAAGAGGCAGGAGCGCGCGCCCTCGACCCGCTCGCGCACGAACTCGTCGGCCATGGCCAGATCGCCCGGATGCGAGAGCACCTGCTTGTGCGCCTCGCCCATCGCTTCGCCCACGCTCGAGAGCGCGTCGAGCCAGCCGTGATCGTTGTCATCGTTGGCAAAGAGCGCATAGACGCCCGGCTGGCCAGATTTCTTGTGCTCCAGCAGCAGGTTGGTGATGCCGCCGAAGGCCGAGACGACGAAGACGCGGCCATAGAGGTCGGCGCCCTCGCGGCCCCGGATGAATAGCGTGTCGAGCAGCTCGTCGAGCCTGCTCATGGAGGTGCCGCCGATCTTCTCGACAGTATGTTCGGGGAAACTCATGCTTGTCCCTTTCCGGCAGGGTCAGTCTGCCATTTCTTCCGGCGCGGCGTAGGAGCCGTCTTCGCGGTGCACCTCCTTGCCGGTGACCGGCGGATTGAAGACGCAGGCCATCACCAGTTCCTCCTCGGCGCGCAGGATGTGCCTGTCGTGCTTGTCGAGCGCATACATCACGCCAGGCACGATCTCGTGCGTTTCGCCGGTGCCGAGATCGGTGATCGAGCCCTTGCCTTGCATGCAATAGACGCTTTCGAAGTGGTTCTTGTATTCGAACTCGTGCTCGCTGCCGGCGTTCAGGAAGGTGATGTGGAAGGAAAAGCCCATCTTGTCATCCGCGAGGAGCAGCCGAACGGAAGACCATTCGGCATCGCTCACGACACGGTCGGGCTCGTTCTTCACGATATGGTTGAAATCCCTTACGATCATGGCGTCACTCCGCTGCAACCTTGGCGGCGCCCGAAGTCACGTCGCGCGCGGCCTCGAGCAGGATCTTCAGACCCTTGCGGAAGGTCGTCTCCGGCGTGGTGAGCGGCGCCAGCACCTTAACCACCTCGTCCTCGGGGCCCGAGGTTTCGATGATGAGGCCCTTCTCGAACGCGCGTCCGCAGATCGCCTCTGCCAACTCGCCCGAGCCCACGTCGACGCCCCGCATCATGCCGCGCCCCTTGAGGCGCGCGCCAGGCACGAGTTCGGCCACCTCTTCGAGCGCGTCCTCGAGGATCTGCGCCTTGGCACCGATGGCCTTGCTGAAGCTGTCATCGGCCCAGAACTTCTCGATCGCCACGCGCGCGGTAACGAAGGCATGGGTGTTGCCGCGGAACGTGCCGTTATGCTCGGCCGGGCCGAAGATGTCGTATTCCGGGCGCACCAGAACCAGCGCCATCGGCAGGCCGTAGCCCGAGACGGATTTGGCCATGGTGATGATGTCGGGCACCACGCCCATCTCCTCGAAGGAGAAGAAGCTGCCGGTCCGGCCACAGCCGGCCTGGATGTCGTCGACGATGAGCAGCGCGCCGTGCTTCTTGGCCAGATCGGCCACGCGGCGGATCCAGTCGGCACTTGCGGCGTTGAGGCCGCCCTCGCCCTGCACGGTCTCCAGCATGATCGCAGCGGGCGCATCGATGCCGCCCGATTTGTCGGAGAGCATGGCCTCCAGAAGATCGGCGGTGTCGAAGCTCTCGCCCATGTAGCGATCGAACGGCATGCGCGTCACGCCCTCAAGCGTCGTGCCCGCGCCGCCCCGGTGATAGGAGTTGGCGGTGGCCGCGAGCGCGCCCAGCGTCACGCCGTGAAAGCCGTTGGTGAAGGCGATGATGTTGTTGCGGCCAGTTACCTTGCGCGCGATCTTCATCGCCGCTTCCACGGCGTTGGCGCCGGTGGGGCCGGTGAACATCACCTTGTGGTCCATGTCGCGCGGCTTGAGGATATGGCTGTCGAACGCCTCGAGAAACTCGGCCTTCACGTTGGTATGCAGGTCGAGCCCGTGCGCCACGCCGTCGCCGCTGATGTGCTCGACGAGCGCCTCCTTCATGTCGGGGTCGTTATGGCCGTAATTGAGCGAGGAGCAGCCAGCGAGAAAGTCGATATAGCTCTTGCCCTCGGCGTCGAACATCTCCGAGCCAACGGCGCGGGAGAAAACGCGGTCGATGCCGCGGCAATAGCTGCGCACCTCCGACTCGCGGCGTTCAAATATGGATGTGTCGGCTGACATGTCAGTCGGCATGATATGTTCCTTCGATGTGTTGGATTTGCAGGGAAGCGGCGGCAGCCCGGTTCAGGCCGCCTTGTTCAGCACTTCCTCGAGGTCGATCGTGACCATGTATTCGGTATCGTGATGCCCGCGGAAATGCAGGTCTTCGCCGAAATAGGCCTGGCTCGAGAGCTTGGCGCCCGATTGGTCGGCGAACTTGCGGAAGAGCGCCCAGGAGGCGCCGTTGTCGCGGGTGATGGTGGTTTGCAGGCGCTTCACGGTGGCGCATTCCTCGCGCGCCAGGAGCGATTTCAGCATCAGCGTGCCAAGGCCCGTGCCGCGCGCCTCTTCGGAAACGGCCACCTGCCAGACGAAGAGCGTCTCGGGGTCGTTCGGCATGACATAGGCCGAAACCCAGCCCGCCGATTTGCCGCCCAGCTCGGCCATCACGCAAGTATCACGGAAATGGTCGCACTGGATCAGGTTGCAATACATCGAGTTCTCATCGAGAGGCTTGCACGCGCGGATGAGCGCCCAGATTTCGGCACCGTCTTCTGGCACCGGCTTGCGCAGGCGCGGCGTGGCTTTGTCGATCAGGTCGAGCATGTGTCGCATGGCTGGGTCTGTCTCCTCAGTTTTGCTTTGAGCTATTAAATAGATCATCGCGGCAGAAACTTCAAGTTGCGAAGCTTATTTAGGCCGTATTTCGCTTTTTGACGCCCATTTTCTCAAGATATAGACGAAATTGGGAGTTTTTTGCTTCATCACGCTAAGCTTTTTCATCGATTGTCGAAATATGAGTATTATGTAAAAATAAAGTAAATCTCGGGATCATGGGCTTTGCATTTCGGAGGCCATCATGGAACGTATCGATACCTGCCTGATCGCCCTGCGCCGTATTCTGCGCGCCACCGAGACCTATTCGCGCGATCTCGCGCAATCGGCCGGGCTCACGGCGGTGCAGTTTCGCGCGCTGCAGCTCATCGCCGAACGCGGGCGCAGCACCGCCACCGAGATCTCGCAACGCATGATCATCTCGCAGGCCAACGTGACCTCGCTGGTCGACAAGCTGGTGAAGAAGGGTTTCGTGACCCGCGAGAAATCGCAATTCGACAGGCGGCAGACGAATATCATCCTCACCGATCTGGGCCGCGCGACGGTCGACAATGCCCCCGACGCGCTCCAGCAGCAGTTCGTCGCGCGGTTCGAGGCGATGGAGGATTGGGAGCAGTCGATGATCGTGGCCTCGCTGGAGCGGGTCGCGGCGATGCTGAACGCCACCGATCTCGACGCCTCGCCGGTGCTGCATTCGGGCGAGATCAACGGCACCGAGGGCGGCTGACGGGCGGCGGATTTCTTGCTCAAGCAGGCGCTCGCCACAAATGAAGACGCCCCACCGGATACTCTCCGGCGGGGCGCATGCCTGAAGGGGCAAGCCCTTACTTGTGGCTCTTGTACTTGCTGCTTTCCTTGCCTTGCCCGAGGAACAGGGCGGCGAGGCACATCACGATCGCGATGAGGCTGTAGATGCCCGGGGCCGACGAGCCCATGCCGATGAAGATCGCACCGGAAACGCCGTCCCAGGTCGGTGTATCAAAGGGAAATCCCATGGTTCAGTCCTCCTGTTACTTGGATGCCGGCGGGGATGCCATGATCCCTTCCGGATAGGCCTGCGCCGGCACCTTGACGGTGTCGAGGCCGGCGATTTCGGCGGCTTCGGGCACGCGCAGCATGCCGATCATCTTCAGGATGATCGAGGTCACGTAGCCGGTGATGAAGCCGATCGCCACGAAGACGACGATGCCCACCAACTGGCCCATGAAACTCACCACCGGCGCGCCCTCGCCCAGAAGGGCCGGGTAGCCGCTGCCGAAGATGCCCAGCATCAGCATCCCGTAGATGCCCATCGTGCCATGCACCGAGACCGCGCCTACCGCGTCGTCGATGCCCATGCGTTCGAGCACGTCTGCCGCCGGTTTCAGCATGATGCCGGCCACCATCGCGATGATGAAGACAAGCGAGGGGAAGTAGATGTCGAGGCCCGAGGCCACCGAGATCAGCCCCGCGAGCGCGCCCGACATCATCCAGAACGGATCGCGGGTGAAGAGCCATGCGCCGATGATGCCGCCCGCGACACCCATCAGGATGTTGAAGGTCAGCGCGCCGAGGTTGGTGGGAGTGCCGTAGATGGTGGTGAAGTTGCCGCCCCACGACCATGCTTCGCCGCCCACCACGAGACAGGCCATCAGGAAGCCCCAGAAGCCCACGACGATGAGCATCAGCCCGGTGGCGGTGAAGGGCAGGTTGTGGCCCGCGAGGTGATTGGCGGTGCCGTCGGCGTTGAACTTGCCGATGCGTGGGCCGAGGTTGATGAGAACGCCCAGAGCGAAGAAGCCCGCCACGGCATGCACCAGCCCGGCCGCGCCGAAGTCATGCACGCCCCATTGCTGCACAAGCCAGCCATCCGCGTGCCAGCCCCAGGCCGCCGCCAGCGTCCAGCTGAAGCCGCCGAGGATGATCGCGAGGATCACGAAGCCCACCGTCTGGATGCGCTCGATCACCGCGCCCGAGAAGATCGAAGCAGTGGTGGCCGCGAAGAGCGTGAAAGCGCCCCAGAAGACGCCGTCGATCTGGTCTTCGGTGTTGGGGCCCATGTAGAGCGCGGCCTCGCCCCATGCGAGCGCGAAGCCGTTGGCATATTCGGCGCCCGAGATACCGTTGGGGCCGGCCGAAAGGCTGAACCCGGTGGGGAAGGCCCAGTAGACCCACCAGCCGAAGAAGTAGAAGGCGGGGATCACGAAGGCGAAGGCCAGGATGTTCTTCACACCCGAAGACAGCGCGTTCTTGGCGCGCGAGGCGCCCATCTCGTAGGCAAGAAAGCCCGCGTGGATGATGATCATGAGCGGGATGGACAGGTAATAGTAGGTTTCCGCGAACATCGTGTTCGTCAGATTCCCCTTTGCTTCTATGGCGGCGACCTGCGCCGCCAGCTCCGCGAGCTGTTCTTCCATGTTGACTGTACCTCCGTGCCGGTTGGCTTTTTTCTTAGCTTTGACCGCATTGGATCACTTTTGGTTCACCAATAGGCATCAGGCTACACCAATATTATTCCAAATTCGACAGTTTTTGCTTTCCATTTTCCATCTGACGCCGGCTCAGCGGCGCCAGGTATTAACAATGGTGAAAAAATATTCCCCAAAAGGAAAGAAAATTACCCTTATCCGGCCAAAGGAGTGAAGAAAACACGGTGATGGGCTTGAAATAGCGCCCGAATGACCAGTGCGCGCTGCCCAAAAATGAGGCAGTTGGGCCGGGTAGGGAGGGCGCCCGCGCCCCGATGGTGCGAATCCGGCAGCGCGGGGACGGCTTGGCAGGGGGCGGCGCTCGTTTGCGAGGCCCCGCCCCTCAAGGATCAGTGGGCCTCGGCGAGCGCCGTTGCGGCGGCCTCGAAGGCGGCCTCGGTCTGGGCGAGGTCTTCCTCGGAGAGCGCGAGGCAGGGATAGGTTTTCCCGGGCGACTTGAAGATACCTTCGGCGCGCAGCACGGCGTTGTAGCTCTTGGCCGCCTCCGCATCGGCGCCCAGCACATCGCGGTAGTCGCGCGGGGGGCGGGCTGTGAAGACAAGCTCGAAGAGCGAGGGCTCGCCCACCACCTGATGCGCGATGCCCTGCGCGCCTAGGGCTGCGCTGGCGGCCTGCATCAGCCGCCGCCCCAACGCCTCGAGCCGCGCATATTGTCCCTCGCGACGCAGGATCTCGAGCGTCTTGAGCCCCGCCACGGCGGCCACCGGGTTGCCCGAGAGTGTGCCGAGTTGCATCAGCCAGCCCTCGGCGCCCACCGCCGCCTTGTCGAAATGCGCCATGATATCGCGGCGCCCGACGATGGCCGCCAGCGGGAAGCCCCCGCCGATCACCTTGCCCAGCGTGCAGAGATCGGGCGTCACGCCATAGGCTTCCTGCGCGCCGCCATAGGAAAAGCGGAAGCCGGTCACCACCTCGTCGAAGATCAGCACGATGCCGTATTTCCGGGTTTCCTCGCGCAAGAGGTCAAGGAAGCCCGGTGCGGGCGGGATGATACGCTGCAGGGGCTCCACGATCAGGCCGGCCACCTCGTGTCCATGCTCGGCCAAGAGCGAGCGGATGTAGTCGAAATCGTTGAAGGGCGCGATCAGCATCTCGGCGGCCACGCTCTCGGGAATGCCGGCGCTGTCGGGCACGGCCTGCGGGAAGTTCACCCGCTTCGTGGGCGCGAGCGACATCTGCGCCTCTGCCGACATGCCATGATAGCCGCCCTCGAACTTCACGATCTTGGTGCGCCCGGTGAAGGCGCGGGCGGCGCGGATGGCATACATGTCTGCCTCGCCGCCGGATGAGACGTAGCGCAGCTGCTCGGCGCAAGGCACCGCGCGGCAGATCTCCTCGGCAAGTTCCACCCCGGCGCTGTTGTTGGCGAAGAAGGTCTGCCCCTTTGGCAACTGCTCGAAGACCGCCTCGAGCACTTCGGGGTGGCCGTGGCCCACGAGCATCGGGCCCGAACCGATCAGGTAATCGATATATTGCCGGCCTTCCTCGTCCCACACATGTGCGCCCCGCCCCTCGCGGATGAAGATGCCGGGGTCGAAATTGCCGAAGCCTCCGCCGGGCAGAACTTCCTTCGCGCGGGCGATCCACTCCTCGTGGCTACGGGTTTTCAGCATGGCAGGGGCTCCTTGGGGTTGCTGTCAGTCGGCTGTCATTCGGGGGTCGTTGGCCAGCCCATCGCCGCGCCAGTAGACGAGGGTGAGCACGGGCGCGGCCTCGGTGGTGAGCGCGTGTGGCTGGTTGCTCAGGTGCAGGCGGGTTGCCCCCGAGCCGAGCCGCGCATCCGCCTCGCCATCGGCATGAAAGAGCGCCTCGCCGGAAACAACGGTATAAAGCTCCTCGGGCTCGTGCTGATGACGGGGATAGAAGAGGCCCGCGCCCCAGAAGCCCACGGTGATGCGCAGCTCATGGGTGAGAAAATGCCCATCCGGGCCCGCAAGCTCGAACCAGCCGAAGCGCTGGAGGAAATCGGCGCCCACCTCTTCCTCGGTATAGGTGAGGCGCCACTCGGCATGGGGAGCGATGGCGAGAAGCGCGTCGCGCAGGAAAAGCGCGGCGGGCTCCGTCGCCGTGCCGGGATCGGCCGTGAGATGCGCGAGCGCGGGCACTGAAACGGCCGGGCGCTCGGCATAGGCCAACGCGCCGGGCCAGGGTGCGAAGGCGCTTTGTACCGGGTAGGCGGCATGCCAGTGCCGGGCGGCTTCAAGCGCGGTGTCGAAGAGCGCGCGGATGTCGGCGCCTGACATTTCGGGCGGGGTAGGGGCGACGGCCGGCGGCAGGATCTGCGCGGAGGCGGGCGGGAGGGCGTCGGGGTGCATGGGCGTGGGTCCATCGAAAGCTGCGATGCCATCGGTGCTAGCCGCGACGGCGCCCGCATTCTGCGCCGAAAGCGGCAGGGCAGGGCGCGAATGGTGCACGGGCGAAGGGCTCATTCCAGCACCATGTCGGGCGTGCCGAGCAAGGCCAGATCGGGCTCTATGCCGAGGCCGGGGCCTTCGGGCGGGGCGATGCGGCCCTCGCGGCGCGTGGGGGCGCCGGGCGCGAGGCGCGGTGTCACGTAGCCCGCGAGGTCGCAGACGTTGAGAACCCGCTCGGGCGCGGTGGCCGCGCCCAGATGCAGCGCGGCGGCGGTGACGATATCGGAGCCCCATGTGCATTCGATGCACATCTTCGCGCCCAGATGCAGGCAGAGATCGCGCGCCCGTCTGAGCGCCGAGAGCCCACCGAACTTGGAGAGCTTCAGCGCCACGGCATCCATTATCCCGAGCCGGTGCGCCTCGAGCAGCGACGCGGTGTCATGCGCAAGCTCGTCGAGCTTCATCGGCAGGCCGGTGGCGGCGCGCACCCGGGCGCAGTCTTCCAGCGTGGCGCAGGGCTGCTCGAGCATCACGTCGAGATGCGCCACCGCGCGGCCCACCCGGGTGGCATCGAGCGTGGTCGCGCCGCAATTCCAGTCGCCATAGACGAGCGGGCCCGCTCCCACCGCCTCGCGCACCTTCGCGAGCCGCTCCACATCCGTCTGCCAGTCGCCCGAGGCGCCGAGCTTCACCTGGAACTGGGTGATGCCCTCTGCCTGCGCCTCCCGCGCGATCCGCGCCATCTCGTCGGGCGCGACGCAGGTGATCGAGTGGTAGAGCGGCAGATCAGCCTGCCGTCGCCCGCCGAGGAGGCTGTAGAGCGGCAGGCCCGCGGCCTTGCCGGTGAGATCCCAGAGCGCGATATCGAGCGCGGAGCGCGCATAGACATGTCCCGGCAGCCACGCCTCGGCCCGTGCCGTGAGCGCCTCGGCGCCCAGAGGATCGGCCCCGAGGATTACCGGCGCCAGTTCCTGCAGGGCGGGCGCCACGCCGCGCGCATAGGCCGGCAGGTAATGCGGGATCGGGCAGACCTCGCCCCAGCCCGTGAGGCCGGACTCGGTGTCGACCGCGATGACTACGGTCTCGACCGTGTCGCAGGTCTTGCCGGCGGCCATGTAATAGGCGGCGTGGCTGGTGAGCGGCACATGCCAGAGACGCAAGGACGTGATCCGCATGGCGGCCACGGGGGCGAGGGCGGGTGTGGGCTGCATCGTCATGCGCGGGCCTCGTAGGTGGCGACGGGCGCGCCAAGCGCGTCTTCGTCGGGATGGACGCCGAGCCCCGGCGCCTCGGGCAGGTGCAGGTGCCCCGCAACGTTGCGGGGCCCGCGCCCGCCGGCGATATCGACGGTGAGCATGTCCTGACAGGCCCAGATGGCGCGGAAGGCGTGATCGGGGACCGTCGCCGCCAGGTGCAGCGCCTCCGTGTCGGCCAGAACCGAGCCGCCGGTGGCCATCACGAACATGTCGATCCCGTGCGCGAGCGCGATGTCGCGCATCCGGGCGGCCTTGGTGAGCCCGCCCACGCGGTTGAGCTTGATCCCGAAGACTTCCGCCAGCCCGTCGCGGGCGATGCGCACGGCGTCCTGCAGCGTGACAAGGGTTTCATCCACCGAGACGGGCGCGGCGTGCTTGCCCGAGAGTGCGGCGATGTCGTCGAGCGTCTCGCAGGGCTGCTCGAAGGTGACGTTGAGCGCCTCGGTCGCGCGCATCACCTGCAATGCTTGCGCCCGGCTCCAGCCGCGATTGACGTCGTAGAGGATGATCTCGCCATCGCGCTTCAGCGCCTCCACGTCGCGGATGCGGGCGATGTCGCGCGCCACGTCCCCGCCGATTTTCACGGAATGCGCGACGTAGCCGCGCGCGCGGTAGCGGTCCATCACCTCGCGGGTCTCCTCCACCGTCTTGGCGCCCACGGAAGACGCGATGGGGCGTGGCGTGCGCGAGCCGCCGCCCATCAGGTCGGCAATCGGCAGGCCGGCCGCTTGGCCCGCGATATCCCAGCAGGCCATGTCGATGGGCGACTTTGCGTAGAGATGGCCGGGCAGGGCCAGATCCATCGCGCGCTCCACCTCGAGCAGGCGGCGCGGGTCGAGGCCCAGCACGAAGGGGGCCATGGTCTCGATCCCGGCGCGGATGCCGGGGCCATGGGCGGGCACGTAGGTATGGCCCCATGGCGTGCCCTCGCCCCAGCCCGTGAGGCCCTCGTCGGTGTCGATCTTCACCAACGTGGCGTCGAGGCACTCGAACTTGAGCCGCCCGCCGGAGAGCCAGTAGGGATGCTCCAGCGGCAGATCGACCTGGTAGACGGTGAGGCGGGTGATCTTCATGGCTTGTGCCTTCGGCGAGAGTATTTGTGGAAAGGTGAAAGATCACGCTTTGCTCCGGCTTGCCACCGGCGCGCGGAGGCTCACGAAATCGAGGATGACCCCCAGGCCGGGCGTATCGGTGGCGCAGGGTATTCCCTCTTTCGCAGTGGGGCCGCAGTTCCCGGGGGGGCGAGTGGGTTTCATCTGTGTCTCACGGGGGATGCCTCAGGGGCAGACGACGATATTGCCAGTGTGGCGTTTCTCGATGAAGGCGGCCTGCGCCTCGCGCAGGTCATCCAGCGTGAAGGTCGCGGCGAGCGAGGGGCGGATCGCGCCTTCCTCGATATAGCGCACGAGGGTCGGCATCACGGAACGGTCGATCACGGTGGAGCCGGTAAAGGTGAGGTCTCGCAGGTAGAAGGTGCGCAGGTCGAACGCCACGATCGGGCCGGCGATGGCGCCCGAGCAGGTGTAGCGCCCGCCGCGCTCGAGGCAGTCGAGCGCCGTGGGCCAGTAGGGACCGCCCACAACGTCGGCGAGCACGGTGATCTTCTTGTCGCCAAGTGCCGCGCGCAGGTTCTCGGGCGCGCGCGGCAGCACGAGGTCGGCGCCGAGCGCGCGCA
>JAVKDQ010000129.1:0-12962 GCA_040222155.1 Roseovarius sp.
CGAGGAGGCCGCGGCCCTCGCATCCCCCGGCCAGAGCCACTACGACGCGCTTGTCGACGATTACGAGCCGGGCTGCACCGCCGCCGAGCTTCAGACCCTCTTCGACGACATGCGCGCTGGCCTCGTGGCGCTGCGCGAGCGGGCGCTCGCGGCGGGCGAGGGGCCACGGCTTTCAGGTCATTTCGCGGCCGAGCCGCAGCTCGCGCTGTCCCGCGAGATCGCGCAGCGTTTCGGCTATGACAGGGCGCGCGGGCGGATCGACCTTGCCGTGCATCCCTTCTCCTCCGGCTCCGGCGACGATGTGCGCATCACCACCCGCACCGCCGAGAACGACCCGTTCAACTGCCTCTATTCCACCATTCACGAGGTGGGCCACGCCGCCTATGAGCAGGCGGTCGACCCGGCCTTCCGGCTCACGCCGCTGGGCCGGGGCGTCTCGATGGGGGTGCATGAAAGCCAGAGCCGGATCTACGAGAACCAGCTCGGCCGCAGCCCCGCCTTCTGCCACTGGCTCTATGGCGAGATGCGCGCGCGCTTCGGCGAGATCGGGGTGGAGAGCGCCGATGCCTTCTACCGCGCGGTCAACCGGGTGCATCGCGGCTTCATCCGCACAGAGGCCGACGAGGTGCAATACAACCTCCACATCATGCTCCGCTTCGATCTCGAGCGCGCGCTGGTGAGCGGCGATCTGGCCGTGAAGGATCTCGAGGCCGCGTGGAACGACCGCTTCGCGCAGGATTTCGGCTACGCGGTCGACACGCCCTCCAACGGCGTGTTGCAGGATGTGCACTGGTCGCTCGGGCTCTTCGGCTACTTCCCCACCTACGCGCTCGGCAATGTCTATGCCGGCTGCCTGATGGCCGCGCTGCAGCGCGCGGTGCCCGATCTCGACGCGCATCTCGAACAGGGCGATCCGTCGCCCGCCACGGCCTGGCTCCGCGACGCCCTTCAGCGCCACGGCGCGCGCTACGAGCCGCGCGAGGTGATCGAGATGGCCTGCGGCGCGCCGCCCACGGCAGGGCCGCTGATGAGCTACCTCGCGGAGAAGTTCTGCGTGCTCTATCCGGGCTGAGCCACGGTAAGCCACGGTGAGCCGCCGGCAGGACAGGGCCGGGCAGGGCGGTTTATTGAGTATTTTCAGAAAGATGAAAGCGAATACCCGGCATGATCTCCATGCCGGGGCTTGGGGGAGAGGGGCGCCCGCCGGGAGGTCAGGCCACCATCTTCTCCACCACCTCGCCGAAGGACGAGGGCGTGGGGACAATGGACACGCCCGCCTCCTTCAGGATGTCCACCTTCTCCTGTGCCGATTCGCCGAAGGCCGAGACGATCGCGCCGGCATGGCCCATCCGGCGGCCCTTGGGCGCCGAGAGGCCTGCGATATAGGCCGCGACCGGCTTCGTCATGTGGTCGCGGATATATTGCGCGGCCTCCGCCTCCTGCGGCCCGCCGATCTCGCCCACGAGCACCACGGCATCGGTTTCGGGATCGTTTTCAAAGAGTTCGAGGATGTCCTTGAAGCTCGAGCCGTTGATCGGGTCGCCGCCGATCCCGATGGAGGACGAGACCCCGATGCCCCGCTCCGACATCTGGCTCGCCGCCTCGTAGCCCAGCGTGCCCGAGCGGCCCACGATGCCCACGCGGCCCGGCTTGTAGATATGCGGCGGCATCAGCCCGGCGAAGGCCTGCCCGGGCGTGATGATGCCCGCGCAATTGGGCCCGATGAGCCGCATCCGCTTCTCTTCCTTGTAGCGGCGCATGTAGCGCTTCACCTTGATCATGTCCTGCGCGGGGATGCCATCGGCGATGCAGACGCAGGTCTCGATGCCCGCATCCGCCGCTTCCATGATCGAATCGGCCGCGAAGGGCGGGGGCACGAAGCTCACCACCAGCTGTGCCCCGGTCTCGGCCACGGCCCCCTTGACGGTGTTGAAGACCGGCAGGTCGAGATGCTTGGTCCCGCCCTTGCCGGGGGTCACGCCGCCCACCACGTTGGTGCCGTGCTTGATCATGTCCTGCGCGTGGAACGAGCCGATGCGCCCGGTGATACCGGTGACAAGCACACGGGTGTTTCTATCAATGATGATAGCCATTTACGAGGCCTCCTTCATGCTGCTGGCCTTCCATTCGCCCACCACCTTCTCGGCGGCTTCGGCCAGCGTGCTGGCGGTGGTGATGTTGAGGCCGCTCTCGGCCAGAAGCTTCATGCCTTCCTCCACGTTGGTGCCCGAAAGGCGCACCACCAGCGGCATTTCGAGCTTCAGCTCCTTCACCGCCCGGATCACCCCCTCGGCGATCCAGTCGCAGCGGTTGATGCCCGCGAAGATGTTGACGAGAATCGCCTCCACGTTCTTGTCGTTGAGCACCGCCTTGAACGACATCAGCACCCGCTCCGGGCTCGCGCCGCCGCCCACGTCGAGAAAGTTCGCAGGCTCGCCGCCGGCCATCTTGATCATGTCGAGGGTGGCCATCGCCAGCCCTGCGCCGTTCACGATGCAGCCGATCTTGCCGTCGAGCCCGATATAGTTGAGCCCCCGGTCGCCCGCATAGGTCTCGCGCGGGTCTTCCTGGCTCTTGTCGCGCAGCTCCGAGATATCCGGGTGACGGAAGAGCGCGTTGTCGTCGAAGCTGAGCTTGGCGTCGAGCGCCATGATCTCGCCCGAGCCGGTCACCACCAGCGGGTTGATCTCCACCATGTTGGCATCGGTCTCGCTCATCATGGTGTAGCAGCCCATGATGGTCTTCACCGCCTGCGGGATGAGGGCCGGCTCGAGCCCGAGCTGGAAGGCGATCTCGCGCGCCTGGAAGCTCTGCATGCCCACCGCCGGGTCGACCACCGAGCGGATGATCGACTCGGGTTCATTGGCCGAGATCTCCTCGATCTCCATGCCGCCCTGCGCCGAGGCCACCACCACGACGCGTTCGAGCTTGCGGTCCATCACGAAGCCCAGGTAGATTTCCTGCGCGATATTCGTGGCTTCCTCGATATAGAGCCGGTTGACGAGCTTGCCTTGCGGGCCGGTCTGATGAGTGACGAGGCGGCGCCCCAGCATCCATTGCGCCGCATCCGACACCTCTTCCTCCGATTTGCAGATCCGCACGCCACCGGCCTTGCCGCGCGCGCCGGAATGGATCTGCGCCTTCACCACCCACTTGTCGCCCGAAAGCTCCGAGCAGCGGTAGACAGCCTGTTCGGGGCTGTAGGCGATGCCGCCGCGCGGCACGTTCACGCCGAAGCGCTTCAGTATCTCCTTGGCCTGATATTCATGGATATCCATGGGCTTACCTCCTCTTATCCCTTGGCGGCGATCGCGTCGGCGACGCTGATCACGTTCATCGCCATCCGTTCGCTCGCGGCGTCGATCATCTTGCCGTCGAGCGCCGCGGCGCCCTTGCCCTCGGCCGCGGCCTTCTTCAGTTCCTCGATGATGCGGCGCGCCTTGGTCACTTCCGCCTCGGGCGGCGAGAAGACATCGTTGGCGAGCGCGATCTGGCTGGGGTGGATGGCCCATTTGCCCTCGATCCCCAGCGCGGCGGCGCGCCGCGCCGAGGCCACATAGGCATCCGGGTCGGAGAAATCGCCGAAGGGGCCGTCGATGGCGCGCAACCCGTAGGCGCGGCAGGCCACGGTCATCCGCGAGAGCGCGAAATGCCATTGGTCGCCCGGGTAATCGGGGTTGAGCCCGCCGATCACCACGGTGCGCGCACGGGTCGAAGCGGCATAGTCGGCCACCCCGAAATGCAGCGCCTCGAGCCGGCCGGGGGCCGCTGCGATGGCCTCCACATTGGCCATGCCGAGCGAGGTTTCGATCAGCGCCTCGAGGCCGATTTTGTGCGTGAAACCAATGGCTTCCTCGATCTGGCTCACCATGGTCTCGACGGTGTAGAGATCCGCCGGCACGCCCACCTTGGGCACGAGGATCGTGTCGAGATGCTGGCCCGCCTGTTCCACGATCTCGACCACGTCGCGATACATGTAATGCGTGTCGAGCCCGTTGATGCGGATCGACATGGTCTTGCCCTTGGCCTTCCAGTCGATGTCGTTGAGCGCCTGGATGATGTTGGCGCGGGCTTTCACCTTGTCGGGCGGCGCCACCGCATCCTCGAGGTCGAGAAAGATGTAATCCACATCCGAGTCCGCAGCCTTCTCGATCATCGACGGGTTCGAGCCCGGCACGGCCAGTTCGGAGCGTTGCAGGCGCTGTTTCTTCAGCGGGTGGAGTGTGTAGCTCATGGGTGTCCTTCCTGGGGGCGCAGCGCACTGCGATGTTTTTGGTTGCCCCCTTGTCGCCCGAACGCGCGCCGATAGACACTTTCCGTTGGGTAAGAATGCGTGCCTAGGGTTGGGCCGGCAGCCTGAACGGGTAGGGCGGCCCTACCCGTTTTCGTCTTGTCGGGATGCCATGGGCCACCGAAAGTGAGACCCTTGTAACCCAAGAATATCAGATGTTTACGATAGGAAACTTCACGTTGTTCGGAGCGCTCCGGCGCGCGCGGGTCGGAAAGGGAATTTTGTAAAATTCCCCTCGGGAAGATTGCAATCTTCCCACCGTTTTCCTTCAGGAAAACGGCTCACAGAACGCGGCGTATGGGCTCCTGATTGCAGAAGATCACGAGCTGGCCCGCGTTCTCTACCGCATGGTAGCCACGGCGCCTCAGCTCCTGCATCAGCCGGTCGCGGCCCACATATCGCTCGATGTCCCGGAGGCATCGGCGCAGCACACGCCCGTCGCGCGCAGCCTTGGAGCCGAAGAGATCGGCCATCCAGCTTTCGGGTGTAATGGAGGGAACAGCGTGTCTCATGCCGCCACCTTCACCCGAACGCGGTTAACGCCGGGTGAAGGAAAGCAGGTCAATCCACGCGGTCGGGCAGGGGGGCTCCGGCGAGGTAGGCCTCGAGATTGTCGATCGCCCGATGCCCCATCGCGGCGCGGGTGCCGTCGGTGGCGCTGCCCAGATGCGGGGCGAGCACGATGTTCTCATAGCCCATGAAACGCCGATCGAGCGCCGGCTCGCCCTGGTACACATCGAGCCCCGCCGCCGAGAGCCTTCCGCTGTCGAGCGCCGCGAAGAGCGCGTCTTCATCCACCACGTCGCCACGGGCGGTGTTCACGAGGATCGCGCCGGGCTTCATCGCCGCGAAGACGCTCTCGCCGATCAGGTGCCGCGTCTCCGCGCCGCCGGGGCAGTGCAGCGAGAGGAAATCGGCCTCCGCCGCCACTTCCTCGAGCGATCCGAGCTGCGTCGCACCAAGAGATTTGCAAACCTCCTCAGAGACTTGCGAGCGGTTTTGAAACACAACCCGCATCCCGAACCCGTGATGCGCCCGCCGCGCCATGGCCTGCCCGATGCGCCCGAAGCCGACGATGCCGAGCGTCGCGCCCGCCACCTTCTTGCCGATCAGGTGGGTGGGCCGCCACCCTGCCCATTGCCCCGCGCGCAGCTCCCGCTCGCCCTCGCCGATGCGCCGCGCGGCGGCCAGCAGGAGCCCCATCGCGATATCGGCGGTGCAGTCGGTCAGCACGCCGGGCGTGTTCGTCACCGCGATCCCCGCTGCCTTGGCCGCGGCCACGTCGATATGGTTATAGCCCACGCCGTAATTGGCCATGAGCTTCACTGTGCCTTTCGCGGCCGGGTAGAACTCGGCGGGGATGCTGTCGGAAACCGTTGGCAGGATCGCCTCGTAAGTCTTTGCCGCGCCGAGAAATTCCTCTGCGCCCATCGGCGTGTCGGGGCTGCGGAACGTGGCCTCCACGCCGGGCAGAGACGCAAGCCGCGCCTGCGTCTCTTCCGGCCATGCCCGCGTTACGAGAACGCGCATCGCCATGCGCTCAGGCCGCCTTGGCGGGCTTGGCCGCCATGTCGGGCGTGCTGGCCCGATAGGCCGCCTGCGCCGCCGCCACGCCCGAGCCCGGCTCGATCTTCGCGCCCGCATCCACCAGCGCCATCTCCGCCGCCGAAATCGCGCCGCAGAGCATCACCGGGTTGAGCGAGCCCAGATGCCCGATGCGAAACGCCTTGCCCATCAGCTTGTTGAGGCCGGTGCCGAGCGAGGTTTGATACTTGTAATAGGCCGTCGAGATCACGTCGCGCGCATCCACGCCTTCGGGCGCGTAGATCGCCGAGACGGTGTCGGAGTGCCATTCGGGGCCCTGCGCCACCAACTCGCAGCCATCCCACGCCGCCACCGCCGCGCGCACGCCTTCCGCGAGGCGCTTGTGACGCGCCCAGACGCTCTCCATGCCCGCCTCGAGCAGCAGGTCGAGCGAGCAGCGCAGCCCGCGCAGCAGCTGCGTGGCGGGCGTGTAGGGGAAGTAGCCCGTGTCGTTCAGCTTTATCATGTCCTCGAAGCTGAAATAGCAGCGCGCCATGCCGGCATTGCTCACCGCCTTGTTGGCCTCGAGCGCCTTCTCGGAGACGCCCAGAATCCCGAGCCCCGCCGGCAGCATGAAGCCCTTCTGCGAGCCCGACACCGCGAGGTCCACGCCCCATTTCTCCATCTCGAACTCGATCGAGGCGATCGAGGAGACGCCGTCGACGAAGAGCATCGCCGGGTGGTTGGCCGCGTCGAGCGCACGCCGCACGCCCGCGATATCCGAGGTCACGCCGGTGGCGGTTTCGTTCTGCGTGGCGAAGACGGCCTTGATCTCATGGGCCTTGTCAGCCTCGAGCCGCGCGGCATATTCCTCCACCGGCACGCCCTTGCCCCAGTCCACGTCAACCACCTCCACCTTGAGCCCGAGGCGTTCGGCCATGTCGACCCAGAGCAGCGAGAACTGCCCAAAGCGCGACATCAGCACCTTGTCGCCCGGCTGCAGCGTGTTCTGGATCGCGCTTTCCCACGCGCCCGTGCCGGAGGAGGGGAAGACGAAGACGCGGCCGTGTTCCATCCGGTAGGTTTTCTTCAGATCCGTCAGGATACCGGTCACGAAGGCGCCGAAATCGGGCGCGCGCATGTCTTCCATGGGGATGTTCATCGCCTGCCGCACGGGCTCGGGCACATTGGTGGGGCCGGGGATGAATAGGTGCTGATAGCCGTTCATGAAACTCTCCTCGTCTCTCATTGGCCCCCTGTATTGCCTCCGCCGCACCGCCGCGTAACGCCCGGAGGGATACCGCATGCAAGCCGGTGGCGGAGGGGTGCCAACGAACGGGTAGGGCGGGCCCACCCTTTCGGGTGGCGATCCGGCCTTTTTGCCGCCCGTATGCCGCAGCATACCGGATTTACGTTTAGAATCATCGGTTTCCGTTCCGATTGTGTCGCAAACAAATCGCTATGGCCTCGGGGCTTTCGGTGTATGATCGGCAGATGGAGGAGACGAAAATCGACGAGATGACGCAGACCGCCCCGCAGGAGGCTGGCGTGGATGACCGCCCGCAGGTCATCGTCGCCGACAGGCAGCTGATCGTCTGCCAGGGGATCGGGTCCTTGGTGACCCAGATCCCCGAGGTGCGTCTCGGCCCCTTCGCCACCGACAAGGCGGGGCTGCGTACGCTGCTTTCCGAAGCGCGCGGCAAGACCATTCTCATTCTCGGCGTGCGTCTGGCCGATGGCGATCTCAATTCGGTGCTCGACACGATCCGCCAGCAGTTTCCCGGCGTGATGGTGGTGGTGGTGGCCGAGGATACCGAGTTCGCCTTCATCCGCACCGCGATCAAGTCGGGCGCCAATTCGGTCTGCATGATGAGCCAGATCCTCACGAGCCTGCCCAAGATCCTCGGCAAGCTGGTGGAGGGGCATTCCATCGTGCCCACCGACATCCTGCGCCGGCTGACCTCCGAGAACACCGACAGCCTGTCGCGCCGCGAACACGAGATCCTCGCGCTGCTGGTCGACGGGCTCACCAACTTCCAGATCTCCGCGCGGCTCGGGCTCTCGGAGAACACGGTGAAATATTACCTCAAGGCCATCTACCAGAAGCTCGACGTGAACTCGCGCGGCTCCGCCATCGCCAAATACGTGGCTGGCAATTACTGATCCTGTTTCAGATCCTGATGGGCGCGGGAGCAGGGCGTGCCGGGCGATTTTGGCGAAATCCCGCATCCGATCTAGGTACACGTAAAAGGCGCATAATATATATTATGTTAAATAAAGATATGGTCGAAATACCCATATATTTTAGAATAACCATACTATTACAGCGCCTTACGCCGCATACCTCATGCAATCCCTGCTAAACCAAACGCCCTCTTGCCGGATCACGGCAGAGAGGCCACAGTATCCATCCGTTCACGCCGGTCATGCTGGCAGGTCTCGACAAAACCTGCTGTTGTCCATCTAACGCCTGTGAAGACAAGGAACCGATCGCCATGCCCTCCGTTCTCGTTCTCAACGGCCCCAACCTCAACCTGCTCGGCCAGCGTCAGCCGGAGATCTACGGCGCGACGACACTGGCGGAGATCGAGGAGATCTGCGCGGCCAAGGCCACCTCGCTCGGGCTCGGGCTGGAGTTTCGGCAATCGAACGGCGAAGGCGCGCTGGTCGAGATCATTCACGCCGCGCGCGGCACCCATGCGGGCATCATCCTCAACGCCGGCGCCTACACGCATACCTCCATCGCGCTGCGCGACGCACTGAGCTCGGTCGGGCTGCCGGCGATCGAGCTGCACCTGTCCAACATCCACGCCCGCGAGGAGTTCCGCCACCGCTCCTACATCGCCGGCGTCGCGCTCGGCGTGATCTGCGGCTTCGGCGCGCATGGCTACGAACTGGCGCTCGAGGCGATGGCGCGGCATCTCGAGGCCCGACCGGCATGATCTCGGCGGCGCAGCTGAACGATTTCGTCACCGCGCCCAGCATCGAAGCCCTCTGGGACATGCATTGCCGGCAGATGAACGATTACGGGTTCGACAGGCTGATCTACGGCTTCACCCGCTACATGACCTCCACCTCCTTCGGCGACCCGGATGATTTCGTGCTTCTGAGCAATCTCGACGAAGCCTATCTCGACCGCTTCGTGGGCGACGGGCTCTACACCCACGCGCCCATGGTTCGCTGGGCCACCGAGAACGAAGGCGCGCAAAGCTGGTCGGTGCTCGAGCGCCGCCTGCGCGACGGCTCGCTCTCGCCCGTGGAGCGCCAGGTGGTCGAGTTCAACCGCTCCATGGGCGTGGTCGCGGGCTATTCGATCAGCTTCCGCCCGGTCTCGCCTCGCGCCAAGGGCGCCATCGCGCTCATCGCCCGGCCCGGCATGAGCCAGCCCGAGGCCGATGCCGTCTGGGCCGAGCATGGCGAGGAGATCCTGCTGCTCAACAACCTCGCCCATCTGCGCATCCTCACCCTGCCCTACACCAATCCCGGCCGCAGCCTCACCGAGCGCCAGCGCGAGGTGCTGGGCTGGGTCGGCGACGGCAAGACCACGCAGGATATCGCCACGATCCTCAAGGTCACGCCCGCCACGGTGGAGAAGCACCTCCGCCTCGCCCGCGAGGCGCTCGGCGTGGAGACCACCGCGCAGGCCGTGCTCAAGGCCGCCTTCCAGAACCAGATCTACGTGATCGAGCGCTGAATCGCCTCGAATCGCCCCCCACAGTGGCGCGCATTTCCCCCTATGGTTGCGCCACGGGAAACAGTTTTACCAAATGGTAAGGAAATCCCTACTTTCCTGACGCAGCGGAAAGTAGCACCGTCTCTCCTGTTCCGTGAGTGGTGGCTTTTTGGCCTTGGAACAGCGAGCTGGAACCCCCTGCAATTTCAGGGCTCTTCGGCTCTCCGGGTTTCCGGGGTCCGGCTGCGGTGTCCTCATATTGGCACCTGCAGCCGGTACGCTTCCCAATCAGCCTTCACAACACATCCGGCACGGCATGAAAAAAGGCGCCCCAGCGGGCGCCTTCTTCCGTTTCCGTCGAGAGGGTCGGCTCAGCCGCCAGCCGCCGTCTTGGCAACCTCGGCCGCGAAATCCTCTTCCTTCTTCTCGATCCCCTCGCCCACTTCGAGGCGGATGAACCCGGTGATCTCGGCGCCGGCTTCCTTGGCCGCCGCTTCCACCGTCAGGTCGGGGTTGATCACGAAGGCCTGGCCCAGCAGGGTCACTTCGCCCATGAATTTCTTCATGCGGCCCTTGATCATGTTCTCGATGATGTTGTCGGGCTTGCCGCTCTCGCGCGCGATGTCGATCTGGATCTGGCGCTCCTTCTCCACGATCGCCGGGTCGAGCGAGGCCTCGTTGAGCGCCGCCGGGTTCGAGGCCGCGATATGCATCGCCACCTGCCGCCCGAAGGCCTCGTCGCCACCGGTCATCGCCACGAGCACGCCGATCTTGCCCATGCCGTCGGTCGCGGCATTGTGGATATAGGAGACGATCGTCTCCCCCTCGATCTTCGCCATGCGCCGCAGCGACATGTTCTCGCCGATCGTCGCCACCTTGTCGGTGATCATGTCGGCCACGGTCTTGCCGCCCACCTTCGCCTCTTTCAGCGCGTCCACGTCCGACACGCCAAGCGCGGCATCGGCGATGTCCGACACCATCTTCTGGAACTCGCCGTTCTTCGCCACGAAGTCGGTTTCCGAGTTCACTTCCACGGCCACACCGGTGCCGCCCGCAACCTTCACGGCCACGAGGCCCTCGGCGGCGGTGCGGCCCGATTTCTTGGCGGCTTTCGCAAGGCCCTTGGTGCGCAGCCAGTCGGTTGCCGCCTCCATGTCGCCATCGGTTTCCGTCAGGGCCTTCTTCGCATCCATCATGCCTGCGCCGGTCGCTTCGCGCAGTTCCTTCACCATTGCTGCAGTGATCGCCATCTTGGCTCTCCTCAAGTCATAGGTCTGTTATGGCCGCGGAGTAGCCCGCGGCCCATGTCAGTTTCATGAAAGCGTTCAGCCTTCGGCGGCTTGCTCGGCGGGGGCCTCTTCGGCCACGGCCTCTTCCACCGGGGCTTCTTCCAGCGCGCCGAGATCGACGCCTGCGGCACCCATCTGCGCCGACATGCCGTCGAGCGCCGCGCGCGAGACGAGGTCGCAATAGAGCGAGATGGCGCGGGCCGCGTCATCGTTGCCGGGGATGATGTAGTCGATGCCGTCGGGCGAGCAGTTGGTGTCGACCACGGCCACAACCGGGATGCCCAGCTTGTTGGCTTCGGCCACGGCGAGCTGCTCTTTCTTCACGTCGATGACGAAGAGCAGGTCGGGCAGGCCGCCCATCTGGCGGATGCCGCCGAGCGAGGCTTGCAGTTTCTCCTGCTCGCGCTCCATGCCGAGGCGTTCCTTCTTGGTCATGCCCTCGGCGCCGCCCTCGAGCAGCTCGTCGATCTGCGAGAGGCGCTGGATCGACTTCGAGACGGTCTGCCAGTTGGTGAGCGTGCCGCCCAGCCAGCGGTGGTTCATGTAATACTGCGCGCATTTCTCGGCGGCTTCGGCCACCGGCGCGGAGGCCTGACGCTTGGTGCCCACGAAGAGCACGCGGCCGTTCTTGGCCACGGTCTCACGCACCACGTTGAGCGCCGCGTCGAGCATCGGCACGGTCTGCGTGAGGTCGAGAATGTGGATGCCGTTGCGCGCGCCATAGATGAACTCGCCCATGCGGGGGTTCCAACGCTGCGTCTGGTGGCCGAAGTGAACGCCAGCTTCCAAGAGCTGACGCATGCTGAACTCGGGAAGAGCCATGGTCCGTTTCCTTTCCGGTTTGCGCCTCGGCACGGGGAGAGAAGCGGATGCTTCAACCGGTGGACAGCCGGGGATGTCTCCCCCGATCCGCCCGCCCATGCCTGCGGGATTTGAATGGCGGGCGTATAGCGGCGCTTCGAGGCGGTTGCAACCCCAAAGCGGCCGGGCCCGTGCTATGATCGCCGAGAAAGGAGCGCCCCATGCCAAACCGCACCGAAGACGAACAGCGCGCCCACCTCAAGCGCGTCATGCCGCCGCTGGCCGCCGCTGGCCGCCGCGCTCTCGGTGGGCACCTATATCGCGATCCGCTGGGCCGGGCATCCGTCCTCGACGGCGCTTCTGGTGGCTGCCCTCATGCTGGGCTTCGCGCTCGGCACCTGGGTCTTGCGCGTGCTGCTGGGGCCGAAAGGCTTCATCCTGGCCCTCGCGGCGCTGGCCGTCATCGGCTGGCGGGTGCAGCGCGCGGGCCTGCTCTGAGCCCGCACCCCCGCCCCTTCACGGCACCGACGTGATACCGACGCAATACCGACGTGATACCGACAGCCTGCCCCGCGCCTTGAATCCGGCTTGCGCCCGGCGCCGCGACACGCAACATGCGCCCCATGACTGAGGTTCTCTGCATCGGCTCCGTTCTCTGGGATGTGATCGGCCGCTCTGCCAGCGTCATGCGGCAGGGCTCCGACGTGCCCGGCCGGATCACCCGCCAACCCGGCGGTGTCGCGCTCAACATCGCCATCGCCCTTGCGCGCAAGGGGCTCCGGCCCGTCCTGCTCTCCGCCGTGGGCCGCGACCCGTCCGGCACCGAGCTTCTCGCCCGCTGCGAGGGGCTGGGCCTCGACGTGGCCCATGTCTACCGCTCCGAGGACATGCCGACAGACCGCTACATGGCCGTCGAAGGCGCCAACGGCCTCATCGCCGCCATCGCCGACGCCCATTCGCTCGAGGCCGCCGGCGCCAAGATCCTCGCCCCCCTCTCCGATGGCCGCCTCGCCGAGGCACAGGCCCCCTACCCCGGCCTCGTGGCGCTCGATGGCAATTTAACCCTTGAATTGCTTGAAGAAATCTCGCGCAGCCCGCTTCTGGCCGCCGCCGATCTGCGCATCGCGCCGGCCTCACCGGGCAAGGCCGAGCGGCTCCTGCCCTTCCTCCAGCGCCAGCGCGGCACGCTCTACGTGAACCTCGAGGAGGCCCGCATTCTCTGCCAGTCGCCCCTCGCCACCGCCGCAGAGGCCGCCGCCGCCCTGCTCGCCCGCGGCGCGCATCGCGCCATCGTCACCGATGGCGGCAACCCCGCCGCCGACGGCCATGCCGAGGGCGTTCTCACCGGCAAGCCGCCAGAGGTGCTCGTCACCCGCGTGACCGG
>JAVKDQ010000130.1:0-47295 GCA_040222155.1 Roseovarius sp.
GAATCCAGACCGGGATGATGAAGAAAATGCAGGCCACGAGAAAGGCGAGGCTTGCGACAATGCCCACCACGTCTCGGGCCTCCCATGTCACCCACAGGAAACAGGCCGCCGAAACGGTGAACAGGATCCAGCCGGTGAAATTTAAGGTCCAGACGGTGCGGGGCGACATCGGGGAAACCGGGCTCAGGCGCAGGAGGAGGATTTCTGCGCCGTCTCGAGCGCCTCGGCGGCGGCCTCGAGCGTGAGCAGGATGGAGGCGTGGCGGTTCTTGTAGTCGCGTGCGGGGCGCAGCACCTCGAGCCCGTCGAAGGGCGCGGGCGGGGTGGGGCCGTCTTGCTTGAGCATGGCCTTGAGCGCGTCGCGCGCCGCCGTCACCTGCGCGAGATCGCAGCCGATGATGTGGTCGCCCACCACGCTCGCCGCGGCCTGCCCGAGCGCGCAGGCCTTCACCTCGGCGGCGTAATCGGTGATCCTTGTGCCGTCGGTCTTGAGATCGACCGTGACGGTGGAGCCGCAGAGCGGAGCGCGGCGCTTCACGCTGGCATCGGGCACCTCGAGACGCCCATGATGCGGGATGTCGGCGGCCAGTTCGAGAATCCGGGCCGAGTAGAGTTTGATCAGGTCGGTTTCGCCGCTCATGGCTTTCCCTTTCGGTCGTCTCCCCATAGATAGAGGCGCGAGGCCGAGAGGAAAAGGGATTTCCCGCCATGCGTTTCGACACCGAGAGCCTGAAGATGAATGCCGACGGGCTCCTGCCCGTGGTGGCGCAGGATCATGCCTCGGGCGAGGTGCTGATGCTGGCGTGGATGAATGCCGAGGCCGTGGCGCGCACGCTGGAGACGGGCCGCGTGACCTATTGGAGCCGGTCGCGGCAGGATTTCTGGGTGAAGGGCGAAACCTCCGGCCATGTGCAGGAGCTGGTGGAGCTGCGCGTGGATTGCGACCGGGACTGCCTGCTGGCGCTGGTCCGGCAGACCGGGCCGGCCTGCCATACGAACCGGCGGAGCTGCTTTTACACCGCGATCCGCGGAGGCGAGGAAGTGGAGATCATGGCACCGATGGAGCCGTGACTTTCTTGCGCTCCGCGCGGGAGTATTTTTGGAAAGTTGAAAGACTTGTGGGGCAGGGTGTCAGAGCCCGACCATCGAACGGATGTCGGCAGGGCTCAGACCGTCGTCGCGGTAGGTGGCTATGGCGCGGGCATCGTCGCGCTTGGCGAGGCGGCGCCCGTGTTCATCGCGAACGAGCCTGTGGTGATGGTAGAGGGGGGTCGGCAGGCCGAGAAGGTGTTGAAGCAGGACGTGAATCTGCGTGGCGGAGAAGAGATCCTGCCCGCGGATGACGTGGGTGATGCCCTGATCGGCATCGTCGCAGGTGATGGAGAGGTGATAGGAGGCGCCGAGGCCGGGGCGGGCGAGCGCCACGTCGCCAACCGTGCGGGTCATGTCGGAGAGGGGGATCCGTCCGGTTTCGCCCTCGGGCCCGGCGCCCTCTTCGGTGAAAGCGAGCGGGTGGCCGAGCGCGGCCTGGGCGCGGGCCATGTCGAGCCGCAAGGCGCTCTCTGGCATCGGGCCGGTGGGGGGCTTGGCCGGGCGGCAGGTGCCGGGATAGACGAGCCCGTCGGGGCCTTCGAGTGGCGCGCCCTCCTGCGGGGCGGAGACGGCGGCGCGGATATCGGCGCGGGTGCAGGTGCAGGGATAGAGCAGGCCACGCGCCCAGAGTGCCTCGAGCGCGGCCCGGTAGCGCGGCAGCCGCTCGGACTGGCGCCAGACGGGGGCGGGCCAGGTGATGCCGAGCCAGGCGAGATCGTCGTAGATCTGCGCTTCCCATTCGGGGCGGCTGCGGGCGGTGTCGAGATCGTCGATGCGCAGGTGGAAGGTGCCGCCCGCCTCGCGGGCCATGTCATGTGCGAGGAGCGCGGAATAGGCGTGGCCGAGATGCAGCGGGCCGGTGGGGGATGGCGCGAAACGGGTTGCGAAACTCACGCTTTTTCAATGATGTATATGTTGGAGTTCAAGTTCTGCCCGGGCAGGTGCGGGCCGTAGTTCTTGACGTGGAGCCGGGCTGCGCCGCAGTCGAGCCACCCGTTGAGCGCGGCGGAATATTTCGGCTCGGCGAGCGCATGGTCGTTGAGGCTGAGCGCGACGATGCCGCCCTTGGGCAGCGCGTGCATCACCAGATCGAAGGTGGAGGCCGGTGCGGCGCCGGTGCCGATCACGCCGACGCAGGTGATCACTCGGTAGGCGCCTTGCGGGATCGGCTCGGTCTGGCCGAGGTCGAGCAGATCGAGTTTGCGGTAGACGCCCTTGCGGCGGGCGCCGTCGAGCATCTCGGGGCTGGGGTCCATCCCGTCGATCACCTCGAACCCGGCGAGCTTTAGCGCGAGGCCCGAGAGGCCGGTGCCGCAGCCATAGTCGAGAATCGGCTCCGACGGCTCGGGCAGGTGCCGGAAGAGCAACTCCGCGAGCCGGCCCGGCGTGGCATATCCGTTCTCGGCGATCTCGGCGTCGTAGCTCGCGGCCCATGCATCGTACATCGCCTGCGTTTCTTCAGGCGAGGCGAGATTGTAGGCCTTGTCCAGAAATTTTTCTCCCATGCGCGGGAGCAAATCACACCGCCGCGTCTGCGTCCAGTGGGCATTGCGCGAGCCATTCCGCCCATGCGGCCTTGGCGCGATCGGTGTAGGCCTTGTAGCGATCGCGGCGGCCCCGGCGGCCGCCCTTGAACCCGTCGACCGGGCGGAAAAGGCCGAAATTGACGTTCATCGGCTGGAAGGTCTTGGCCTCGGCGCCGCCGGTGATGTGGTGGATGAGCGCGCCCATGGCGGCATCCTGCGGGACGAGCGGCAGCGGGCGGCCGAGGATCTCGGCGGCGGCGAGACGGCCGGCGAGCAGCCCCATCGCGGCGGATTCGACATAGCCCTCGACGCCGGTGATCTGGCCCGCGAAGCGGATATTGGGCTGGGCGCGCAGGCGCATCTCTTGGTCGAGCAGCGTAGGGGAGTTGAGGAAGGTGTTGCGATGGATGCCGCCCAGCCGCGCGAAGGAGGCATTCTCAAGCCCGGGAATCATCTTGAAAACAGATGTTTGCGCGCCGTATTTCATCTTCGTCTGGAAGCCCACGATATTGTAGAGCGTTCCGAGAGCGTTGTCGCGGCGGAGTTGGACGACAGCGTGGGGCTTCACATCGGGCTGGTGCGGGTTGGTGAGGCCCACGGGCTTCATCGGGCCATGCCGCAGGGTTTCGCGCCCGCGCTCGGCCATCACCTCGATGGGCAGGCAGCCGTCGAAATAGCTGGCGGTTTCGCCTTCGTGGAACTCGGTCTTTTCGGCGGCGAGGAGCGCGTCGATGAAGGCCTCGTACTGGGCGCGGTCCATCGGGCAGTTGAGATAGGCGGTGCGCTCTTCCTCAGTCTCGCCCTTGTCGTAGCGGGATTGCATCCAGGCCTTCGACATGTCGATCGTGTCGAAATAGACGATGGGGGCGATGGCATCGAAGAAGGCGAGCGCATCGGCGCCGGTGAGCCGGGCGATGGCCTGCCCCAGCGCGGGCGAGGTGAGCGGCCCGGTGGCGAAGATCCAGTGGCCTTCGGTGGGCAGGTCTGTGATTTCGCCATAGGCCACTTCGACATTAGGGTGATCGCGCAAAGCTCTGGTAACACTTTGAGAAAACGGATCGCGATCGACGGCGAGCGCGCCGCCCGCGGGCAGGCGGTGACGGTCTGCCATCTGCATGATGAGCCCGCCCGCCTGACGCATCTCCCAATGCAGGAGGCCCACGGCGTTCTGCTCGTCGTCATCCGAGCGGAAGGAATTGGAGCAGACCATCTCGGCCAGATCGCCGGTGCGGTGGGCGAAGGTGCCCACCTCGGGGCGCATCTCGTGGATGACCACGCGCACGCCCATGTTCGCCGCCTGCCACGCGGCCTCCGAGCCGGCCATGCCGCCGCCCACGATATGAAGGATCTTTTCCATGCTCCGCGATTTAGGCGATCCGCGCGGGTTTGGAAAGGGCGGGCTCAGTTGCCGGCCAGTTCGAGGCCGGGCGTTGCGCTCTCGGCCACGTCGAGCGGCAGGCCGGAGGGCACGGAGGCGGGCGGGCCGAGGCGGCCGGGATGCGCCTCGGGGTCTTCCAGCGCCTCGAGAAAGGCGGTGATGGCGACGATCTCGTCTTCCGCGAGGCGCACCGGCGCGATGCTGACGGAGATGGCGATGCGCAGCATCTCGTCGAAATCGTCGAGCGCGGCGGTGTCGGGCGTTCGCAGCTCGAACCCGAGCGCATGGAGCCGCGCCTTGGAGACATCGTATTCGGCGAGCATGGTCAGCGGGTCGAGGTGGTGGCGGATCATGTCGTCGAGCCGGGCATAGGCGCCGTTATGGCCGTAGGGGGCGGTGAGGGTGACGTTGCGCAGCGAAGGGGTGCGGAAGCGGTAGAGATCGGCCTCGCGGCCGGTGACCGCAAAGCGCCCGTGATCGGCATAGCCCGAGGGCCCGTGCCCCTTGCCGGGCCCGATGGGCGGCAGGCCCAGTGAATGGAAGGCGTGATCTGTCTGGAAGGGGCCGGCATGGCAGGTGGCGCATTCGGCCTTGCCGTAGAAGAGCGACATGCCGCGCAGCTGGGTGTTGCTCATCGCGGTGTCGTCGCCGCGGAGGAAGCGGTCGAAGGCGCTGTCGGTCGAGCGGAACTCGAAGGCGATGAAATCGCCGATGGCGTTGCCGATGTCCGTGATGTGGAGCGGATCTTCGGAGCCCTTGAGCCATGCGAAACGCTGCCGGTAGGCAGGGATGGCGGCGATGCGGTCGGCCAGCATCTGCCAGGCGCCCTCGGGCCCGTGTATGGCGCCGCGCGCCACGGCGTCGGCCACCGGGTTTTCACCGGGTTGGCCGGCCATCTCGTCATGCGAGGTGATGGGCAGGAGCGCCTGCGCGGCCAGAAGCGAGCGCACCGGGCGCTCGAGCGTGAAATCGGGCGGCATCCTTATGCCGTGCGGGGCCGCGGCATCGCGCATCGTGCGGCCGTCGTGGAAGAGTGTGGAGAACTCCGCCGCGCCGAGGTTGAAGAGCGAGGGCGCGTTGCGCGGGATGCGAGCCTCGGGGTGGTTGAGCGGGTCGGCCATGCGCCGCGCGCCCAGCCCGATGCCGCCCTCGCCGATGGAAAGCGACATCTCGTCGCCGCCCGCGAGGCTCGGGTTGTGGCAGGTGGCGCAGGAGATGTTGCGATTGCCAGAGAGCACCGGATCGAAGAAGAGATCGCGCCCCAGCAGCACCGACTCCGCGGAAGGCTCCGAAAATGCGCGCGCTTCCACAGGGGCGGGCAGCTCCGAAGCGGCAGCCATACTGGCGAAAACACTTACAACGCCGGCCAGACTCCAACGTTCACCCACACTCGCAACTCCATGTATCCAATAAATAAAGGCTACCGGATGAATTGTGGCGAAAACAGGGCGAAGCTGTCAACTCTGCCGCACCGGATTGGAAACAATCGCTTTCGAACAGGCGCGAGGGCCGGTTACTGTTTCCAATCCGGGGGGCGTTTCTCGATGAAGGCCTGGATGCCTTCCTCGGTGTCGCGGTAGAGCATGTTCTCCACCATCACGTCGCGGGTGTAGTCATAGGCCGCGTCGAGGCCCATCTCGAGCTGGGCGTAGAAGGCCTGCTTGCCGATCTTCACCGCCGAGGCGAGCTTGCCCGAGATGGTGCCCGCAAGCTCCATCACCGCGTCGTCGAGCTCGTCTTGCGGCACGGCGCGGTTGATGAGGCCAAGGGCGATGGCGCGGTCGGTTTCGATGAACTCGCCCGTGGTGAGCATCTCGAAAGCCTGCTTGCGCGGGATATTGCGCGAGAGCGCCACCATCGGAGTGGAGCAGAAGAGCCCGATATTGACGCCGTTGACGCCGAAGCGCGTGCCATGCGCGGCGACCGCCAGATCGCAGGAGGCGACAAGCTGGCAGCCCGCGGCGGTGGCGATGCCGTGGGGCCGGGCGATGACCGGCTGGGGCAGGGTGCGGATGGCGGTCATCACCTTCGAGCAGCGGGTGAAGAGATCGGCGAAATAGGCGCGACCGCCATCTTCGGCCTGCCGGCCGGCGGTCATTTCCTTGAGGTCATGGCCCGCGCAGAAGGCCTTGCCTGCGCCGCCGAGGATGACGACGCGAATCGAGCGGTCATCCTTCAGGCGGTCGAATTCCTCCTGAAGCGCGGCCAGCATCGCATCGGAGAGCGCGTTGAGCTTCTCGGGCGCGTTGAGGGTGAGTTTGGCGATGGCGCCATCGTCTTCGCGGTGCAGGATTGTCATCTTGTCTCCCCCTTGGCTTTGTGCTCCTTCTTAACGCTCATCGCGCAGGGTGAAAAGGCGGGGAGGGAAGCATGAGCCTGAAAATGACCGCGGAGGAGGTAACGGCCTATCTCGACGAGGTTTTTCCGCAGGTCGCGGGCGAGTTCACCATCGAGGAGCTGGGCGAGATGCGCATTCGCGTTCGGCTCAACGTGCGTGAGCACCATCTGCGCCCGGGCGGCACGGTGTCGGGCCCGTCGATGTTCGCGCTGGCCGATTGCGCGGTGTACATGGCGGTGCTGGCGATGATCGGGCCGAAGGCGCTGGCGGTGACCACGAATTGCTCGATCGACTTCATGCGCAAGCCTGCCGCCAATACCGACCTGATCGCCGAGTGCCGGATTCTGAAACTGGGGCGCGTGCTCGCGGTGGGCGAGGTGCTGATGTTTTCGGAGGGCGGCATGGCGCCGGTGGCGCGGGCCTCGCTCACCTATTCGATCCCGCCTGCCTGAGGGGGGAAGAAAAAACGGGCCGAAGCGGTTGCTCCGGCCCGAGGGGAAGAGGTCCGTTCCGGGGACGTCACGGCCTCCAGAAAGGTTTCGCCCCTTCGAGCCGGGCGTCATCAGGGCTGAGCCCGACATCTTTCAGCAAGGCAGGGTCGAGATCTCTGAGGTGCATCCGCGTGCGGCGGCGCTGCGACCAGAGGAGTGCGAGAAAGGCCACGCGCAGCGCCGCGCGCGACATCACGGGCAGCCGCGTGTCGCGGGCGAGTGCGGACAGGTCCGCGATCTCCGTGGTCGTCAGGGCGGGCATGGTGAGTCTCCTCTATTGTATTGATACAATTTTCGATTTATCCTGCGAATCCTGTAGCAAATTGTACCGAACTGCGCGAGAAAAACATTGTGATTGATACAAAATGGCCGCCAAACCTCGAAGAGACACAAGATGCCAAGTATATTGTGTTGGTACAATCCATGCGCGCGGCCATCCGCTCGGGCATGCTGCAAGAGGGCACGAAGATGCCGCCGGTGCGCGAACTGGCCTGGCAGCTGGGCATCACGCCGGGCACCGTGGCGCGCGCCTACAAGCTCGCCGCCGAGGAAGGGCTGGTGGAAACCGGGGTGGGGCGTGGCACCTTTGTTTCCGGTGGGCTGAAGACCGAGGGCGCGCCGCCCGTGCCGCTCATCAGCGACGATGTGATGGGCGAGCTCGATTTCCGCGCGACGCGCGTGCCCGATACGGGGCAGGGAGCGGTGATCCGCCGGGTGATGGCGGAACTGGCGCAATCGGGCACGCTCGATCTCACGGATTACCCCGATGACCGGGAGGCGCGCGCGGCGGTCACGCAATGGGTGAGCGAGGCGCGCGTGGGCCGGTTCGGGCCGGAAGACGTGGCGATGTCGCTCGGCGCGCAGAGCGCGCTCAACATCGTATTGCAATCGGTGCTGCACGGCTCCAACCCGGTGATCCTGACCGAGGAGCTCGCCTATCCCGGCATCCGCCATGCCGCGCGCCTGCTGCGGGCGCGGCTGATCGGGCTGGAGATGGACGACGAGGGCATCCGCCCCGACCGGCTGGAGGAGGCGCTGCGGCGCCATGGCGGGCAGGTGCTTGTCACCTCGGCGGAGGTACACAGCCCCACGACCATCCGCACCACGGTGGAGCGACGGATGGAGATTGCGCGGATCGCCCGGCAATACCAGCTGCAGATTCTCGAGGACGATTGCCATTGCATCACCCGCAACGAGGCGCCGGGCTATCGCGCGATCTGCCCGGAGCGGGCGTGGTATGTCTCGGCGCTCACCAAGTCGGTTTCCGCGGCGCTGCGTTTCGGCTATATCATCGCGCCGCGCGAGCAGGCGGCCATGGCGCGGCAGGTGGTGCAATCTTCCTTCTACGGCCCGCCGCAGCCCTCGATGGGGATCGCGACGGAACTGATCCGCTCGGGCGCGGCAGAAACCATACGCGCGGCGACCGAGGAGGCGGTGAAGGGGCAGGTGCAGCGCGCCGTCAACACGCTGGGGCGGTGGGACATTCGCTGGCGCGAGGATGCGTCCTTTCTCTGGCTGCGCCTGCCACAGGGCTGGCGGGCTTCGCGCTTCGACAGGGCCTGTACGGAGGCCGGGATCCGCATCAAGCCGGCTGACGAGTTTGCGCTGGCCGACGGGCAGGCACCCCACGCGGTGCGCCTCACGCTCAACAGCTCGGTCGGGCCGGACCGGGCCGGGGCGGCGTTGGAGACGATCTCGCGCCTGCTCAGCCAGCCGCCCGTGAGCCTCGAAATCGGTGGGTGAGATTGGGGTATAATAATACCTATTTTGCAAGCAATTGAAATCCTAGTATTTTTCGGGGAAAGTCTGGCTTGACTGCGCTGTGCAATCGCGTAGAAAGCGCGGATCGAACACCACCCCAAAAGGGAAGACACCGACATGAAAACCTTTTCCGCAACGCCGGCTGATGTCGACAAGAAGTGGATCCTGATCGACGCCGAGGGCGTGGTTCTGGGCCGTCTTGCCGCCGTCATCGCCACGCGCCTGCGCGGCAAGCACAAGCCGAGCTTCACGCCCCATATGGACATGGGCGACAACGTGATCGTCATCAACGCCGACAAGGTGCAGCTCACCGGCAACAAGCGTGAGAAGCCGAATTACTGGCACACCGGCCATCCGGGCGGCATCAAGTCGCGCACCACGGCCGAGATCCTCGAGGGTGCGCATCCCGAGCGCGTGGTCACGCAGGCCGTCAAGCGGATGCTGCCGGGCAACCGGCTGGCACGCCGCCAGATGACCAACCTGCGCGTCTATGCCGGCGCCGAGCATCCGCACGACGCGCAACAGCCCGAAGTGCTGGACGTGAAATCCATGAACAAGAAAAACACCCGGGTGGCCTACTGATGTCTGACCAGATCAACTCCCTCGAAGGGCTCGAAGCCGTGGCCGAAGGCACCACCACCGCCACCGAAGAGCGCATTTCCCGCGAGCCCCAGCGCGACGCGCTCGGCCGCGCCTATGCCACCGGCAAGCGGAAGGACGCGGTGGCCCGCGTCTGGATCAAGCCGGGCTCCGGCAAGGTGGAAGTGAACGGCAAGGAAATGAACGCCTATTTCGCCCGCCCCGTTCTGCAGATGATCCTGCGCCAGCCCTTCACAGTGGCCGGCGTGGAAGACCAGTTCGACGTGATGGCGACCGTCAAGGGCGGCGGCCTCTCGGGCCAGGCCGGTGCGGTGAAGCACGGCATCTCGAAGGCGCTGCAGCTCTACGACCCGGCGCTGCGCTCGGCTCTCAAGGCCGCCGGCTTCCTGACCCGCGACAGCCGCGTGGTGGAACGCAAGAAATTCGGCCGCCGCAAGGCCCGCCGGAGCTTCCAGTTCTCGAAGCGCTGATTTCGGCCACGTCTCGAAACGGCAAAGGGCTGCCCCCGTGGCGGCCCTTTTTCATTGAGTATTTGACCCAAGAAGAAGCGCGGGCGCGTGCTTGCCTCGGCGGGCGGGGCGACCTAAGAGAGGCGTCACGAGCGGAGTGGGCGGATGATGCAATACAGGCGCGAGATCGACGGGCTGCGGGCGGTGGCGGTGTTGCCGGTGATCCTGTTTCACGCGGGGCTTTCCTTCTGGAGCGGCGGTTACGTGGGGGTGGACGTGTTCTTCGTCATCTCCGGCTATCTCATCACCACCATCCTGATCGACGAGCGCGAGCGCGGCACCTACAGCCTGCTGGGCTTCTACGAGCGGCGCGCGCGGCGGATCCTGCCGGCGCTCTTTCTAGTGCTCATCGTCTGCATTCCGTTCGCCTGGGCGTGGATCCCGCCTTACCCGTTCGAGGATTTCGCCCGCTCTCTGGCCTTCGCGGCGCTCTTCATATCGAATGTTCATTTCCTCGAACATGGCGGCTATTTCGATCTCAACGCCGATCTGCGCCCGCTTCTGCACACCTGGAGCCTTGCGGTGGAGGAACAGTATTACATCCTGTTTCCGCTGGTGCTGTTCTTTCTCAAGGGGTTCCGGCGGCGCAAGCATCTTGTGGTCTTCGCCTTGCTGGCGGTGGTCTCGCTCGGGGTGGCGGAATGGGGGTGGCGGAACTATCCCAACCAGAATTTCTACTTCACCCCGTCGCGGCTCTGGGAGCTTCTGGCGGGGTCGATCTGCGCGGCCATTCTCTACAGGCGGCCGCAGATGAAGAGCGAGGTGCTGGCGGCGCTGGGGCTGGCGATGATCCTCTTCGCCTCGGTGGTTTTCGATGCCTCGATCCCCTTTCCGTCGCTCTACACGTTGGTGCCGGTTGCGGGCACCTGCCTCATCATCCTCTTCGCCGAGAAGGAGACGCTCACGGCGCGGCTTCTGTCGCTCAGGCCGCTGGTGGGGATCGGGCTTGTCAGCTACTCCGCCTATCTCTGGCACCAGCCGCTCTTTGCCTTCGCGCGAATCCGCACGCCGGGGGAGGTGCCCGACTGGGTGATGCTGGCGCTGGCGGTGGCAGCGCTGGGGCTGGCATGGCTCAGCTGGCGGTTTGTTGAACAGCCGTTCAGGGGCAAGGCGCCGCTGGTGCTGCATACGCGGCGGCAGGCGCTTTCGGCGAGCGCGGTGGGGATCGTGGCCTTTGCCGGCTTCGGGCTCTGGGGCAAGGCAGTGGAGGGGTTTCCCGAGCGGCTCGACCTCGAGCGCACGCCGTTTCTCGCGCGGCTTTATGACCAGACGACGGAGCATGCGGCCTTCTCGCTCTGCCCCGATACGCGCAACGCGGAGAGCTTCGCTCTGTGCAGTGTCTACGCGCCCGAGGGCGCCGCGCGCCGGATCGCCATTCTGGGCGACAGCCATTCGCGGGCGCTCCTGCCGGGGTTCGAGGCGGCGGCGGAGGCGCTGGAGGCGGAGGTGCTTCTGGGCGACAAGCCGGGCTGCCCGCCGCTCTTGGGGGTGCATCTGGCGCGCGGGGGGCTCGAGAGCGCGGCCTGCCGGCGCGCGATGGAGAGCTATGCCGGGGAGATCGCGGCCGAGGGTATCGGCACGGCGGTGCTCGTGGCGCGCTGGAGCCTATATGCCTCTGGCGATTATGACGGGCCTGATCCGCAGTTTCGGCTGAGCGAGGTGGAGGGGCGGCGGTTCATTTCGGACGAAGAGTGGCAGGCGGCCTTTCGCGCGGGGCTCGAGCGGATGGTGGGCAGGTTGCGCGAGGCGGGGGCCGAGGTGCTGATCGTGAACCAGATCCCGCAGCAGAAGGTGATCCCCGGTATTCTCGTGCAGAATGCGATGCTCTGGGGGCTGGATGAGCCCGGCGCGCGGGCGCTCTTTGCCGAGAATTACATCCATCGTACCGAGAGCGACGCGCTGCAGGCGCGCGCGCGGGCGGTGGTGGCGGAGGTGGCCGAGGCCAAAGGTGCGCAGGTGCTGACGCTCGACGCGCTTTTTGCGGAAGGCGATCGCTATGCGTGGATTTCGGGCGAGGACGCGCTCTACATGGATGACGACCACGCCTCCGATACCGGCGCGGGCTGGCTCGCGCCGCATGTCACCGAGGCGCTGCGCGCGCTGCCCTCGTTCAGCGATCGGGCGGAATGAGGCCAAGCCCGCGCAGGTAGATGCCGATACCGGATTCGAGCAGGTCTTCGGGCGGGAAGGGGCTTTGCGTGCCGGGCGAGTTGCGCGCGAAGAGCTCGACCACGCCGTGGCTCATGGCCCAGATATGCGCGGAGAACATCGAGGGGGGCGGGCGCTTCTCTGGCGGGATGTGCTGCGAGAGCTCCAGTGCGGCGCGCTCCAGCACGGCGCGGGCGCGGTTTGCGACGCTGGCAAGCTCCGGCGTGCGGTTGACCGAGATACCGCTCTCGAACATGGCGATGTAATGGCCCGGATACTTGCGGGCGAAGGCGAGATAGGCGCGGCCCGTGGCCTCGAAGGAGGCGAGCGCCGAGGGCTGACCCTTCTCGTAGGCGTATTGCATCACGTCGGAGAAGATCTCGTAGCCCTGCCGCGCGGCCTCGGCGATGAGATCTTCACGGCCCGCGAAATGGCGGTAGACGGCGGCTGGGGTCACGCCGGCCTGCTTGGCGGCCTCGGAGAGGGTGAAGCCGGTGGGGCCCTTCTCCTCGATCAGCTCCAGAGCGGCCTCCACCAGCGCCTGTCGCAGGTTGCCGTGGTGATAGCCGCGTTTAGCCATCCCAGATATCCGGCCCGGCGCAGACCGCGCGGTCGGGCTGGCCGAGCGCCTTGGGCGACTTCCGCGCATAATCGAGCCCCAGCAGCACGTGGCGGATGGCCTCGACCCGGGCGCGGCGCTTGTCGTCGGAGCGGATCACCGTCCAGGGAGCATGGGAGGAGTGGGCGCGCTCCAGCGTCTCGGCGATGGCGGCGGTGTAGGCCTCCCATTTCTTCAGCCCTTCCACGTCGATCCAGCTCAGCTTCCATTGCTTGAGGGGGTCGCGCTCGCGCTTCAGGAACCGATCAAGCTGCTCGGCGCGGCCCACGTTGAGCCAGAACTTGAAGAGATGGATGCCCTCATCCACCAGCATCTTCTCGTACTCGTTGACCTGGCTGAAGAAGTGTTCACGCTCGGCATCGGTGCAGAAGCCGAAGACATGCTCGACCACACCGCGATTGTACCAGGATCGGTCGAAGAAGACGAGCTCGCCGCCGGAGGGGAGATGGTCGATGTAGCGCTGGAAGTACCATTGGGTGAGCTCGGTATCGGAGGGCTTGGGCAGGGCCACGACGCGCGCACCGCGAGGATTAAGATATTCACGGAAGCGCTTGATCGTGCCGCCTTTTCCGGCCGCGTCACGACCCTCGAAAACGATCGCCACGCGCGCGCCGGTTTCCTTTGCCCAGGCCTGCAGCTTCACAAGCTCCACCTGCAGCGCCTCGAGTTCCTTCTCGTAGGGCTTTTTCGGCAGGCGCTCGGAATGGGGGTAGTCGGGGCAGAGGATGTCGTCTTCCTCGGCGCGACGGATGGCGTTGCGCACATCCTCCGGGGCGTCTTCCTCGAAATACTTGCTGATCGCACCATCGAAGGGCAGGTCCATCCGGGCACCTCTCTTTTTTGCTGGCACTATGGCCGCTCAGTTGGCGGGGCGCAATCCGGCGCGGGCGGCGAGGCGCTCGAGCGCCGCCACGACCTCGTCTTCGCGACTGTGCTGGGTCATGTGGCCGGCGCCCTCGAGCACGGTGAGCCGGGCGCCGGGAACGGCCTTGGCGAGCGGCTCGGAATGGATGCCGAGGCCCACCGTGGTGTCGGCATCGCCATGCAGGATTTCGGTGGGCACGGAAATTTCTGGGTAGAGCGGGCTGAGGGCCTCGATCTCGTCGAGCAGGTTCGCGCGCTGGAGCGCGTTGGCGCGGAGTGAATGGCGGCGGAGCGTGAGGCCGGGGCCGAAATAGGCGATATAGCCCTCTGGCACCGGGTCTGGCTTAAAGACGCTTTCGACCTGCTGTTCCACGACGCTGTCGGGCACGAAGGCGGTGATCATCAGGATGACCACACGCCCGGCGAGCGGGTGCGAGAGCACCTTGTAATAGGTGGAGAGCCCGGTATCCCAGGGGTGCGAGGCGGCGGAGAGCGGCAGGAGGGCCGAGAGCCTTTCGGGGTAATGAACGGCCCAGGCGAGCGCCACGGCGCCGCCATAGGAATGGCCCAGCACGATGGGCTTTTCTGCGCCGAGCGCCTGGGCCGCGCGCGAGAGCAGATCGGCTTGCTGGGTAATGGTGGCGCCGGTCTGGTTGATGCGCTCTGTGTAGCCCAGCCCCGGCCTGTCGAAGACGAAGACGCGGAAGCGCTCGGCCAGATGAGGGGCGAGCGAGAAGGTCATGTCGCGCGTGGAGCCGGAGGAGCCGTGAATCAGCACGATCTGCGGCGCGTCTTCGGGGCCCATCACCACGCCATGCACCTCATGGCCGTCGATCTCCACGAAACGGCCTTCGGGCGGGTAGGCTGCCTCGGCGGCGGCTTCATGCGCGCGCGCCTTCCACGCGACAAACCCCCAGAAACCTGCAAGCCCCAGGGCGGCGAGGAGGAGGAGCTTAACGGCCAATGGCATCGAGATCGAAGGGGGTTGTCTGGTAGATCTGGTTGACCCAGTTGCCATAGAGCAGGTGGGCGTGGCTGCGCCAGCGGTTCTGGGGCGGGCGCGCGGGGTCGTCTTCGGGGTAGTAGTTGCAGGGCACGTTTATGGGCGTGCCGGCCTCTACATCGCGGTCATATTCCTGCTTCAGCGTGTCGCTGTCATATTCGAGATGGTTGAAGATATAGAGCGCGCGGTGGCCGGTATCCTCCACGAGGCAGGGCCCGACCTCGTCGGAATGGAGGAGCACATCGAGCCCACCTGCCGCGTCAATCTCGGATTTCTTCATTTCCGTCCAGCGGCTTACGGGGATCACGCAATCATCGGAGAAGCCGCGCAGGAGGGGCGAGGCGGGGGCCATGTTGCGGTGGCGGAAGCAGCCGAAGGCCTTGTGATCGAGGATGTGCTTCTCGACCCCGTGGAAATGGTTGATCATCGCCATGCCGCCCCAGCAGACGCCGAAGGTGGAATGGACGTGGCTCTGCGTCCAGTCGAAGACGCGGCGCAGCTCGTCCCAATAGGTCACCTCGTCGAAGGGCAGGTGCTCGATCGGGGCGCCGGTGATGATGAGCCCGTCGAACTTCTCGCCGGTTTGGGCCACCTCCTCGAAGGGGCGGTAGAAGCTCTCCATGTGCTCGGCGGCGGTGTTCTTGGTCTGGTGCTCGGTCATGCGGATGAGGCTGAGCTCGATCTGCAGGGGGGTGGCGCCGATCAGCCGGGCGAACTGGTTCTCCGTCTGGATCTTCTTGGGCATGAGGTTGAGGAGACCGATGCGCAGGGGCCGGATATCCTGCCGCGCGGCCTCGTCCTCGCTCATCACCATGACACCCTCGCGCGTGAGCACGGTATAGGCGGGCAGCTCGGCGGGGATCTTGATGGGCATGGGCGGGTCTTCCGGTTGGCTCTGGCGACGGATGAGGGGAGTCAGGTAGGCGCTTCGGCGCGGCGCTCAAGAGCCCGGGCCACGAGCGCCTCGAAATCCTCGGGGCAGGTGACGAGGGCGACCTCCTCGGCGGTCACGGAGACGCCCCAGGGCGCCATCGCCTCGTAGCGCGGCTTGCGGTGCTCGAGTGCCTGCGCATAGGTCCAGCGGATGAAGGCATCGGGGTTCACCTCGGCCTCGCTGCAGCCCTTCTCGGCGAGGTATTGCTCCCAGACCCTGTCGAGAAATTCCGGCTGGTAGCACATGGGCTTCGGCGCGCGGTCGAACCGGCGGATGAGCTCCTGCGTGTGCGCCTCGCTGCCCTCGATGCGGATGAGGAGGCAGTGTTGCGAAAGCTCCGTGAGGAGCGGATCAGCAGGGTCTGTGCCATCCACCCATTCGCAGATCGAGCCGCCCGTGTCGCAGATGAAATGCGGATAGCCGTAGAGCGCCTCGGCGCGGCTGATGAAATAGGCGGTGTCCTGCAGGGCGGAGATCTCGGCGCGGCGGAACTGCTCCTGCCGGCGGCGGAATTCGTCGACGGGCATGCCGCCTTGCTCGGGATCGCCCGGCTTGCCCAGATAGGTTGAGACGGGCGAGAGATTGTTGAAGGAGATATTGGAGCCGATATAGATCGAGTCCGACATCAGCAGATCGCGCAGGAAAGGCACCTTCATCGCGTGGGCCTTGGCATTGTCGGTGATGAATTCGCCCATGTAGCGGGTGCCGATGCGATAATCTATCGAGTAGTGAAACCACCCGCCGCCTGCGCGCAGCATGTTGGAAAGATGCGTCTTTCCGAGGCCCGACATGCCGTAGAAGAGCACGCGTTTCTTGGGGGCGTCCAGCCAGTGTTGCGCGGTGGGATAGATCATGCGTGCGGGCTCCGGGGCGTTTGACAGGCTTGGTAGCCAGAGGCGGCGGCGCGGTCAAACCGGAAAAAGCCACCCCTGGCGCGAGGCTGCAAATGAAAAGCCCCGCCGGCTTGCGCGGGCGGGGCTCCTGATCTCGCGGTGTCGCGAGCGTCAGTTCAGCGCGATGCCGATCTTGAAGCCCACCGAGAGCGCGTCGTTGTTGCGGAACGAGCCGCGCGGCGTGTCGGGCGTGCCGGTTTCCGGCAGGGCGTTGCCCAGCATGGTGTAGCGCAGGCCGCCCGAGAAGCTGATGCGGTCGGTCACCTGGTATTTGCCGCCTACGGTCACAGCGGTTTGCCCGTTGGTGGGGGCGAGCGGCGACACGAGGCTGTCGGAGCCGCCGGGCTCGTAGGAGAAGGCCACGCTGCCGGAGAACTTGTCGGTGAAGCGGCGGCCGACGCCGATCTCGTAGGTCCAGGTGTCGTCGAGCTCGGCGAGGTTGGGCACCGGGCTTGGCGGGTTGAGCGAGAAGGCGCTCCATTCCGACCAGCGCACCGAGCCGAAAAGCAGCGTGCGCGGGTTGAGGCCCGTTTGCGCGGCCAGCTCGAAGCTCTGCGGGGTTTGCGTGGCGGTGATGCCGGTCGGCACGTAGAAGCCCAGGCCACCGGCGGTGGTGGGGATGTTCTCCGCCGTCTGGAAGTCGAGATCGACCGCCGAATGATAGGTGGCCGAGATGCGCATGCCGAGCTCGGGGCGCTCATAGGCGGCACCGAGCACGTAGCCCAGACCGTCGTTCGAGTTGAAGTTCACCTGGTAGCCGCTGAGCGGGCCATAGGCGAGGCCCGAAAGCGAGATGGTGCCATCGGCACGCACCACGCGGGGGCCGCCGTAGACGGAGAACCGATCGGTTGCCTGATACTTCAGGATCGCGGTGAGCGCGTTCGAATCCGCCGTGGCCCCGGTGCCCGCCAGAAGCGACGTGGCCGGGTTGCCGGCGTAGGAGGTATCGGCGCCGTAGGGTTGATCGAAGATCAGGCTGAACGACCACTGTTCGTTGAACTGCAGCTTGAGGCCCGCGCCCCAGATGCCGTAGTCGCTGCCGACATTGCCGATCGCGTTGCCGAGAAAATCCGAGCCTGTCAGGTCGGGCATAGTGAAACCGTAGGACAGCTCCGCATAGCTGCCCTTTTCGAAGATCAGGTCGACGGGGGTGTAGCTGCGGTCAAGGCCTCCTGCGGTGGCTGCACTCGCGCCGAGCACGAGACCTGTAGCAGCAAGGGAAAGCTTCTTCATGTTTTGGACTCCTCCGGGAATTGAAAACACGTAACCGGAAGGCCCGAATCGAATCAATTTTTACGCAACGTCAGGGAGAATGGAGCCGCGCCGCAGAGGGGGGAATGCAACATTTTTGTCACGGTTTGGCGCGTGGCCTGCTCAAACCGCGCCGCTCTGCCCAGATGTTCCAGTAATTCGCCCCGAAAATCACCGCAGCGCCGAGGATCACGAAGAGGTCGATCGGCTCGCCGTAGAGCAGGAGACCGATGACCGCGATCACCGGAAGGCGCAGGAAATCCACGGGGGTAACCAGTGTGGCTGGGGCCATGCGCAGCGCGGTGGTGAGGCAGAAATGCGCGGTGAGCCCACCCAGCGCCACCAGTGCGAGCCAAGGCAGGCTTTGCGCGTGGGGCAGGGCCAGATCGCCATCGATTCCGGCGAAGAAGAGGCCGAATCCGGTTTGCATCAGCGTCATCCAGAAGAGGATGCAGGTGAGCGTTTCGGTGCGGGTGAGGCGCTTGGTGAGCATGATCGACCCCGCGAAGCCCACCGCCGCGAGGGCCGCCGCGAGCGTGCCGAGATTGACGGTTTCCGGGCTGGGCTTGGTGACCAGCAGAATGCCGAGGAAGCCGCCCATCGCCGCCAACACGCGCACCCGGGTGAGCCGCTCGCCCAGCACCAGCGGCGAGAGCACGAGCACCCAGAGCGGCGCGGTGAACTCGAGCGCGAAGACCTGCGCCAGCGGAATAACGGTGATGGCGTAGAACCAGAGATTCTGGCCGGCGAAATGAAAGATGTTGCGGGTGAAATGCACGCCGAGGCTGCGCCGGGTGATCTGGCGCAGCGTGCCAGCGAGGCCTGCGCCGGCGAGCACGAAGAGCAGGCCGATCAGGCTGCGGTAGAGCATGATCTCGAACGTGTCGTATTCGAAGCTCACCGCGCGGCCCGCCACCGCCATGGTGGAGAAGGCCACGACCGCGCCCAGCATCCAGAGCGCGGCTCCGATCACGCGCTCGGGCGGCGGCGCCGCAGGGGGTGGCGCGGAGCCGGGAGGCGGTGAGGGCTGGTCCGGGAGGGTGATCATCAGGGCGGGCTGCAGGGGCAAGGGCAAGGGGGCCGCCACCCGGACGAGCGGCCCGGACGTGTCAGCCTCGGCTGACTAGCAGAGCTTTCAGCCGCCGCCAATGGTCAAGAAGCCCGAACCAGAGCCAGTGGAACGGCGTGTAGGTGCCGGTGAAGCGCCTGAGCGGCCGGGGCAGCACCTGCAGATCCTCCATGCTCACCTGCGTGGGGTGCCACGGCATGGGCAGATCTTCGGCATTGGAGAGGATCGTGCCGTCATAGCCCACGAAGAGAAAGCGCCGCGCCTCGGGGTCGGCCATCTCCTCGATGCGGGGCGGCTCCGCGTTGCTGATGCGGTGGAGCAGGTCGTTGCGCACCGCGATCAGGTTACCGCCATGCACGCAGATGGTGGTGTAGCCCTTTTCCCGCGCGAGGCTGTCCATCGCCTTCACCCCGTTGCCGCGCTGGATCGAGAAATCGGGCGGCTGCACATAGGGCACCTCCACCGGGATCGTGGGGTTGAACTCGATGATGACGAGCTTCGGGCGATAGCGGGTGAGGCTCTTCCAGACGTGGTAATCGCAACTGTCGATGTCGATCGAGAGCAGGTCGAAATCCTCGGGGATCGGGGTTTCGCCCAGGATGGCATCGAGCGCGTTCTCGCCCTCGAGCTCCACGAAGCGGTTGATCTTGAACACCTTTTCGGAAGGCAGGTTGCGGCAGAGCTCGCGAAAGCGGCGCTTGTTGGCCTCGATCATCACCGCGTGAAAGCCGTGGTTGCGGATCAGGTGGTGGGTGTTGGAGAGGTGCACGCCATCCCAGGCGCCGAATTCGACGCACCATTTTTCGCCCGCCCGACCGAGCACGCCCAGCCGGCCCAGAACCTCCTGCAGGATCCCGTCTTCACCGTCTTGCGAGAACGCATCCCACGCATAAGGGTTGAGCGGCTCGAAGGCCCCGAAATTTCTTTCCTGAAGCATCTGCTCGCCTCCTTGCTTTTGACAGCTGTTCTAGGATCGCGCGATTTCAACCCGCAAGGCCCCGGGGCCGAGGGCGCGGATTTCAGCAAAAAACCGATCAGGTCAGGCGGCGGGCCGGCGGAAAATCACCCAAGATCGCCGCGTCATTCCCACTCGATGGTGCCGGGGGGCTTCGAGGTGATGTCGTAGGTGACGCGGTTGATTCCGGTCACCTCGTTGATGATGCGGGTGGCCGTTTCGCTCAGGAAGTCGTGGCTGAACGGGTAGTAATCGGCGGTCATCCCGTCGACGGAGGTGACGGCGCGGAGCGCGCAGGCGTAATCGTAAGTGCGCCCGTCGCCCATCACGCCGACGGTGCGCACCGGCAGGATGGCGACGAAGGCCTGCCAGATCTCGTCGTAAAGCCCGTGTTTGCGAATCTGGTCGATATAGACGGCATCGGCCTTGCGCAGGATCTCGAGCTTGTCACGGGTGAGCGCGCCGGGGCAGCGGATTGCGAGGCCCGGCCCGGGGAAGGGGTGGCGCCCGATGAAGCTTTGCGGCAGGCCAAGCTCGCGGCCGAGCGCGCGCACCTCGTCCTTGAAGAGCTCGCGCAGCGGCTCGACGAGCTTGAGCCCCATCTTCTCGGGAAGACCGCCCACGTTGTGGTGGCTCTTGATGGTCACCGAAGGGCCGCCAGAGAAGCTGACGCTCTCGATCACGTCGGGGTAGAGCGTGCCCTGCGCGAGGAATTCCGCGCCCTCGATTTCGCCGGCATAGCGCTGGAAGACGTCGATGAAGAGCTTGCCGATGGTCTTGCGCTTCTGCTCGGGGTCGGAGACGCCCTCGAGCGCGCCGAGGAAGAGATCGGCCTCGTCGGCATGGATGAGCGGGATGTTGTAGGCATCGCGGAACATGCCCACCACCTCCTCGGCCTCGCCCTGCCTCAGGAGCCCGTGATCGACGAAGACGCAGGTCAGTTGCTCGCCGATGGCCTCGTGGATGAGCACGGCGGCCACCGAGCTATCGACCCCGCCGGAAAGGCCGCAGATCACGCGCTTGTCGCCCACCTGCGCTCGGATCGCCTCGATCGCCTGTTCGCGATAGGCGGCCATCGTCCAGTCGCCGGTGAAGCCGGCCTGGCGGACGAAATTCTCGTAGAGCTTGCGGCCGTTCGGGGTGTGATGCACCTCCGGGTGGAACTGCACAGCATAGAAGTGGCGCTCGGCGTCGGCGGTGATGGCGAAGGGCGCATGGGGGGAGGTGCCGTAGACCTCGAAGCCGGGGGCGATCGCGGAGACGTGGTCGCCGTGGCTCATCCACACCTGCTCGCGGTCGTCGTCGCTCTGGAACCAGCCGTCGAGCAGAGGCAGCCGCGCCTCGGTGGGTTTGACGTAGGCGCGGCCGAATTCGGCGGTGCCATGCCCGCGCTCGACCTTGCCGCCCAGCATCTGCATCATCACCTGCTGCCCGTAGCAGATACCGAGGATCGGCACGCCGAGGGAAAAAACCTTCTCCGGCGGGCGGGGAGAGCCCTCGTCTATCACCGAGCAGGGGCCGCCAGAGAAGATCACCGCCTTGGGGGCGAAATCATCGAGGAAGGCGTCGGTCACGGCCTGGAATGGGTGGATTTCGCAATAGACGTTCAGCTCTCGCAGGCGCCGCGCGATCAGCTGCGTGACCTGGCTGCCGAAGTCGATGATGAGAAGGCGGTCATGGGACGAGGGGTTCTGCATGACTGCCGATTACCCTGCCTCCCGCGGGTGTGCAAGCGCGCCGCGCGCGCCTCAGTACCCTTCGGTTGCGGTTTCGATGGGCGAGAGCAGCTCGGGCGCGGTGACCAGCCGCCGCACGCCATGGGAATGGTTCTCGTTGAAGACGTTGCCCTCGGCTGCCCAGCGGTGCAGCGAGGCGATATCCAGCCGGGCGCAATTGGGCCGAACCGACCACGTGACCTGCATGGGCGAGCAGGCGCGCGCGCTGTATTTCGGCCCCGTGGTCGAGCCGTGAAACACCACCGGCTCGCCCGTGCCCGCGGGCAGGCTGCGCGGCTGGTGATAGCCCTCACTCACATGGCCGTAATAGCCGAAATCGGTGAAATCGAGCGTTTCGGGGTCGTTCACCACAAGAAATACCTGGGATTCGACCCGCAACTGCGGGTTGGCGCAGCTGCTCGACAGGCAGGCGCCGAGCCCCTCGCCGGGGGCCACGGCGCAGCTGGTAAAGACCCAGTGCACCTCGATCGTGTCGCCGGGCTCTGCCCCGTGGAAGGCGCCGGTGCCCTCGGCGGGATCGGCGAGCTCGGCCGGCGTGAGATCATCGGTTTCGTTGCAGCGATAGCCACCATGGGTGCCATAGCCCGCGAAGACCTGAAAGCCCGGGCCCTTGTGCTCGGCGCTGGTGTGGGTGTGGATATTGCAGAGGTTCATCGCCGCGGGCGCGGGCGCCAGCGAGAAGAGCCGCGCATTGCGCCCCTCGGCCTGGGAGATATCGCGCGGGGTTTGGGGGCCGAAACCCCAGCAGGTTTTCGCGGATTGCGCCAGCGCGAAGCCGGGCAGGCCGAGCAGCAGCAGAACGGGCAGGGCGAACAAGGCCCGAGGCGCGGCGAGCGCGCCGGGACGGCAGGGCAGGGGCATGGCAGGCATCTCCTAGAGCGGGCGGCGGGCCCGCGATGCGGCCCAACCTTCGCGCCATCCTTGCCCGAGGCCGCTTAAGCCGGAGTTAAGCCGCGCAAATTTGTCGGCAGATGTCGGTTTTGTCCGGGCATGGCCGCAATCCCGCTGCGTGGCCCTCTCCGTAGCAGATAAAATCTTGCGAAACGGCGCAGATCCGCGCCCGCGACAAAGGCTCAAGGAGAAGTTTGACATGTCGGAAGCAGCAGCTCGCAAGCGAGGGCGCGGTGGCGGCGGGGCAGCCCGCAGGGCCGAACGCACCGCCGTCAGCATCGAGACGGCGAAGTATATCGAGCGCAATATCCCGCTCTTCGAAGTGCTGAACGACGAGGCGTTGGAGATCATCGAGCACAACGCGGAGACCGTGCTCGAGGAGATCGGCGTGAATTTCGTGTCGAACCCCGCCGCGCTCGAGCGCTGGCGCAACGCGGGCGCCGATGTGGATGGCGAGAGGGTGCGCATCCCTCGAGGCCTTGCGCGCAAGCTCATCAGCACCGCGCCTTCGCAGTATACCCAGCACGCGCGCAACCCCGAGCGCAACGTGGTGGTGGGCGGCAACAGCCTCGTCTTCGCGCCGGTCTATGGCCCGCCCTTCGTGCGCGACCTCGACGGCGGTCGCCGCTACGCGACGATGGCCGATTTCGAGAAATTCGTGAAGCTCGGCTACATGTGCAAATGGCTGCACCATTCGGGCGGCACCGTTTGCGAGCCCACCGACGTGGCGGTGAACAAGCGCCACCTCGACATGCTCAAGGCGCACATGATCTACTCCGACAAGCCCTTCATGGGCTCGGTCACCGAGCCGAGCCGCGCGCGCGACAGCGTGGAGATGTGCGAGATCCTCTTCGGGAAGGAGTTCGTGCACAACAACACGGTGATGACCTCGCTCATCAACATCAACTCGCCGATGACCTTTGACGACGTGATGATGGGCGCGCTTGAGGTCTATGCCGAAACCAACCAGGCCTGCATCGTCTCGCCCTTCATCGTGGGCGGCGCGATGGCGCCCGTTACCGTGGCGGGCACGCTCACGCAGGTGCTGGCCGAGGTGCTTGCGGGCATCTCCTACAGCCAGCTCGTGCGCCCCGGCGCGCCCGCGATCATGGGCGCCTTCGTGACCTCGATCGACATGAACTCCGGCGCGCCCACCTTCGGCACGCCCGAGGCCTCGATGATCACCTATGGCGCGGGCCAGCTCGCGCGCCGATTGGGGCTGCCCTACCGCTCGGCGGGCTCCTTCACCGGCTCCAAGCTGCCCGATGCGCAGGCCGCCTACGAGACCTCCAACAGCCTCAACATGGGGCTGCTCTCGGGCGTGAACTTCATGCTGCATTCCTGTGGCTGGCTCGAGGGCGGGCTGGTGTCGTCCTTCGAGAAATTCGTGATGGATGCCGACCAGCTGGGTTACCTGCATCACCTCGCCAAGGGCATCTACATGGATGAGAACGGGCAGGCGATGGACGCGATCCGCGAGGTGGGCCCGGGCGGGCACTACCTTGGCTGCGCCCATACGCAGGCCAATTTCAAATCTGCCTTCTGGCGCACGGAAGTGCTCGACTACAAGCCTTTCGAGACATGGTTCGAGGAAGGCGAGCGCGACACCTCCACGCTCGCGGCGGCACGGGTGAAGAAGATGCTGAACGACTACCAGCAACCCGCGCTCGACCCCGGCATCACCGAGGCGCTCGAAGCCTACGTGGCCGAGAAGAAGGCCTCGATGCCCGACGCCTTCGGCTAAGGCCTCAAAGACCCAGCGAGGCGCGCATCAACCGCGCCTCGCCCATGATGGCGATCATCACCTCCACGTGGCGCGTGGCCGAGTAGCCCGCCACCGAGCACCGCCGCATCTCCTCCATTTCTCCCTCGATCTCCATCAGCGCCGCCAACGCGGCGCCGTTGCCTCTGGGATGGTCGAACCCGAGAACCCGCTTGAGCGCCTGCTCGCGGCGATAGTCCTCGCTGCCGATCCGCGCGGCCCGAATCAGCAATCGCGGGCGGCGCATCCGGTCGAGCTGGGAAAGGATGTCCTGCATGTCGTCCTCCTGTCGAAATGTCAGGTGAGGTTGACACAACCTATAAGGGTGTTGCGCCGAGGGCATTCGCACCGCGCGGTGCTCCAGCTAATTGTTTAGGAATTGGAAACAAATTGAAACCAACCGCCCTGTTGTTAACGAACAGGTAATTAAATCATCTTCAGGTTGTGTTTCGCCTGTGGATAAACTGGGAGAAGGGCTTCGGGACAGCGCGGGACACGCGCCCGAGGCATCCGCTGGAGGACGCGCCATGCCAGAAACTCATACGGCCCGTGACCTTGCCGATCACCTGCCGCACTGGGTGCCGAAGGAAGCCTGTACCTATCTCGAACATACCGAGGCGGGCACGCCGATCCGGGCCATCGCGCGGGCCGAAGGCGTACATGCCTCGACCGTTCTGCGGCAGGTGCGCGCGCTCGAGGCCCGGCGCGAAGACCTGCTGGTGGACCACGCCCTGAACCGGCTGCGCCCCTGCGTGCAAAGACTGCGCGACTGGCCCGAGCGGGGGCGGATGGCCACATCCACGCGCCCCGGCCCGGAACCTGCCACGCCTGCGCTCACCGAGGAGGCGCTCGACGCCGAGGCGCGCCGCATCCTCGCGCGGCTCATCGAGCCCGAAGCGGTGCTGGCGGTGGCGGTCGACATGGACAAGGCCGTGGTGGTGCAGGAGAACGACGCGGGCGACACCGTGCGTCGCGCCGTGGTGGGCCGCGACGTGGCCGAAGTGATGGCGCTCAACAACTGGATCGCCTGCGATGCGCCCTCGCGTATATCTCGCTACCGGATCACGCCGACGGGGCGGAGCGCGCTCAACCGGATGCTGGCCCGCGCCGAGAATCGCGCCTTCGGGCTTGCCGAGGCCCCCGCCGCCTTCACCCACGGCGCCCGGTGCGCGGCGGAAACACCGCCGGCCGACCGCAAGTATCACGCCCCCGAAACGCCGCTTTCACTGCTCGCGCGGCGGCGCGACCGCACCGGCGAGCGCTTCCTGCCGAAGGAGCTTCTGGGCATCGGCAAACGCTTTCAGGAAGATTTCGAGATGGCGGGCCTGCCGCGCCGTCCCGACCGGAACTGGGACCAGTATCTCGCCGAGGCGGCAGAGCCGTGCGCGGCCGGCGGCCCCGGCTCCGATGCGGCGCGGATGAGGGTGGTGGGCGCGCTGCGCGACCTCGGCCCGGGGCTTGGCGACGTGGCGTTGCGCTGTTGCTGCTATCTTGAAGGGCTCGAATCCATCGAGGCGCGCATGGGTTGGTCTGCGCGCTCGGGCAAGGTGGTGCTGCGCATCTCTCTTCAGCGGCTGCGGCTTTATTACCAGAAGCTGGGCGACGCGGGCGGCCTGATGGGCTGACCCGTTCAGCCGCCCACCAGCCAGCCAACCCCGAAGGCCACCAGCGCGCAAAGCGAGCCCACCAGCGTGGTCTCGCCCACGCAGCGGAAAAGGCGCTCGCCGGTGGCATACCAACGCAGGAGCCCGAGGCTTGCCAGCGCCGCGCCTGTGGCCGAGATCGACAGCGCGAAGGTTCGGCCCTCGGGCGGGAGCAGGAAATAGGGCAGAAGCGGTACCGCGCCGAAGATCAGGAACGATACGAAAGTGACGACCCCGTTGAGCACCGGGCTTTCCTCGTTGGGGTCGGCCATGCCGAATTCGTAGCTCATCATCAGGTCGGCCATCAGCTCGGGATGGCGCGAGAGGATCGCGGCGGCGGTATCGGCCTCGCTCGCCGGGAGCCCGCGCTGGCGCAGGATCTCGAAGAGCTCTTGGCGCTCGCGGTCTGGCGTGCTCGCGATCCGGTGCAGCTCGGTTTCGCGCCGCGCACGATAAAGGTCATGCTGCGAGCGCAGCGACAGGAACTCGCCCAAACCCATGCTCACCCCGTCGGCGAAGAGGTTGGCCAATCCAAAGACCAGCACCGCCAGACCACCGATCTGAGCGACCCCGTCGGCGGCGGCGCCCGCGAAGCCCGCGACGATGGCGAATGTCGTCACGATCCCGTCATTGCCGCCATAGACGATCTGCTTGAGGTAATCCTGCATCTGCCCGAGCTTTCGGGCCTCGCGCCGATGCGCCTGCCAAACCATGATCGAGACGAGCCTCTCGCTGCGGTTACTGGCTCGGCTTATCCCGCTTAATCCGGCCTCGCGCAACCCGGCGCGCGGCGGAGCCGCTGGGCAGTCTTGGCCGGAACGGTGTGGCGGGCGACTGTGGACCTGGCGCGTAGGTTACTGGCACTTTCCACCGCGATGGATTATGTCATGGCGGAGGTTAGCAAAGCGTTCGCGGAGGCCCGCCATGCGAGACATCAAGATCCCCGAGCAACGGCATCCCGAAAAGGCCCGGCGGCCCGACAACGCCCAGCCGAAGAAGCCCGAATGGATCCGCGTGAAGGCGCCCACCTCGGAGGGCTACCGGGAAACCCGCGAGATCATCCGCGAGCACAAGCTCGTGACCGTCTGCGAGGAAGCGGGTTGCCCCAATGCCGGCGAATGCTGGAGCCAGGGCCACGCCACGATGATGATCATGGGCGATGTCTGCACCCGCGCCTGCAGCTTCTGCAACATCGCCACCGGCAAGCCGCCGGAGCAGCTCGACCCGTTCGAGCCGGGGCGCGTGGCCGACGCGGTGCACAAGCTGGGGCTCAATCACGTCGTTGTCACCTCCGTCGACCGTGACGATGTGGAAGACGGCGGCGCGGCGCATTTCGCGCAGACGATCCGCGCGATCCGCCACCGCAGCCCGGGCACGACCATCGAGATCCTCACTCCCGATTTCCTGCATTGCGACCCTTCGGTTCTGGAGACGGTCGTTGAGGCGAAACCGGATGTCTTCAACCACAACCTCGAAACCGTGCCGGGGCTTTACCCCGAGGTGCGGCCCGGCGCGCGCTATTTCCATTCGCTCCGCCTTCTGCAACGGGTGAAGGAGATGGACCCCTCGATCTTCACAAAGTCGGGCATCATGGTGGGCTTGGGCGAGAGCCGCGCGCAGGTGCACCAGGTGATGGACGACATGCGCGCGGCCGATATCGACTTCCTGACCATCGGCCAGTATCTGCAACCGACGCCCAAGCATCACCGCGTCGACCGCTTCGTGCATCCCGACGAGTTCGCGGCCTATGAGAAGGCGGCCTTCGGCAAGGGGTTCCTGATGGTTTCGGCCACGCCGCTCACGCGCTCCTCCTACCACGCGGGCGAGGATTTCGCGCGGCTGCGCGCGGCGCGGATGGCCCGGCTGGAAGCGGCGGGCTAGAGCACCGTCCATGATTTCCGGATCAAGGTTGGCGCTCCAGAAACTTGATTTCACGCGCAATTTTCTCCGAAGACCGGTTTCCACGTTTCGGATTGCGCTCGAATCTGCGAAGTGAGTATTTGACCCAAGAAGAAGGCGCGGTGCGTGTTTCTTCTTGGGTCAAATACTCGATTCGGCGGCGCGGTAGGCACAGAGTTTCACGATATGGCATACGAGGCCGCCCCATCAAAGCGAACGCCGGCGAAATGGATCGCCGGCGCTGCCTGTAACATGAAACGTTTGACTTTGGAGGTGGCGGCGCAGGGCTCCGCCGGTCTTCGAGAGGTCTTCGCGGGGCGGCTGCGATCAGCTGCCCCAGGTGCGCACGGGCCCGCAATCCATGTGCACGAAATCCGAACCTGAATAGCGGCCAACTCCGCCGCCGTGGCAGGCAACCGCCGCGCGATACATCTGGCTCACCGAACGAGACGAGAGCCGCACATCCGCCGCCTGGCCCTTCATGTGGCGCGAGTTCTTCGCGACCCCGCCAGAGCGCGAGCGCAGAAGCGCGTTGGTGGCGGGGCTGCGGTAGCCGGAGATGAGAAGATAGGGTTCGCTCACATCGAGCAGGTTGTGCGCGGCGGTCAGAATATCGACCGTTCGGCTGTCGATCGCGAGTGTCTCGTCAGTCCGCCAGTCGCGCATGAAGTAGTAGATCTCGGCGAGAGCGTCGCGGATGTATTCACCCTCGATCCAGTAGATCGTATCGATCTTTTCGCCGGTGCGCTGCGAGGTCATCCTGATGCGGCGGATGTCTCCCGCGCCGCGCAGGAAGCCTGCTGCATTTGAGAAGGTTGGTGCCGCAGTTACCGCGGTGGCTGCGAATGCCCCCAGCAATGCGCGCCTCGTGAAACCCGAAGTGCGTGTGTCTGTCATGTATTCAGCGCCTGTCCCGTCGCTTACCTCTGTAGCCCGCTTATGGAGCGGTTTTGCCAAAAGTCCCCCAGTTGTGGTGTTTTTATGACATATCCTTTTTTTTTGACCAAGGGCGGAATGGCTAAAGTTTTATCAGCCCGGCGAATTCGGCGGTTTTTTGCGCAACTCGCGCTCTGGTGGTGTGCGTGCTTCCGGGCGCGAGGCTGTTGCGAGGCCGGCTCACTCTGTGGAAAGCCGGGAAAACTGGAGAAAATGTTATTGGACACAAGCATATATTCGTCGATGATCGGAGCAATTGGAAGCAAACGACGATTCAGGGGATACGATAATGCGTTCTACAGTCTTCGGGAGCAGCCTGCGTGCATTGGGGCTCGCAGCGACGCTGAGCCTGACGGGCGTGGCCTTTGCCGCGCCGGCCCATGCCTTTGGCGAGATCACATCCTACAAGACCGCTGTCGCGGAAGCGGCTGCCGACGACCGGGACATCGCCGCCTTCTACCGCTCGGTGGATTTCGCGCCGGTCTGGACGGGCAGCGACGAGGAGAGCCGCGCGCGCCGTTCGGCTTTGTTTTCGGCGATGGCCACTGCTCATATGCACGGCCTGCCCGCGCAACGCTACGACAGCGACCGGCTGATGGCCGTTCTCTCGGATATCCGCACCCCGCGCGAGCGGGGCATGGCCGAGGTGGAGATGAGCAAGGCCTTCATCCAGCTTGCCCGCGACATGCAGTCGGGCGTGCTGAATCCGGCCGAAGTGGATGACGGAATCAAGCGGAAGGGCAATTACCGCGATGCCACGACCTATCTGACTGGCATCATGGAGCACCGCCCGCGCGCTTATTTCCGCTCGATCGTGCCGCAGACCCGCGAATATGCGCGGCTGATGAAGGAGAAAATGCGCCTTCAGACGCTGATCGCGGAGGGCGGCTGGGGCCCCTCGGTTCCGGCAAGTGCCCTCAAGCTCGGCGACCGTGGCGATGCGGTGATCGCGCTGCGCAACCGGCTGATGAGCATGGGCTACCTGCCGCGCACCTCGACGCTTATCTACGACGGCAATATCGAGAAGGCGGTAAGCCGCTTCCAGGCCGATCACGGGCTCGAGCCCGATGGTGCGGCTGGCTCCGCCACTCTTACGGAAATCAACCGCGAGCCCGGGCAGCGCCTCGCGCAGGTGCTGGTGGCGATGGAGCGCGAGCGCTGGCTCAACAAGGAACGCGGCAGCCGCCACATCCTCGTGAACCTCACCGATTTCAGTGCGCGCATCATCGACAACGACGCGATCACCTTCGAGACACGCGCCGTGGTGGGGGCCAACGATGCCTCGCGCCGCAGCCCGGAATTCTCTGACGTGATGGAGCACATGGTGATCAACCCCACCTGGAATGTGCCGCGCTCGATCGCCGTCAACGAATACCTGCCGCAGCTGCGCGCCAACCCCAACGCGGCTGGGCACCTGCGCCTCTATGACGGGTCCGGCCGGCAGGTGAGCCGCGCGGGAATCAATTTCGGCGCCTATACGGCCTCGAACTTCCCGTTCGATCTCAAGCAGCCGCCGTCGAACTCGAACGCGCTGGGGCTGGTGAAGTTCATGTTCCCCAACCAGTACAACATCTACTTGCACGATACGCCCACCAAGCATCTGTTCCAGCGGGCGAAGCGGGCTTACAGCCACGGCTGTATCCGCCTCGCGCAACCCTTCGAGTTTGCCTACCAGCTGCTCGCGCGGCAGGAAGCGGACCCTGAGGGTTTCTTCCACTCGGTCCTCGACACGGGGCAGGAGACGCAGGTGGATCTTGTTGAGCAGGTTCCGGTGCATATCATCTACCGCACCGCCTTCACCGATCAGAAGGGCCGGGCGCAGTATCGCGAGGATGTCTATGGCCGCGATGCGCGCATCTGGGCCTTCCTCGAACAGGCGGGCGTGACCGCTCCGGGCGTGGCCAACCCCTCGGTGGCCGCGGTGCAGTATGTGCAGCCCGCGCAGGTGGCGGTGAACGTGCCGCGCAACACGCAACCCGTGAGCCAGCCGCAGAACAGCTTCGAGCCAGTGGTGCGCATCAGCCAGCCGCAGAGTTCCGGCGTGACGCAGAGCACCAGCTCCGACCCGACCCGGCGCATCGACCGCTAGGTCAGCGCCCGGGCGAGATCCCGAAGGCCTCCGCGCTCTCTGCGCGGGGGCTTTTTCTTTGCGTCTAACGCGGCTACATGTCGGGCGAATTCGAGGGAGCACGCATGGGCTACACGATAGAGCAGATTGCCGCCGCGCTCGGCACCACCGCCGTGGGCGCCGCCGATATCGAAGTGGAGGGCGCCGCCGAACCGGCGGATGCCACCGAACGCCAGCTTGCGCTGGCGATGAAGCCGGAGTTTGCCGAGAAACTCGGGCAGGGCAAGGCGCGCGCCGCCGTGCTCTGGGCCGATGCGGATTGGCAGGGCTTCGGGCTCGAGGCCGCGATCCTTGCGCCGCGTCCGCGCTTCGCCATGGCCGGGCTCACGGCGATGCTCGACCCGGGGCAGGGCTGGGAGGCGGGCGTGCATCCCTCTGCCATCGTGCATGAGACTGCGGAACTCGGGGCCGATGTCTCCATTGGGCCGCTCGCCATAGTGGGCGCCGGGGCGAAGATTGGAGAGGGCACGGTGATCGGGCCGCAATGCTACGTGGGCGGCGAGGCCGAGATCGGGCCGGGCGGGTTTCTGCGTGAGGGCGTGCGCATCGGGCCGCGCGTAAGGATCGGTGCGCGCTTCATCTGCCAGCCGGGCACGGTTATCGGGGGCGACGGGTTCTCTTATGTCACGCCCGAGCCTTCGGGCGTGGAGAAGGCGCGCAAGACGCTGGGCGATCAGGGCGAGGCGCAGGCGCAGACATGGGCGCGCATCCATAGCCTCGGCAGCGTCGAGATCGGCGACGATGTGGAGGTGGGCTCGAACACCACGATCGACCGGGGCACGATTCGCTCCACCCGCATCGGCAACGGCACCAAGATCGACAACCTCGTGATGATCGGCCACAACTGCGAGATCGGCAACGACTGCCTGCTCTGCGGCCATTCGGGCCTTGCGGGTTCGGTGCGGCTCGGCAACAACGTGGTGCTGGGCGGGCAGGCTGGGGTGAGCGACAACACCTTCGTGGGCGACAACGTGATCGCGGGGGGCGCATCGGTGATCCTGTCCAATGTGCCGGCAGGCCGTGTCGTGCTGGGCTACCCAGCGATGAAGATGGACAGCACGCTGGAGCTTTTCCGCAACTTCCGCCGCCTCAAGCGACTCTTCGCGGATGTCGATGCTCTCAAGAAAACGGTTTCCAAGACGCCCTCAACCGACTAAATCGGGCGCGGGCCAACCGGAGGGTGATCGCATGGACATCAAGGATCGCGTCATCAGGATCATCGCCGAGCAGGCGGTGCTCGAACCCTCGGACGTGACGATGGAAAGCACGCTGGAGGATCTGGGCATCGACAGCCTCGGGCTGGTCGAGAGCATCTTCGCCATCGAGGAAGAGTTCGACATCTCCGTGCCGTTCAACGCCAACGAGCCGCAGCAGAGCGATTTCGACATCTCGTCGGTCGCCACCATCGTGGCCGGCATCGAGAAACTGGTGGCGGAGCAATCGTGAAGCGCGTCGTCATTACCGGCGCGGGCACGATCAACGCGCTTGGCAAGACCGTTCCGGAAACGCTGGAAGCGATGCGCGAGGGCCGTTGCGGCATTGGCGAGCTGGAATTCAAGGATGTGGAGCGGCTCGCGATTCGGATCGGCGGGCAGGTGAAGGGCTACGAGCCCGAGGAGCGCTTCAACCACCAGCAACTCGCCCTTTACGACCGCTTCACGCAGTTCACCCTGATCGCCGCACGCGAGGCCATCGCGCAGGCGGGGCTGGAGTTTTCCGGCGAGCTCGCGGCGCGCTCGGGCGTGGTGCTGGGCAACTCGGGCGGGGGCATGACCACGCTCGACGAGAATTACCGCTCGGTCTACGAGGAGGGCAAGAACCGCGTGCACCCCTTCGTGGTGCCGAAGCTCATGAACAACGCCGCGGCGAGCCATGTCTCGATGGAGTTCAACCTCAAGGGGCCAAGCTTTACCGTGTCGACCGCCTGCGCAAGCTCGAACCACGCGATGGCGCAGGCCTTCCAGATGGTGCATGGCGGCGTAACCCCGGTGATGATCACCGGCGGTTCGGAATCGATGCTCTGCTTCGGCGGCGTGAAGGCGTGGGAAGGTCTGCGGGTGATGTCGAAAGACGCCTGCCGCCCGTTTTCGGCCAACCGCAACGGCATGGTGCAGGGCGAGGGCGCGGGCGTCTTCGTCTTCGAGGAACTGGAGCACGCGAGGAAGCGGGGCGCCGAGATCCTTGCCGAAGTGGCGGGCTTCGCCATGTCGTCGGATGCCTCGGATATCGTCATGCCCTCCAAACAGGGTGCTTCCCGGGCGATCAGCGGCGCGCTGCGCGATGCCCGGATCGACGCTTCGGAGGTGGGCTATATCAACGCCCACGGCACCGGAACGGCGGCCAATGACAAGACCGAGAGCGCGGCTGTGGCCGATGTCTTCGGCGCCCACGCCGACCGGCTGATGATCTCCTCGACCAAGTCGATGCACGGGCATCTGATCGGCGGCACCGGCGCGGTGGAGCTTCTGGCCTGCATCATGGCGCTGCGCGATGGCATCATCGCCCCGACCATCGGTTATGAAGAGCCCGACCCCGAATGCGCGCTCGACGTCGTGCCCAACGTGGCCCGCGAGGCGAAGGTGGAGGTGGCGCTCTCGAACGCCTTCGCCTTCGGGGGCCTCAACGCGGTGCTGGCGCTCAAGCGCTTCTCCTGATCCAGCTGCCCCGACGAAAAACGCCGCCTCCGATGGAAGCGGCGCTTGGCGTTTCGGGGCCTGCCTCGCGCCTCAGTTGGGCGCGATGGAGACGTTCTCGTAGGCCTTGGTGAAGCCGTCGAGCGAGGCCTTGATCACCACGGTCTGATCCGGCGCCTGAGCGGGGATGATCACGAGATTGGCCTCGCCGCCGGCCTTGAACGCGTCGATGTCTTCCTGCGTGAAGCCGATCCGGGCGAAACAGCCCACCATCGAGCAGAAGGAATAATTGTAGGCCTTGGCGCGGCCATCATCGACGGAGATCTTCAGCCCCTGCGGCAGCAACGTGCCGAGCGGCACGACAACGGTGGCGCCGGCCACCGCCTGCGCATCGCCCGGGAGCTTGAAGAGGCTGAACTCTGCCACCGGGTTTCCGGCTTCCTCGCGGAGAAGCTGATACATCTGGCAGGGGTCTTCCTCGGCCTCGCTGCGGAAACACTGAAGCTGCCAGTCGCCATAGGTCTCCTTGATGTAGGAGGGATCTTCGTTGATGGGCTGGCCCATGTCGAGCGTCTCGGTGGCGGCGCTGTCTTCGTTCGCGGCGGGTTCCTCGGTGGTGGTGTCCTGCGCGAGGGCGGCCTGCCCGAGCGCCAGCGTGGCGATCAGCGGCAGGGTGGAAAGAAATCTCAGCATGAATTCCCCATTTCGGTGGTCTTGAACTTGAAAGGTGTCGTCTGCGGCGGGTTAACATGCGGGCGCCGCGCTGTCAGGATAAAATCCGAGGCGGCCGCGTCATGCAAGAGGTTCCACGCGGCCGTGCACCCGGTCGGCCTGTTGCGACACTGTAAAAAAAGGAAAAGAGACCTTTCGGCCTCTTCCCCTGGTTCTCCCTGCCGGACTGGCCGACTTAGCTTTATGTCGGGGACGCTATGACAGTTGTTGCGACCCGTCAACAGTGAAGGTGGATATTTTTTGCAAGGCATTTGGGTGTCTTGACTGGGGTTTTTCACCCTATGCGCGAACCGGTGCGACTCAGGTGCCGCGGGAGCGATAAAAAAGGCCGCACCGAAGCGGCGCGGCCAGTCTGACAGGGAGGAAGTCACCCCGGCACCAAGAGGACATGAGGGCCGGGGACGTCTTCACTCTGGCACATAATCGTTAACCGAGTATGGTCAGATCGGGGAAAAACCGAGACGGGGGAAATACCGGTGCAGGATCATGTTTTCGTAGGCGGTGGCGGTGAGGGATATGGCGAGTCGCAGGGGCTCACGCTGAAATACGCCAATCGCCACGGGCTGATCGCCGGCGCCACCGGCACCGGCAAGACGGTGACGCTGCAGATCCTCGCGGAAGGCTTCTCGGCGGCAGGTGTGCCCGTGGTGCTGTCGGATGTGAAGGGCGATCTCTCGGGGCTCTGTGCGGCGGGCAGCGCGGGCTTCAAGCTGCACGAGGCCTTCACCAGCCGCGCGGCGAAGATCGGTTTCACCGATTATGCCTATTCGGGCTTCCCGGTAACCTTCTGGGATCTCTTCGGCGAACAGGGCCACCCGGTGCGCACCACCGTGGCCGAGATGGGGCCGCTTCTCTTCTCACGGCTCCTCTCGCTCACCGAGGCGCAGGAAGGGGTGATCAACATCGCCTTCCGCGTGGCCGACGAGGAAGGGATGCCGCTGCTCGACCTCAAGGATCTGCAGGCTTTACTCGTCTGGGTGGGCGAGAACCGCGATGCGCTCTCGCTGCGCTACGGCAACATCTCCACGCAATCGGTGGGCGCCATCCAGCGCCAGCTTCTGGTGCTCGAGAACCAGGGCGGGGCAGGGTTCTTCGGCGAGCCGGCGCTGGAGCTGGCCGATCTCATGCATGTGGGTGCCGACGGGCGCGGGCAGGTAAACGTGCTGGCCGCCGACAGGCTGATGGGCGCGCCGCGCCTCTATGCCACCTTCCTGCTCTGGCTGCTGTCGGAGCTGTTCGAGACGCTGCCCGAGGTGGGCGACCCCGACAAGCCCAAGCTCGTCTTCTTCTTCGACGAGGCGCATCTGCTCTTCGACGACGCGCCCAAGGCGCTGGTCGACAAGGTGGAGCAGGTGGCGCGGCTCATCCGCTCCAAGGGCGTGGGCGTCTATTTCGTGACGCAGAACCCCGATGACATCCCCGAGGACATTCTGGGCCAGCTCGGCAACCGCGTGCAGCACGCGCTGCGCGCCTTCACCGCGCGCGACCGCAAGGCGCTGGAACGCGCGGCCGAGACCTACCGGCCCAACCCGCGTTTCAGCACGGTGGACGCGATCCGCGACGTGGGCGTGGGCGAGGCGGTGACCTCGATGCTCGAGGCAAAGGGCGTGCCCGGCGTGGTGGAACGCACGCTCATTCGACCGCCCTCGTCGAAGCTGGGGCCGGCCAGCCCCGAAGAGCGCGCGGCAGCCATGCAGGCTTCGCCGGTGCGCGGCAAGTATGACGCGCCCCTCGACCGCCGTTCGGCCTACGAGATACTGGCCGAGCGTGCGGGGCAGGCGGCGCGCGAGGCCGAGCGGGCGGAGGCGCAGGCGGAAGAGGCGGAGGCCGCGGCGCGCGAGTTCAACGCCGCGCGGCGTTATACCGGGGCGCGCGTGAGCCGCTCGACGAGCCGGAGCGAGAAGAGCTTCGGGCAGGAATTTGGCAGTGCGGTGAGCGGCGCGGTGATCAAGGAGCTGAAGGGCACGACGGGCCGGCGCATCGTGCGCGGTATCCTTGGGGGGCTCTTCAAGGGGCGGTAGAGAGGGGTTTCCGCCTCCGGCGGAGGTATTTTTGACAAGAAGAAGCTAGAGCGGGATCGCCTGCAGATCGGCCAGCAGCGCCTCGTAGAAGGCTTTCGAGCGGCGCAGGCGGGACTTGCGGAAGAACTCCGCCTCGACCCGCATCAACGCCTCGATGCCCAGCATGAAGGGCAGCCAGATGCCGCGCTCCGTTTCGTCGAGGGCGAAGGCCTCGGCGAAGGCCTCGATCCCCGCCATATCCGCCCCGAAGCGGGAGCTGCCCGACAGGTCGAGCCCACGCCGGCCCATATGGGCGAGAAAGCGGGCCATATCCTTGTAGATCGGCAGTTTGGCCGAGCCGCCGATGTCGATGGCGGTGAGGCGCGGGCCATCGGCCAGCAGGTTGTTGGGGTGGAAATCGCCATGGCAGACGGCCATGCGCCAGGGCTTTCCCGCCATCGGCGCGGCGATGCGGTGGAGTTCGGCCAGAATGGCGGCCTCGACCGGGCGCAGCGCCTCGAAGGGTTGCCTTGCGGCCCGCCGCGCGGCGCGGTCGAGCCAGCCCTCGAGCCGGGCAGGCGCGGTGGCCTCGGTGGGTCGGGTATATTTGCGCAGCCACCGGGCGGCGGGCGGCATCATGGCGGGGCGCGCTGGCTTTACGGCCTGCCAGATGCGCTCCATCAGCGGCTGCCCCTCGGCGAAACTGGTGATCACGAGGCCGATCTCGGGGCTCGTGTAGAGGCCCTCATGGGCCTGCAGATCGCCCTCGGTCATGTAGGGACGGGTGCGCTCGAGCTCGGCCCAGTCGCGCGTGGCGTGTTTCGCGGGCGCGTCGAGATAGAAGCGGAAGACGGCGCGGCGCCCGGCGAAGCTGCCCTCCATCAGCGCGCGCTTGCCCGGCACCATGCGCAGGGCGCCCGTGAGCTGCGCGGCGGCCAGCGCGGGCTCGCGCCCCTGCGCGGCCTTGAAGAGCGCGATCACATCCGTCATCGCGCCCGTCTCGGGCGCGATCTTCTGGGCGCTCTGGGGGTGGGGCTCGCTCGGCATGGCGGCATCCTTTCGCCTCCGCCTCGGGGCGTCAACCGAATTGAACCCCGGCCCGGTGGCGTTTATGCTCGAGCAAGACCCCGGCAGAAGGAGCCCCCGGCATGAGCGACACCCCCCCGAGCGAGATGAGTTTCGAAGCGGCGATGAAGGAGCTCGAACTGGTGGTGACGAAGCTCGAGCGGGGCGACGTGGCGCTCGACGAATCGATCGCGCTCTACGAGCGGGGGGCGCTTCTGAAAAAGCGGTGCGAGCAGAAGCTCAAGGAGGCCGAGGAGAAGGTGGCGGCCATCACGCTCGATGGCGAGGGCAACCCCACCGGCACCACCTCCGTCGACAGCCAGTAGGCGCGGCGATGGAGGCCGAAACCGCCAGGCTCAGGGCGCGCGTCGAAGAGCATCTCATGGCTGTGCTGGCGCCGTTCGGCGCGGGCGAGGTGGCCGAGGCCATGCGCTACGCGGTCACTGGCGGCAAGAGGATACGGGCGATGCTGGTGATCGAGGGCGCCCGGCTTCACGGCGTGGCGGAGGCGCGCGCGCTCTGGCCCGCCTGCGCGATCGAGGCGATGCATGCCTACAGCCTCGTGCATGACGATCTGCCCTGCATGGATGACGACGCGTTGCGCCGGGGCCAGCCCACCGTGCATGTGAAATGGGACGAGGCGACTGCCGTGCTCACCGGTGATGCGCTGCAATCGCTGGCCTTCGAGCTGGCCGCGCATCCGGAAGGCGCCGAGAGCGCGGAGGCGCGGGCCGATCTCGCCCTGACGCTCGCGCGCGCGGCGGGCGGGCAGGGGATGGTGCTCGGGCAAGCGCTCGACATCGCCGCCGAGAGCGCCGCCATGCCGCTCACGCTCGAGGACATCACCGCGCTGCAGGCCGGCAAGACCGGCGCGCTCATCGAGTGGGCCGCCACCGCGGGCCCGCGCATGGCCCGGGCCGATACCGCGCCGCTCTCCGCCTATGCGCGCGCCCTGGGCCTCGCCTTCCAGATTCAGGATGACGTGATCGATGTGACGGGCGATGCCGCCACCGTGGGCAAGGCCGTGGGCAAGGATGCGGCGGCGGGCAAGGCCACCTTCGTCTCCCTTCTCGGCCTCGACGAGGCGAAACGCCGCGCGGCTGCCCTTGCGGCGGAGGCGGAAAACGCCCTATCTCCCTATGGAGAGGCCGCGGGCGCCTTGCGTGCCCTCGCGCGCTTCGTTATCTCGCGCCAGTCCTGACGGCCAGCCGCGGAGGAAGACATGTCAGAGCGTCCACAAACGCCCCTGCTCGATCAGGTGCAAAGCCCCGCCGATCTCAAGCGGCTGAGCGATGCGCAGCTCGTGCAACTGGCCGAGGAGCTTCGGGCCGAGACGATTTCCGCCGTGTCGGAAACCGGCGGGCACCTTGGCGCGGGGCTCGGCGTGGTGGAGCTCACCGTTGCGCTGCACCATGTCTTCGACACGCCGCGCGACAAGCTCATCTGGGATGTCTCGCACCAGTGCTATCCGCACAAGATCCTGACCGGCCGGCGCGACCGCATCCGCACGCTGCGCCAGAAGGACGGGCTTTCGGGTTTCACCAAGCGGGCGGAGTCGCCTTACGACCCGTTCGGCGCCGCGCACAGCTCCACCTCCATCTCCGCCGCGCTTGGCTTTGCCGTGGCGCGCGACCTGGGCGGCGTCTGCGACACCGGGCATGGCGACGCGATCGCGGTGATCGGCGACGGCGCGATGAGCGCGGGCATGGCCTTCGAGGCGATGAACAACGCGGGCCACCTCAAGAAACGGCTTATCGTCATCCTGAATGACAACGAGATGTCCATCGCGCCGCCCGTGGGTGCGCTCTCGTCCTACCTCTCGCGGCTCTACGCGGGCGAGCCCTTCCAGGAGTTCAAGGCGGCGGCCAAGGGCGCCGTCTCGCTCCTGCCGCAGCCCTTCCAGGAGGGGGCACGGCGCGCCAAGGAGATGCTGAAAGGCATGACCGTGGGCGGCACGCTCTTCGAGGAGCTGGGCTTTTCCTACGTGGGCCCGATCGACGGGCACGACATGAGCCAGCTGCTCAACGTGCTGCGCACCGTGCGCCAGCGCGCCACGGGGCCGATCCTCATCCATGCGATCACGCGCAAGGGCAAGGGCTACGCCCCCGCCGAGGCCGCCGCCGATGCGGGCCACGCGCGCGCCAAGTTCGACGTGGTGACCGGCGAGCAGAAAAAGGCGCCCTCCAACGCGCCCTCCTACACCAAGGTCTTCGCCGAGGCGCTGCTCGAGGAGGCCGCGCGCGACGACCGGATCTGCGCGATCACCGCCGCCATGCCCGATGGCACCGGGCTCGATCTCTTCGACAAGCGCTACCCGAGCCGCTGTTTCGACGTGGGCATTGCCGAGCAGCATGCCGTCACCTTCGCGGGCGGGCTCGCGGCGGGGGGGATGAAGCCCTTCTGCGCGCTCTATTCCACCTTCCTGCAGCGCGGTTATGACCAGGTGGTACACGATATCGCCATCCAGAACCTGCCGGTGCGCTTCGCGATCGACCGCGCGGGGTTGGTGGGCGCCGATGGGCCTACCCATGCAGGTGCCTTCGATGTGGCCTATCTCGCCTGCCTGCCAAACTTCGTGGTGATGGCCGCCGCAGACGAGGCGGAACTCAAGCACATGGTGGCCACCGCCGTGGCGCACGATAGCGGGCCCATCGCCTTCCGCTACCCGCGCGGCGAGGGCGAGGGCGTGACCATGCCCGAGCGCGGAGTAGCGCTCGAGATCGGCAAGGGCCGGATCGTGGAGGAGGGCGCGCGCGTGGCGATCCTCTCCTTCGGCACGCGGCTGGGCCAGGTGCTCAAGGCGCGCGAGGCGCTCATGCAGAAGGGCATCACCCCCACCATCGCCGACGCGCGTTTCGCCAAGCCGCTCGACCGGGCGCTCATTCTCGACCTGGCCGCGCGCCACGAGGCGCTGATCACCATAGAGGAAGGCGCGGTGGGCGGCTTCGGCTCTCACGTGGCGCAGTTGCTGGCCGAGGAGGGCGTGTTCGACACCGGTTTGAAATACCGCTCGATGGTGCTGCCCGACATGTTCATCGACCAGTCGAGCCCGGCGGACATGTATGCCACCGCGAAGCTCAGCGCGGCGGATATCGAGGCCAAGGTGATGGGTGTGCTCGGCGTGGCGGATCTCAAGGACAAGCGCGCCTGAAGAGGATTTCTCGCCTCCGGCGGGGATATTTAGGGCCAGAAGAAGCCGGGCTCAGTCGCGCCTGCTTCTTCTGGCCCTTAAATATCCCGGGGGGTCTGGGGGGCTGGCCCCCCAGTTCCGTGGTTCGCGATCAGGCGCGGCGGCGGCGGCGTCCGCCCCGGCCCGTGGCCTCCTCGCCCGGTTTCGGCGGTGCCTTGTTGAACCGGATCCACTCGCCGCCATGCGGGTCGTTGTTGGTCAGGAAGTTGGCGGCGCGGATGGCCTCCATCTCCTTGCCCGGGCGCGGCTTGGTGGAGCCGAGGCCGAAGAGCTGGCAGAAGGTCTCGTCGTCCATGTCCTCGGGCAGCACCAGGCCTGCGGCGGCGATCTCGGCCTTCTTGGCCTCGATCTCCGATTGCTTCACCGGCAGCGCCACCGGGTTCATGATCGCGGAGGTCATGCCCGCGCCCATCGCCATCGGCAGGAAGGCGTTGTTGATGCCGTGCCGGTTGGGCAGGCCGAAGGAGATGTTCGACGCGCCGCAGGTGGTGTTCACGCCGAGCTCCTCGCGCAGGCGGCGAACGAGGGTGAAGACCTGCTGGCCGGCGGTTCCCATGGCGCCGATCGGCATCACCAGCGGGTCGACCACGATGTCATGCGCGGGAATGCCGTAATCGGCGGCGCGCTCGACGATCTTCTTGGCCACGGCGAAACGCACGTCGGGGTCTTCCGAGATGCCGGTGTCGTCGTTCGAGATCGCCACGACGGGCACGTTGTATTTCTTCACCAGCGGCAGCACCAGCTCCAGCCGTTCCTCCTCGCCGGTGACCGAGTTCAGCAGCGGGCGGCCATGGGCGGCGGCGAGGCCGGCTTCCAGCGCGCCGGGCACCGAGCTGTCGATGCAGAGCGGCACATCCACCAGCCCCTGCACCAGCTCGACGATCTTGGTCATCAGCGGCGGCTCGGTCTGGTTCGGGTCGGGGTTCGAGTTATAGACCACGCCCGCGTTGATATCGAGCACCGTCGCGCCCGCCGCGACCTGCGCCAGCGCATCGGCCTCGACGGTCGAGAAATCGCCCGCCTCGAGTTCGGCGGCCAGCTTCTTGCGGCCCGTCGGGTTGATCCGCTCGCCAATCACGCAGAACGGCTCGTCGAAGCCGATAATGGCGGTCTTGGTCTTGCTCTCTACGACTGTGCGGGTCATGCGTTATCCTTGTTTGCTTGCGGGCACGCCGGACGCGCCGCCATTTGCGATTGCCCATTCGGCATTGGTCTTGATCCCGCCCAGCGGGAAGAAGTGCACCGACTCGATGTTGAAGTCGGGATGCGCGGCCTTGTGCGCGGCGAGGGCTGTCAGCACATCGGTGGGCTCGTAGGGCAGGAGGAGCTTCGAGACATCCATCGCGCGCTTCTGCAGAACCTTGAGCGAGGGTCCGACTCCGCAGGCGATGGCGAACTTGATGAGCGTCTGCAGCTTCGCGGGGCCCGCGATGCCGATATGCACCGGCAGCGTCACGCCCGCCTCGCGCAGCTTGTCGGCCCATTGGATGATCGGGCCTGCATCGAAGGCGAATTGCGTGGCGAGGGCCATCGTGGCATCGGTGCGCTCGGAGAAGCTCTGCTTCCACATCAGCGCCTCTTCCACGTTGCGGGTGCCGCCCTTGGGGTCGATATCCTTGTTGCCCTCGGGGTGGCCCGCCACGTGCAGCCGCTTGAAGCCCGCGCGGTCGAAGGCGCCGGTTTCGAGAAGCTGCATGGAGCTGTGGAATGCGCCATGGGGCTTTTCCACGCCGCCCGCGAGCAGCAGCGCCTGATCGACGCCCGCCTCGCCCTGGTAGCGCGCGATCCAGTCGGTGAGCGTGGCCTCGTCCTTGATGATGCGCGCCGGGAAATGCGGCATCACCGGGTAGCCCTCGGAGGCCACGCGCCGGGCGGTCGCCACCATGTCGTCGATGGGCGTGCCCTCGATATGCGCGATGTAGACGCGGGTGCCCTTGGGAAGCAACTCGCGCAAATCTTCCACCTTCTCGGCGGTGCGCGGCATCACCTCGATCGAGTAGCCCTTGAGGAAGGCCTCGATCTGGCCGTTCACGGGTTTGGCGGCCGTGTCACGCTTCTTGAAATTCAACAGAGCCATTAGGGCCTCCCATACGCCAGGTTTCGGGCTCATGCCCAGCCGTCATTGGCGATCAGGGCCTTGATGCGCTCCTGATCGTATTCTTTCTCGAGCCGGGCGGCTTCCGCCTCGACCACCTCGGCGGGGTCGCCCTCCACCTCGTAGGGAGCGGCCTTGCGCCATTCGGCAAGATAGGCATCCGTATCGGCGGCGCCCACCTTCATCGCGGCCCGGTCGATGGCCTGTTCGAAACGCTCGGGCAGCGGCTTCTTCGCGCCGCGGCGGCCCTTGCCGACGATGACCTGCGCCGGAATATCGCGCCAGTAGACGATGGTGACATCAACCATTGCTGATTCCTCGTTTTCGGTTGGCCCTCTCTAAAGCAGAAGGCCCCCGGCACAGGGTTCGTTTTCGACAGATGCGATGCATCATGCGACAGTGACAGCCTAGCCGAGCCCGGGTGGGATGGCCACCTCGGCCCCTGTGAAAAACTCTCAACTCAATCATGTGGCGCGCGCAACGCTTGCGCATGGGCGTCCGAGCGCCTAACTTGAAGTCAACTCGAAATGGAGGGCGTGGTCCCATGACGCCCAAGCGTCCCGTTGGTGCGGACGCGATCCCGAATTCGGTAGAGAGCACCGCACTGACCCGGCCCGGCGATCCGCCGCTTTACGCGGCGCTCGATCTGGGCACAAACAGTTGCCGCATGCTGGTTGCCCGGCCGGAGGGCAGCCAGTTCACCGTTGTCGACAGCTTTTCCAAATCCGTGCAGCTGGGCTCCGGCCTCGAGAAATCGGGGCGGCTTTCGCGCGCCTCGGTCTATCGCACGATCCAGGCGCTGCGCGTCTGCCAGCAGAAGCTCAAGCGCAACAGGGTCACCCGGATGCGCCTCGTGGCCACGGAGGCGTGCCGGCGCGCCAAGAACGGGCGCGAGTTCATGGCGAAGGTGCAGCGCGAAACCGGGCTCACGCTCGAGATCATCGAACCGCAGGAGGAGGCGCGGCTTGCCGTTGTCTCCTGTGCTCCGCTCGTGAGCCCGCGCACTGAGCAACTGCTTGTCGTCGATATCGGCGGCGGCTCCACCGAGCTTGTCTGGATCGACCTCACCGCCGTGCCGCCCCCCGAGCGTGCCCGCGCGATCATGCGGATGCATACAGGCTTCGACGCGCCCTGCAACGGCAAGCCCGCCGCGAAAGTGGTGGACTGGATCAGCGTGCCGCTCGGGGTGGCCACGCTGCGCGACCAGTTCCGCGACGTGGAGGACGATGGCGCGCGCTTCGCGCTGATGAGTTGGTTCTTCGAGGAAAACCTCGCCGAATTCGCCCCTTACAAGGATGACCCACCGCGCGAGGGGTTCCAGATCGTGGGCACCTCCGGCACCGTCACCACCGTGGCCGCGAGCCATCTCGGGCTCAGGCGCTATGACCGCAACAAGGTGGATGGCCTGCGCATGACCTCCGACGAGATCGACAAGGTGATCCGTGGCTATCTCACGCTCGGCCCCGCGGGCCGCCGGCGCGACCCGCGCATCGGCATCGACCGGCAGGCGCTCATCATGTCGGGCGCGGCGATCCTGCAGGCGCTTCTGCGCTGCTGGCCTACCGACCGGCTCTCGGTTGCCGACAGGGGGCTGCGCGAGGGCATCCTCTATTCGCTGATGTCCGCCGATGGGGTGCTGTCGGAAGAGTCATAGGGGGCGATGACCTGAGGGTTTAACGGCCTGGAGCGGACAGAGTAACCAAGCGCCCCGGCGCGGACTCAAGGCCGAGGGCCGCCGCGCCATCATGCCGGAGGCATGTCTCCGACATGACGTGCCACCCCCACGGCACGGCGATACGTCAAAGCCGGCACATCGCTCGGATTTCGTTCGGAAACTTGGAGATAAAGCTTTGCTGATCAAGCGCAGGATCGAAGCAGCGCGGCCCGTCAATGGCGCGGCTCAGAGCCAAGCCTGCGAACTTCCTCTCAAGGCCGTTTCCTCCGGTTCGCGTCATGCAAGAGGCTCAGATCCCGCAAGACCGATGTTTCAGCCTTCCTCGCGTCGCGGTCGTGCACGGGATATCAGGAGCGACAACGCCAATGCCCCTGCAAGCCCGGCCAGTGCCAGTTCCGGCCTGTCGCCCAGCCGGTCAACCCCGAGCCCCAGTGCAACGGCCATCAGCGGCAAAAGCGCCATTCGATAGCGGCTGCGGGTAAAGAGCCCGCCATAGATCAGGCAACCGCCAAGCAGCGCCGCGATCACGGGGGCGGATTGCAGCGGCAGCACCACCGCCGTGGCAAACGCCGTGGCGGTAAATCCCCAGTGCAGCCCTGCGCCCACCGGCCCGCTGAAAAGGCGGGCGTGGGCCGGGCCATAGGTGGCAAGGTTGCGACCCAGGACGTTGTGGCGCAGGAAACTCTCGGCGCCCAGCACGTTGCGCATCCGTCGGGGTATATCGCGCAGTATCGCGGGCACGGTCTTCAGGCCGGGGCGGGCAGCACCCTGCCTGGTCTCGCGCATCGTTTCGAGCATGACCTGTCCAACCGGGGCGTCTGGGTTGCGGGCTGAAGACGAGGCCGCGCGCAGGTTGAAGGCGAAGGTCGTGTCGGGGCGCCAGATGCCCGTCCTCAGCCCGCCCGACACGGTGCAGACGGCAAGCGCGCCAAGCCCGATCATGGCCGGCGCAAAGGCTGCGGGCGACAGAATGGCAGGCGTCAACATGCCCGTCCCGAAGAAGGGCATGGCAGCGGCCCAGACACAGAGCGCCAACCCCTCGATGCGTAGTCCAAAGGCCAGCGCCGCAACCACCGCCGCAGCGACGGGCGAGGGTAGCTGCACGCACCATGTAAAGGCCAGAAGCAGCGCGCCCATGGCGATATCCGGCCACAGATGCAGCGCAAGCACGGCCCGTTCGACGCTCAGCAGCAGCGTCAGCGCCGTGACCAGCGCAGGGCCCGGGCCTGCCTCCGACGCGACCCACAAGGTCGCCCCGGCCACGCTGAGGGCCGATAGCAGGCCGGTCAGCCAGCGCCCGCCAAGGTCGCGCCTCTGCGGCGTCAACCGGGCGGCGGCGCGCATCAGCCAGCCCTGCAGCGGCACGCGCACCCAAAGCGTCTGCCGCGCGCCGAGATACTCTTTCTCGTCGCCCACCGGTGTTTGCGGGTTCAAACGCCGCGACAGCCAGTGCTGCAGCACCAGCGCCGCAGCCCCCGCCGCGACCGGCAAGAGGAAGATCACATCCGCCAAGCCCATGGCCTCAGGCATATAGTGGAGCGCGCCGTGGTCAAGCGGGATACGCTCCGTCGCTTGCTTGCGCGTCCTGCGGGGGCTATCTGTGCTCCAAAGCAGTGAAAAGGCGCAAGACGTGGCCCGTACCCCGAAGACACCCGATGGCAAGAACACCTCCGGCCGTGGCCAGCGCGACCTGAAGGTGAAGGTGAAGACGGCGCGGGGGCGCAAGTCCTCCTCCACGCGGTGGTTGCAGCGGCAGCTCAACGACCCCTACGTGAAGCGCGCGCAGGCCGAGGGCTACCGGGGCCGCGCCGCCTACAAGATCATGGAACTCGACGACAAGTTCCGCTTTCTCGTGCCGGGCGCGCGGGTGGTGGACCTTGGCTGCGCGCCGGGCGGCTGGTGCCAGGTGGCGGTGCCGCGCGTCAATGCGCTTGGCGACAGGCCCGGCAAGCGGCAAGGGTTCATCCTCGGCATAGACCTGCAGGAGGTCGAGCCCATCGCCGGCTGCCAGATCCACCAGCTCGACTTCATGGAAGACGAGGCCGACGAGAAGGTGAAGGCGTGGCTCGGGGGCAAGGCCGACGTGGTGATGTCGGACATGGCCGCCGCCAGCTCCGGCCACAAGCAGACCGACCATTTGCGCATCATCGCGCTTTGCGAGGCCGCTGCCCATCTGGCCTTCGACGTGCTGGAGGAGGGGGGCACCTTCGTCTCGAAGGTGCTGGCGGGCGGGGCCGAGGGCGAGCTGCAGAAGCTCCTCAAGCAACGCTTCGAGAAGGTCGCCAACGTCAAGCCGCCCGCCTCGCGCTCCGACAGCTCGGAGAAGTTCGTCGTGGCCACCGGGTTTCGCGGCTGAGGGCAGGGCCGCGTCATCCGCGCCCGTCACCCGCAGGTCGGGGGCGTGCCGCCGGGGGGCAGATCGGGCCGTTTCGCGATTCGAATGGTTAACGGCCAGGTTTTGCTGGGATTTGCACATCTGTATCGCGTCGGTATCGCGTCGGTGCGGGGGCGGTGAGTGCCGGGGGTTAATGTGGCGCACGGTGGGGGCAGGGGCGAGATGTGGGGGGCAGCCTTTTCGCCGATGCCCTGTTAGGAGATTCTGGAACGAGTGACCCCGCGCGGCACCAAGGCCGAAGGCCGCCGCGCATCATGCCGGAGGCATGTCTCCGACATGACGGGCCGCCCCCACGGCACGGCGATTTGGCTGGTCTGGGCGCGCCGCTCGAATGAGGGAAGTTGCTTGCTGGTATAAAGCGCTTGCGCTCGCAGGGAGGATCGCCACGCCGCGGCCCGGCGATGCGCGGCTCGGCTCTGTGGCTGTTCCACGCCCCCGCCTGCCGCAAACCTTAACCCCCTGACGCAAACGCAATCGACACTTCGCCAGCGAGCGACGCAGTATGTCGGGAAACGGCAAACACCGGGGGAGGAAACCCGGCAGTTTGCCCGGCGAAACTGGTTCTTAGGAAACACGCATGAAAACCCACGCACAGGCCGTTGTCATCGGGGGCGGCGTCATCGGTTGCTCGATCCTCTACCACCTCACCAAGCTCGGCTGGACGGACGTGGTGCTGCTGGAGCGCGACGAGCTCACCTCGGGCTCGACATGGCACGCGGCGGCCAACATCCACGGCCTGCATGACAGCGCCAATATCTCGCGCCTCCAGCATTACACGATGAACCTCTACAAGGAGCTCGAGAAGGAGACCGGCCAGAGCTGCGGCGTCTTCCAGCCGGGCTCGCTCTATCTTGCGCAGACCGAGAACCGCGAGCACCAGCTCAAGCTGCAGGCGGCGAAGGCGAAGCTCTATGGCATGGATTTCCACGAGATCAGCCGCGAGGAAGCCGAGGAGAAGCACCCGCTGGTGAATTTCGACGGCATCCGCTGCATCATGTGGGAGCCGGACGGGGGGAACGTGGACCCGTCGGGCGTGACCAATGCCTATGCGGTGGGGGCGCGGCAGAAGGGGGCGGAGATTTACC
>JAVKDQ010000131.1:0-8115 GCA_040222155.1 Roseovarius sp.
TCAGCAGGGCGCGCGGAGCATCGCTCTGGCGGGCAGTCGGGTTGAACTGCGGAGCAAAGACGCCAAGTCTAACCTTATCCCAAGGAATCGCCCCATGCCCTATACCCATTCCGATAAGACCGAGCCGATCCTCCATGCCGCAGCGCCGGACGTTAAGACGCGCGACAAGCTCGAGGGTGGCAAGCGTTTCGAGATGGTCACAGAATTCCAGCCGGCGGGCGACCAGCCCACCGCCATAGCCGAGATCGCCCAGGCGGTGCGCGACGGCGAGCGCGACCAGGTGCTGCTGGGCGCCACCGGCACCGGCAAGACCTACACGATGGCGAAGGTGATCGAGGAAACCCAGCGCCCCGCCATCATCCTCGCTCCCAACAAGACGCTCGCGGCCCAGCTCTACGGTGAGTTCAAGGGGTTCTTCCCGCATAACGCGGTCGAGTATTTCGTGTCGTATTACGACTATTACCAGCCCGAGGCCTATGTGCCGCGTTCGGACACCTATATCGAGAAGGAATCCCAGATCAACGAGCAGATCGACCGGATGCGCCACTCCGCCACCCGTGCGCTGCTGGAGCGCGACGACGTGATCATCGTGGCCTCGGTCTCCTGCATCTACGGCATCGGCTCGGTGGAAACCTATGGTGCCATGACGCAAGATCTGGCTGTAGGAGGCGAATACAACCAGCGGCAGGTGATGGCCGATCTCGTGGCCCAGCAATACCGCCGCAACGACCAAGCCTTCCAGCGCGGCTCCTTCCGGGTGCGGGGGGACAGCCTCGAAATCTGGCCCGCCCACCTCGAGGACAGGGCGTGGAAGCTCTCCTTCTTCGGCGAGGAGCTGGAGAGCATCACCGAGTTCGACCCCCTGACCGGCGCGAAGGCCGGCTCGATGGACCGCGTGCGCGTCTATGCCAATTCGCATTACGTGACGCCCAAGCCCACGATGCAGCAGGCCATCATCCAGATCAAGAAGGAGCTCCGCCAGCGGCTCGACCAGCTGGTTGGCGAGGGCAAGCTGCTCGAGGCGCAGCGGCTGGAGCAGCGCACCAATTTCGATTTGGAGATGCTGGAGGCCACCGGCGTGTGCAACGGCATCGAGAACTATTCGCGCTACCTCACGGGCCGCGCCCCGGGCGAGCCGCCGCCCACGCTCTTCGAGTTCATCCCCGACAATGCCATCGTCTTCGCCGATGAAAGCCATGTCTCGGTGCCGCAGATCGGCGGCATGTATCGCGGCGACTACAGGCGCAAGTTCACGCTGGCCGAGCACGGTTTCCGCCTGCCGTCCTGCATGGACAACCGTCCGCTGAAATTCGAGGAATGGGACGCGATGCGCCCGCAATCCGTCTTCGTCTCCGCCACCCCCGCCGCCTGGGAGCTGGAGCAGACCGGCGGTGTCTTCACCGAGCAGGTGATCAGACCCACCGGGCTGCTGGATCCGCAGGTGGAGATCCGCCCCGTCGAGATGCAGGTGGACGACCTACTCGACGAGGTGCGCAAGGTATCGGAGAAAGGCTACCGCACGCTCGTCACCACCCTCACCAAGCGCATGGCCGAGGACCTCACGGAATACCTCCACGAGCAGGGCATCCGCGTGCGCTACATGCATTCCGACATCGACACGCTGGAACGCATCGAGATCCTGCGCGACCTGCGCCTGGGCGCCTTCGACGTGCTGGTGGGCATCAACCTTCTGCGCGAGGGGCTCGACATTCCCGAATGCGGGCTGGTGGCCATTCTCGACGCCGACAAGGAAGGGTTCCTGCGTTCCGAGACGTCGCTCATCCAGACCATCGGGCGCGCCGCGCGCAACGCCGATGGCCGCGTCATCATGTATGCCGACCGCATCACCGGCTCGATGCAGCGCGCCCTCGACGAAACCGAGCGCCGCCGCACCAAGCAGATCGCCTATAACGAGAAACACGGCATCACCCCCGCCACGATCCGCAAGAATGTCGAGGATATCCTGTCGGGCCTCTACAAGGGCGACGTGGACATGAACCGCGTCACCGCGAAGGTCGACAAACCCATGGTGGGCGCGAACCTGCAGGCCCATCTCGACGGTCTGCGCGTCGAGATGCGCAAAGCGGCCGAGAATCTCGAATTCGAAGAGGCCGCGCGGCTGCGCGACGAGGTCAAACGACTCGAGGCGGTGGACCTTGCCGTGCATGACGACCCCCTCGCGCGGCAACAAGCCGTGGAGAAGGCCTCCGACGCGGCAGTGGGCGCGAAGGGGCGCTCGACGGCGGGCCGGCCGGGGCAAAGGGGCGGCAATGTGAAGCGGCGAAAGCGTTCCTGACGCGGGCATTACCTCGCTGCCGCGGGTCGCAAAGTGGATGGCCACATCTGGCCCTCTCCGCTATGTGGCTGCACGGTTTCTTTGTTTGCACTGCGGTGACGCACTGCGGTGTCTTGCATAGCGACCCGCCGGGTTCGGAGCGGATGATACGGCTTGAACGGTTCAGGCGCGGCCTCCGGCCTTTCGCAAATGGCGGACAAATCGCGATCTTTCGCAACCCGTCGCTAGCCAAGAGAATACGTCTGCCATTTCGCGGAACGCTTTCTTGAAAAAGAAAGCGGCCCGAATTCTTTTTCAAGAATTCGGTTCCCGTCGCCCTATCTTACGACGATGCGTTTGATCGTCCTTATCTGCCTCATCGCCCCCGCGGCCCAGGCCTGGGAATTCACGCCCGGCCTGCCCTGCCGTCTCAACCACGAGACATCAGAGGCACGGGTCGAGCTCACCTATGACCCCACGCGGCCGCTCTACACCATCACGATCACTCGCCCAGAGCCCTGGCCCGACGCGCCCGCCTTCGGGATGCGCTTCGAGGGGGCGCGCAGTCTCAGCATCGGCACCGACCGTCATGTGTTGAGCGAGGGAGGCCGGGCGCTCACCGTCACCGACACCGGGTTCGGCAACGTGCTCGACGGGCTGCAGTTCAACCGCACGGCTGTCGCAGTGGCGGGCGACGCGGTGGTCACGTTGCCGCTCGACGGGGCGGCGGAGCCTGTGGCGGCGTTTCGGGCTTGCGATGGGGCGCCGCTCGCAAGCTGAGCCGCATCCGGCCCTTGCCTGCCGCCGAACACGGCTTAAAAAGAGCGTCATGCGACTTCTGGCCCTGCTCTTCATGCTTCTTCCCGCTGCAGCCCTCGCCAATGACTGGGAGGCACTCGATCAGCCCGGCGCCTTCGCGATCATGCGCCATGCCTATGCGCCAGGCGCGTCCGACCCGTCGAACTTTCAGCTCGAAGACTGCGCCACCCAGCGCAACCTCAGTGATGAAGGGCGCGCGCAGGCGCGGCGCATCGGCGCCGCCTTCCGCGAGCGGGGCATCACCTTCGAAGCGGTCTATTCGTCCCAGTGGTGCCGCTGCCGGGAAACGGCGGAGCTTCTCGGCCTCGGCCCGGTGAAAGACGCGCCGGCCTTCAACTCTTTCTTCGCGGATTTCTCGCTACAGGAGGCGCGCACGAGCGAGGCGCGCGCGTTTATCGAGGCTACGTCCGGAAGGCGGATGATCGTCACCCATCAGGTGAACATCTCTGCTCTCACCGGGCGCAGCACCCGCTCCGGCGAGGTGCTGGTGATCCGCATGGAAGACGGTAAGGCCGTGGTGCTCGGCGCGATCCTGCTGCCGCACTGAGCACCTGCGCCCCCTGCCCCGCGCGATCAGAAGTCGAAGAGTTCCTCGAGGAAGCCGCCGCGCTTCTTGCGCCTGGGCTCGCCCTCCCGATACCCGCCCTGCGGCGGAGGCGGCGGCGTGTCGGCCACGGAGCGGTCGATGATCTTGTCGAGTTCGCCACGATCGAGCCACACGCCCCGGCATTTCGGGCAATAGTCGATCTCGACCCCGGCACGTTCCGCGATCATCAGCTGTTCTCCATCCACTGGGCACTGCATTCTGTGGGCCTCCATCCTCTTTATCAGATAACCCGCTAGATTTGGGGTGCGCATGGCCGAACGGCAAGAGGCGGCACCGCCGCTTGCAGGCGGGCCGGGGCCGTGGCTAGATGGCTGCCATGACAGAGGATATCGGCAAGGCCCGGCCCATTGCGGCAGCACTCGTTCTGGGGGCCTCGGTGCGGCCCGGCGGGCAACCCTCGCCCGCGCTGAAGCGTCGGGCGCTTCATGCGGCGCGACTCTACCGCGCGGGGCTCGTTGACCGGATCATCGCCAGCGGAGGGCCACCCGGGGCCGCGCCTTCGGAGGCCGAAGTGATCCGCCAGCTCTGCCTGACGGCAGGCGTCGAGGAAGCGCATATCCACCCCGAACCTCTCGCCCGCAACACCGAGGAGAACATCCGCTTCGCCCTGCCGGTTCTCGCCGAGCGCCGCCTTGCGCTGGCCTGCCTCGTGACAGATCGCTTCCACGCCAGACGGGCCGAGATGGTGGCGCGCGCCTACGGGCTGACGGTGCTCGCCGATTGCCCCGGCCCTACCGGCGCAGGGCGCTGGCAATTGCTCCGCCTGCATACGCGCGAGGCCGCGGCCCGCACCGCCTTCCGGCTGCGCGGAAAGCGGGGCTGAGAGCTGCGCGGGCCGAAGCTCAGCGCACCACGTGCACCGCGCATGGCGCATGGCGAACCACCTGCCCCGCCGTGCTGCCCAGGAGCAGATCCTGCATCCCCGGGCGGTGGCTCGCGATAACGATCAGGTCGACCCCGTTCTCCTTGGCCCAGTCCACGATGGTGCGGCCGGCATGGCCATCCACCACGGCGAAATCGCAATCGGGCAGACGTGCGGCCATCTCTGCAAGCTCCGCGGTGACCGCCTTGCGCGTCTCTACGAGAAAATCCTGCGGCACGTAGGAGATCGCGTAGCTGGGCACTTGCTCGACGACATGCAGCAGGGTGATCTTGCCGGGCTTCCCGGCAAGCGCCTGCGCTACTTCCATAGCGCCGGCGGCGTCGCGATCGTTCTCGAAGGAAATGGGCACAAGAACATGGCTGTACATCTGGATCTCCTTTCGCCGAAATCTGAACGAGGCTCACACGCGCAGCCGGGGCGCGCCTTGATTCAGGTCAGAAGGCCGGCGCGGCGGCCAAGGCGCGGATGGAGCTCTATTTCTCCGCCGCCTCCTCCATCTGGCGCACGATCTCGGAGGCCCATTCGCCGATGATCGGCAGGAACTCGACCTGGCTCAGCGACCACGCCACCAGCGACAGAAGCACCGAGGCGCCCAGAACAGTGCCGAGGCCGAAGACCAGCCCGCGCGCGAAGTTGAAGGCCAGCACCTTGGGCAGCGAGTTGTGCATCCGGATGAAACCGTGGTTGTTCAGCACAGCCACTTCCTTGCGCAGCGCCCGCAATTCGGCGCGCACATCCTCCGGCCCCGCCTCCTCGGCCGGGCGGCGGCGCTTGCGCAGAACGGGGCTCACCCGAAGGTGGCGGTCACGTCATACATGACCGGCTCGAAGCTCTTGCAGAGCTCGTTGATCTTGCGGTTGCGCCGGCGCATCTCTTCCGAGCGCAGCATGGCGAGGAAATCCTCGCGCCGCTTCCATTGAGAGTAATTGGCGATGCGTGTCTGCGCGTCGTTCACATGCAGCCCCGCGGCGATGAAACCGGGCTGCTTCGAGATGAACTCCTCATAGGCGGCGGTGAGCTCGTCGAGCAAGTCCTGGCAGGTGCCGGGCGTCATCTCGAAAGTGGTGATCACGGTCTGGTAGCTCTGCGACGTGGCGATCTGTGGCATGGGCGTCTCCTTCTCGCCTGCACAGCCTAACATCTTGGCGCGCCCGGGCAATGCGCAACCGCGCGAAACCCTCGCCCGCCCTGCCCGGCTTAACGGCTCCTTTACCATTTTTCCGCAGTCTCTCGTCCAGGGGGCGCTCACCATGCGGTGCATCTTCATCATTCTGGCGCTTATACTGGCGCTGCCACTGCCGCAGGGTGCCCAGGCCGGTGCATGGGTGCGCGAGAAGGGCGAGGGGTTTCTCTCCTTCTCGCTCGATATCGACGCGGAAGACGGGGCAGATCCATTCTTCGGCGTCTACGGCGAATACGGAATAGGGCGGGGCCGCACGCTCGGGCTTGAGCTGCGCGACGATGGCACGGGCGATGGAAAGGCCTTCGTCTTCCTGCGCCTGCCCGTCAGCGGAGAGGATCGCAAGCTCAAGTTCGCCTACGAACTGGGTATCGGCGTAAATCAGGGCGAGGCGGCGCTGCGGCCCGGCTTCTCTCTCGGCCATGGGCTCGACCTGGGCCGCAGCAAGGGCTGGGTCAATCTCGATGCCCGCGCGCTGCTTTACGAAGACTATGACGATGCGCTCTTCGAGGGCGAGCTCACCTTCGGCTGGAAGCCCAGCGACAAGCTCAAGCTCATGCTGCAACTGCAGGCCGGCGCGCCGCAAAGCGGCGATGCCTATGCCAAGATCGCGCCCAGCATCGCGATCCGGCAAGGCAAATCCCGGCACATCACCTTCGGGGTCACGGCCGGGATCGTCGAAGTTGAAGGGGGGGAGCTCAATCTCGGCCTCTGGCAGAAATTCTGAGCACGGCCCCACGCGGCTTCAGGCTGGTGTGTCGATCCGCAGGCGCATCGCCACCGTGCCGCTCACCGCCTTCTCCCACTTGAGATGCACCTTGTCGCGGTTGCCGCCCTGCTCTGGCAACACATAGGGCATGCCCCAGTAGAGAGCATTGCCATTGTCGCGGATCGGCCCTTCCGGCACGACCGATTCCACCGTGCGCGCCCAAGCGTTGAACGGCAGCTTGGGGCTCGGCTCGACCACCCATGTGTTGCTGGCGCTGTTCTCCGTATGGCGCATCACCAGAGGGCTCTCCACGATCGTGTCCACGTTGTTGAAGGCGTTCTGCGCGAAGGTGATGTTGTTGAACCGCCCGAAATCGAGCCCGGCGAAACTAGTGTCGATGCCTTCCACCCGGTCGATGTTGCCGTCGAAGAGGCGGAAGGTGTTGCCCGTCACCGTCAGCCCGTTGATGAAATGCCCGCTGCCATAGGGCTTCACGAGGATGAAGTGGAAGGACGGCGCCGTCGATTGCGACAGGAAGTTGTTGTTGGTGATCGACATGGCCGAGAAGGAGAATTCCGAGGAATGCTCCGGCGCCTCGTCATGCTCGTTGGTCCATTCGATCGAACAGTCGCACACGTAATTGCCGCTGATCGTGGCGCGCGAGTTCGTATGCGCCATCACCAGCCCCGCCGAGCGCGGCCCGATGGGGGCATTGTCGCCCTGGAAGATGTGGTTGCCGAGGATCACCGAACTGGTGCCGCCAACGATGGCGAAATGCTTGAAATAGGTGCATCGGTTGTTGCGGATCTTCACATCGTTGGCGTTGAAGTTGATGCCGATGGATTGGCGGTCGGGCACCAGCAGGCCGGTTTCGTCGGAGAGAAACTGGCAGCGATCCACCATCATCCCCTGGTCGCCCTCGCCGCAGCTCGTCACCCCGCGTTCGCGCGGCGAGGTGAACCACGTGTCGCGCAGATGAAAGCCCACGCCTTTCTTGGCCAGCATCAGCCCATTGCAATAGCCCCGGCAGAGGAAATCGACATTCGAAATCGAGAATTTGGAGATCTTCTTGAACCCGGAGAAATCGAGCATGTACTTGAAGCGGCGGAAGGTGAAATTCTGCGTGCCGGCTGCGTCGTAGAGGGGCCGGGCGATCTGCAGGGTTTCCGCCGCCACGTCCTTGTCGGTTACATAAACTTCGCGGCCCACCCCGTTGCCCTCGATGAGCGCCCCCACCGGGATGTTGGCCACGTTGGCCACGTTCTTCAACTCGTAGGGTTTGCTGGTGGAATAGGTCGCTTGCGAGGTGAAGGTCTCGGTATCCCAGTTCGAGCCCGGCACCGCCGAGAACTGCCCGTTGGAGATCACCCGGCGCTGCGCGAAGTTTTCAAGATCCGGCACCGCCGCCTGCAAGTCGATGGGTTCGCGCAGGTCGATCTTGATACCCTCCATGTCGAGCTCGATCAGGTTTGGCCCCTTGAGCATCGCCTGGAAAGCCTTGCGGAAAGCCAGCTCCGCATCACCGAAAGCGTCGATATAGTCTGGAAGCGTGAAATTCTGCTCGAGGATCAGGTGCTTGTCGACCGGCATATTCACTGTGCCCTCGAAACGCACCTTGCTCTGGAAGGTCACGCTGTCACCC
>JAVKDQ010000132.1:0-4527 GCA_040222155.1 Roseovarius sp.
CATGGTCATGCCGCATATCAACGATCTCTACGAGCATGTGGATACCGGGGTGACGGCCTATCTTCACCCCGGCGACGGCACCCGGCTGAGCGGCTTCTGAGCCGCGCTCAGCCCGCCGCTGAAGGCGCGCAGACCCGGCCGCCATCGACCGCGCGCAGAGGCACCATCACGGTTTCCACCGGTCCGTGCCACTGCACCCAGTAGCAGCCATCCTCCGGCCGGAACTGCACGGCGTCGAGGTTCTGGTTCGGCGCGGCCAGCGCCGCCACGTCGGGCGAAACGTCGATGAGAAAGCCGCGCTCGTCGGTGGCCGGGGCAGGAGCGCCGCAGGCCCCGAGGGTCGCCAGAAGGCTCGCGGGGATGATCAGATGTCGAAGCCGCATGGGCGCCCTCCTTCATTTCGTTCCTGGGCGGTGGAGACACGGTTTCGAGCATCGTTACCAGCGTCGGACCGGCTTGTCCAAGATGTGCTCACATCCGGACGTGGTCCGGCGCATTGCATGGCGCACATACCGGCGATCTGCCCATTCCTCAACCATTATCGCGCCGCTGCGCATGTCTTGGCCTGCGCGGTGTGGATTTCGGGTGTGCCGGCAGGGCCACCCCGGCGCATCGCTCAGAAAACCTGCGCCTCGCTTCTTAGGCTCACCCGGTTCTGCATGAACTGTCCGGGATCAGCGACCATGAGGCTGTTGCTCGAGGGCAGGATGATGAGCGTCGGTGGTGCCTCTACGTCAGGCATGTTGCCGAGAAAACGGCGGCCGCAAACCCGAATTGATGGTAAGTTTGCCACCGGCGGAGGCGCCGAGGAGGGCGATGCGCGCAACCCTCGCCAACCTGCGCGCACTTCGGGCGGCCTGCCCACCCCTTGCCGGGCAGGCTGTGCCGGCTGAACCCGTTCTCAGCGATCGTTCCTGCAATAGGTCCAATAGCCCCGGGATCGATAAGAGTCGGACCATTCCCAGCAAAGATCCGAGCGCGGCGGCGGGCCGGGGATCTGGCCCGCGCGGGAGACGTTGATGATGGCACCGAGGACAACGCCGGCCACGACCTTCCCCACGAAACGGCGGCGAATGTCCTTGCGGATTTCCTTCCGGATCTCGTTGCGGATGATGGCGCCATGTCCCGGCAGGGGCCGGCCGAATGAAGGGTCGATCGGGCGCCCGGGCCGATGGTGCTTCGAGATGATGTGACCTTGCAGTCTCGCGCGATCCTTCAACGAAAGCCCCATGACCTTGTGCCCTGTGCCGCCCGTCCAGTCCCGGGCCGCGACGGTGTCGGCAGGCAACGCCACGACAAGTGCTACGACGATAGCCATCGCCCAGGTCGAGGCGCGGCGCAGGCGCGGGCCCGTCACTGCCCGGCCTCGGTTTCAAGAGCCTGTGCGCTTGCAAGCCCGTCTTCGAATGCAGCGATCCGGGCGGCGCAGTCTTCGTCCTGAATGTCTGCGGCTATGCCGACGCCGTAGGAGGCGGCGAACCCGAAGGCACGATCCGACCCGAAGAGACGCAGGATGCCGCTATAAGCGTTGAGCGTTCTCGCATCGACGCTTTCGCGCATGTCCTCGGCGCTGCACTGCCACGCCATTCCGGCCGTCAGGCCGAAATTCCTCAAGGCGTCGTCAAAGGCGGCTTCGTCATCCTCGGTGGCGCTCAGTGGGGCCGCGACGCAGCAAAAGGCCAGTATGAGAAATGATTTTGGTATCATGATTCAAATCCTGAATGTCGGGGTGATGTGCGTTTGGCACACAGGCCTTTGGGTACGATGAAGAGAGTTGGTCAGTTTCGTCAATTTGAGCGCTGCTCAATTTGAGCACCCATTGACGGCGGTTTCAAAAAGGCCCGCGCCCATGCGGCGGGGCAGGAAGATGCCTCGGCGCGCTCACCTGAGGCTCCCTGAAACCGCTGGCGCTGGCCCAATCTTGCCCTGCCTCGGTTCAGATGCCGGCTTCGCCCGGCCTATTGGAGCGGTCCCGATCGACGCTCGTGCCGATATTCGCTGCCAGTCTCGGCGGTGCCGATGCCGCAATCAGCATATGCAGGGTTTCCCGCAAGTTGCCCGAGACGCGCCAACGCCCGTCGGCCTCGAGATCGACCAGTGATGCGCTTCTCATCCGGTTGAGCTTTCGTCTGACGGACTCGCGCGGGATACCCGTGACGCGCGCAATGGCGGTGGCACTTCTGGTTTTGGCGGCCTGCGAACCGGCCGTAAGCAGCACCAGGATGATCAGTGCGCGGTCAAGGTCTCCGGCGAACTGTCGGCGCAATTCCAGCATCAGAAGAGAAAGCTCCCGCAGGGCTCCATCATCTTTAGCACCCATGCCGACCTTCCCTCGATCGCCTGCCAGAACCTGCCTTCGCATGGCCATGTCGTAGGGCCTTCGCCATGCCTCCGGGCTTCAGTGCCACCGCGGTTCGGCCGAGCTTGCCGAAGCAGTCTCCGCGCCAGGCCAGCCTGTGCTGTAACGGCCCGCGCATGGCTAAAGCATGGCGACCGCGTCGCGCATGAACTGAAGCGCGAGCGCCAGTTGGAGAACGCCGAAAACGGCGCCGAACAGCTGGAGAGGAACCGGGCCAACAGCACGCAGGATAGCCTTGGATCGCAACATAAGCAGCCAGTTCAGAGCGATCAGGCCAAGGCCCGTTGCGACGATTCCGGCGTGTGTCTCGAATCCTGGGAAGGCCACCGCAAAGATCAGCGCGACCACGACGGCGATCGGCGGGAAAAGGCCGGGAAAGGCGATGGCCGCAGCATGAACCTGTGCGGCGTCCATATGGCCGCCCTGTGCCGGCGGTGCCAGCAGCGCCTGCAGGGAAAGGGCGAAAAGGGCCACGCCACCAGCGCCGATCAACACTGGGAAGCTGACGCCCCATGCGCCGAGCGCACCGGTGCCTATCAGGATCGCAACGAGAAAGGCACCGGCGACAAGCAATGCGGATCGATTGGCGAGCGACCTGACCTCCGGCTGGGCATCATCCGTACCGACGTTGGAGAAAACGGCGATTGCGCGGATCGGCCCCATCGTCATGAACAGAAGCCCGAAAAGCTGGCCCCAGGGAACTTCGGTCATACGGGTTTCTCCACGATCTCTGAAATGGTCATGTAGTTCACTATCGCCGCAACGAGACCGGCCACGACGCCCAAGATCACGACGGCGGTGCCAAGCCCGACCTCGACGGTGCCCATCACCCGTTGCCAGACCACGGCCAGTGCAACAACGGCTCCGAAGGCGAAAAGCCCATGCTTGATCGCGAGCCAAAGTGTTGTCGGGACGAAGGGCTTTTTCGGCACCTTCACCGTCGTATGAGCCACCGCAGTCAGGATCACCGCGAGCGAGACAGCCAACGGCACGGATGAGCCAAGAACGGTGTGCGTCTCGGTTCCGATGGAATCCACTGTCAGTGGCATGGGCATCGACCCGCGCAGCAGAAGGAACTGGATCGCGCCGTTGATTACGGCGTTGATCACGCCACTGATGACGGCCCCTTTCAGAATCTCAGGCCGGCTCAAGCTCTGGGGGTTGGTATCGGTCATGTCGCCTCTGCTGGTAATACGCCGGATTGGCCGGCCAGTGGGTGAAGGTTTCAGAAACTGAAATAGAGACTTGCCTGAAGCGTGCTCCAGGGTTTGGCCGCCCCGACATTGCGCAACGCATCGCCCGGGCGCGCATGCGAGGCCACAAGCTGCAGATACCGGTTGCGGTCGATCCCCCAACGCAGCGTCGCGGTGTATTCGTTGCCGATGTCGCCGGAGGTCAGTGTTGCCAGCGCAGGGTTGGCGCCGAGGTTGTTGAGCTCGTCCGCCCGCAGCCGGTGCCAGTCGAACGTCAGGTTCATCCCTTGGCGCGGTTCAAGATTGAGCTGGATTCGGTGCGTGTTGAGGTTGGCGTTGCGGTAGACCTTGCCGAAGGACATGCCCTGAAGCCAATACCCGAAACCTGCGCTCATCAGCGAGTCGAAGCGCTCGTAGGTGTTGGTGTTCGGGTCGTCGCCGGAAAAGCTTGCGTAGCGGTAGGAAACGCTTGGGCTCCACGGAAAGCTTTTCCAAGTGTAGCCCAGCGTGCCGTAATAGGCGTGGGCCGACATGTCGAAATGCGGGTTCGTCTGGTGATAGGCCTCCGCTTCGACCCAGGGGTGATCGGGGGCGCTCCGGCGCCAGAGGGCATGAATGCCGTAGGTGTTGGTTCCCTCGCGCGGCAGGTTGGCCCCGCCGGGTGTCCGGTAGGTGGAATCGGACTCCGGTATGGTGATGTAGCTCAGATCGGCGGAGAACTCGTCGGAGAACTGCCAGCCAAGATTGATGCCCGCGAAGGTGGTGTTGGATTCCAGCCGTTCCACCTCGTCCGGGTCGATGTAGAAAAGCGAGATCCGCGAACGCCCGAAGGCGCCGGTGGCAAGAGCCGTGAAATCGGTGTTGTTGCGCGGCCCCAGATATGTTGCGCCCCGCTCGCCCGCATTCGACGAGCCCGCGATCATCGAGATCAGGAAGCCGTTGTTGAGGGTCCATGACTGCCGGCCAAAGGAAAGC
>JAVKDQ010000133.1:0-10267 GCA_040222155.1 Roseovarius sp.
GCATCGTTGGCGATATAGGCCGAGGTGAAGAGCAGCGCGGCCTCCTTGCCATGCAGATCCGCGAGTTCGGCCTCGAGCCGCTTGTGATAGATCGTTGTGCCCGAGATGTTGCGCGTGCCGCCCGAGCCCGCGCCGGTGGCCTCGAGCGCCTCATGCATCGCCTCAAGCACCGCCGGGTGCTGGCCCATGCCCAGATAATCGTTTCCGCACCATACGGTTATCGGCCGTTCCTCACCATTCTCACGGCGCCAGACCGCATGTGGAAACTGGCCCTGCTTGCGCTCGATATCGATGAAGGTTCGGTAGCGGCCTTCTTCATGCAGGCGGTCGATCGCCTCGTCGAGCTTGGCGGTGTAATCCACGGCGCGTGTCCTTCTCTTCTGGTCGTTTGCGCCGGGCATTCGCCCGGAGCGCTGCCGCCGGGGTCGCGACATATTCAGTAATCGTGATGCATCCCCTTGGTCGGATATAGGATGAGTCCCCGCCCCGCAACACGTAACAATTCGCCGCGCCCACCCTCCTTGACCCATATCAAGTGCAGGCCGCGCGCCCGCCGCATCAACCGGCTGGACAGTGCCGCGCGGCCTGTTACCTTCGCCCGCGAACAGACATCCAGCCAAGCCTCCGGAGTTTCCCATGTCCCTTGACGCCGTTCTCGCGCGGATCGACGACCAGCTTCCCCAAGCGCTCGACCGCCTGATCGACCTGCTGCGCATCCCCTCCATCTCCACCGATCCGGCCTATGCCGACGAATGCCAGAAGGCCGCCGAATGGCTGGTGGAGGATCTCCGCTCGATCGGCGCCGAGGCCGAGCTGCGCCTCACCCCCGGCCGCCCGATGGTGGTGGGCCATGTGGGCGGCGCGAGCGACGGCCCGCACCTGCTCTTCTACGGCCATTACGACGTGCAGCCGGTCGACCCGCTCAGCCTCTGGAAAACCGAGCCCTTCGCGCCCGAGCTGCAGGATACCGAACAGGGCCGCGTGATCCGCGCGCGCGGCGCCTCCGACGACAAGGGCCAGCTGATGACCTTCGTCGAGGCCTGCCGCGCGTGGAAAGAGGTCAACGGCACCCTTCCCTGCCGCATCACCTTCTTCTTCGAGGGCGAGGAAGAAAGCGGCTCGCCCTCGCTCATTCCCTTCCTCGAGGCCAATGCCGAGGAGCTCTCCGCCGATATCGCGCTGGTCTGCGACACCTCGATGGTCGCGCCGGGCGTGCCCTCCATCGCCTCGCAGCTGCGCGGCATGCTGAAGGACGAGTTCACCCTCCACGGGCCGAGGATCGACCTGCATTCCGGCCATTACGGCGGCCCGGCGCTGAACCCGCTCAAGGAAATCTCCCGCATCATCGCCTCCTTCCACGACGATCAGGGCCGCGTGGCCGTGGAAGGCTTCTACGAGGGCGTCGAGGAGGTGCCCGAGGAGCTTCTGCGCCAATGGGAGCAATGCGGCTTCGACGAGGCCGAATATCTGGGCTCCGTGGGTTTCACCCGGGCACATGGCGAAGAGGGCTACTCGGCGCTCGTCCAGCAATGGGCCCGGCCCACGCTCGAGATCAACGGGCTCTGGGGCGGCTACCAGGGCGCGGGCACGAAAACCGTGATCCCGGCCGAGGCGCATTGCAAGCTCACCTGCCGGCTCGTGGGCGAGGTGGACCCCGATGCCCTGCGCCAGAAGATCCGCAAGCATGTGGAAGACCGCTTGCCCCCCGATGCCCGCATCACATGGGACAACAACCTCGACGGCTCGCCCGCCTCGGTCATGAACATCGACCGCCCCGAATTCGAGAAGGCCCGCCAGGCGCTCTCCGATGAATGGGGCCGCGAGGCGGTATTTTCTGGCATGGGCGGCTCGATCCCGGTCACGCGCTTCTTCACCGACATCCTCAAGCTCGATTCGATGCTGATCGGCTTCGCGCAGGAAGATGACGCGATCCATTCGCCCAACGAGAAGTATAACGTCGAGAGCTTCCACAAGGGCATGCGCTCCTGGGCGCGGGTGCTCGACAGGCTCGCGGAAGGCTGACGCGGTGACGATCCCGGGGTTCAGCGAGGCCACGGCGCGCCCCGAAGGCGTGGAGATCGGCTACGCCATCGGCGGCGACGGCCCGCCGCTCCTGCTGCTCCACGGTTTTCCGCAGACCCGCGCCATGTGGGCGCGCATCGCGCCCGCGCTCGCCGAAACCCACCGCGTGATCTGCCCGGATCTGCGCGGCTATGGCACGAGCGGCAAACCCGCCGAAGTGCCCCGGATGAGCTTCCGCCACATGGCCGCCGATATGCTGGGGCTGATGCGCGGGCTCGGCCACACCCGCTTCGCCGTCGCGGGCCACGACCGCGGCGGTCGCACCGCGCACAGGCTCGCCCTCGATGCCCCCGAGGCGGTCGAGCGGCTCTGCGTGATGGATATCGTGCCCACCCACACCCTGCTCGAACCGCTTCAATGCGACGTGGCAAAGGCCTATTATCACTGGTTTTTCCTCGCCCAGCCCGAGCCCTTCCCCGAGCGGATGATCGGCCATGACCCGGATGCGTTCTTCGAGGCCTGCCTGCTCGGCTGGGGCGGCGCGACGCTCGAGGATTTCGACGAAGGCCAGCTCGCCGCTTATCGCGCGGCCTGGCGCGACCCCGAGGTGATCCGCGGCATGTGCAACGATTACCGCGCAGCGCTCGCGCAGGATTTCCAAGACGACGCCGCCGATCTCGGCACGCGCATCGCCTGCCCCACGCTGGTGCTCTACGGCGCCGACGGAGCGATGGCCAGGGCCTATGACATGCGCGAGGCCTGGGCCGAAAAATGCACCGAGATGGAGGTCACAGCCATCCCGGGCGGGCATTTCTTCCCCGATACGGCGCCAGACGCCACGGCGCACGCGCTCAAGGGCTTCTTCTGCACCTGATATGCCGCGCATCGCCGCCACCGGGCGCCGGAAAGTTAAGCAACTTTCCGTCTCGATTTCTTATTCAAAGAAATCGGGCACTTGCTCGCCGGTCTTCATGTATTTTCGGGAGATGAGTGGCGCGGTTGACGGGGCTCGAACCCGCGACCCCCGGCGTGACAGGCCGGTACTCTAACCAACTGAGCTACAACCGCGCAGGGCGTGGGATCGTCCATCGAAGGCAGCGGTGGCGCGGTTGACGGGGCTCGAACCCGCGACCCCCGGCGTGACAGGCCGGTACTCTAACCAACTGAGCTACAACCGCTCGCTGCCCGCATGGTTTTCCCAAGCGTGATGCGCTTCTTATGCGCGCAATCCCGCCCCGTCAAGCATGGGAAACGCGAATCCTCGGCTTTCTTTCCGCCCGATCCGGTCAACGCTTCCCGAGAGCGCCGAGAAGGCGGAGAAGTTCGGCGCGCAAGCTCTCGTCGCGGCAAGTCTCATACCAGTCACGGAGCAGTGAAAGCTCGCCTTCGGTGATCTCCGAGAGCGCCCCGCGCGCGCAGATCGCCTCGATCAGCCGTGCGCCGCAAGAGGCCTTCTCGGGGCCGCACGTCACGCGCAGGCGGCCTTCCGACACGCGCCGGAGGGGCCCATCGAAAAGAGTTTCGAATGCGTCTCAGCCACGTCCCACCCCCGCGATCCGCCGGACTGGAAAGGAAGTTATCCAGTGCGGTCGGGCATGGCCACAAAAAAGTATCCGCCCCGCAAGGGCGCCGTGTCAGCCGAACGCGCCATGGGGCCTGCGGGCGAGCTGCCGGTAGACATGGAGCGCGAGGAGCGGCGCCGCGCGATGGCCCTCCCCCTGCGCCGCCTCGCAGGCCTCGAGCTCCTCGAACGACAGGAACCACCCCACGGGCCCGCCCTTCACCGGAAACGGCCCCGCAAAGCCCATCTCCCACCGCGCGAAGACCCGGTGTTCCACATGCCCGGTGAAGGCCAGCGCGATCGCGCTGTGGCGCACATCCGCGCGAATCCGGTCGAGACAGCCCTCGACGGCCGATTGATCGCCCTCGAGGATCTGGAAGAAGAGGCCGTTATTGTACATCAGCACGCCGGTGATCCCGTCGCGGACATTGTTGCGCTGCGAGGTCTCGAGGATGTCGCGCAACTGGTTCCCGGTCACATCCGAGGTCGCCGCGCTCGTATAGGCCAGCTGAAAGACAGGTGTCACGGTCATCTCGTCCTCGTCTGCGAAAATCCGGTTTCTTCGAAAGCACGGTACGAAATGCTCTGTATCCGGGGCACTATACGCCCTCCGGCGGGAAGCACCAGAGGTTGAATGTCAGCTATCGCATTCAACTCCAAAAAGGCGTGGTAATGCGCCGGAAAGAGAAGGGTAACCCCGCAGGGAAAGCCAGCGGCACGTCCCGGGAGATGCGACCTCCCGGCACCTTCGGCGTCACCAAAGCGCCCGGTGGCAGAGCCTTTGGTGTTCGAAAAAAGAGCGTTTTCCGCGCCCCCGCGCAACGGAGTCTCGCGCCGCTGATCCGCCCATCCCGGCCAGCCCATCGCGCCGAGAAGACACCCATCCGCCCGGTTCAAGCTGCACGTGTTTCAATTCGTATATTCAATAAACGAAAAGTCTGAATTCAATACATGACAAACACCCGCGCAACACTCGTGCACGACAAAAATTAGAATTTCCCATTGGAAAAACGAGAACAGAGTGAATTTCATTTGCCATCAAAACATAAATCTGCAACTAATTCCGAAGCATTGAATGGCGCCACCAACCTTTGAAACCCGGCGCAGACCCGATTTTTTTTGCAGACGACTGATGGAAATTCCGCGCTGCCCTTGCCTCACAGGAGGCCCCGCGATGACGAACACCACCCAAGCCCTCAAGGCCCTGCTCTCGCATTTGGACGCGGGAAAGACACCTGATGCCGAGCAGATCTACGCGGCGCTGGGCACATCGGAACACGGGCTGTCCTACATCCTGCTCGCGCAGTGGGCATGCGACCCTGACGACATTCGAGGGTTGGGCGCGGCCAAGGCGCTGCATGAGGCGATTGCGAAAAGGTGGAGCATCCACCGCATCGCGCAGGCAATCGGCGGCCTGTGGGAGGTCACGCTGTCGGAGGTCGGCCCGGACGACGAGAGGCAAGACCCGACCATCGAACACCGGCGTCTCTCAGCGTCAAATGGCAACCTTGCCCGGGCATGGGTCATCGCCCTGCTCAAGGCCAGGATCGCGGAAGCCGCAGAATGATCCGGCGAAGGACCATTTCTCCAAATCGGCGCCCTGCCCCACCTTGTGCTCGGCAATTGAGATCTCGCGTTGAAGCTCTGCTCCTGAGCCCGGAAATGGCCTGAGCGCCTGTCGGTTGGCGCCCCCCAATGGCCTGCGCAACTCCATCTTGCCGACGTCACCCCTCAGGGTCTTCGAAACCACCGGCCGGGTGTGAGCGGGCCCTTCCGGTTGATGAGTTGCCTCACCTTGCCCGCCTTGATCGCCCCTGTTTGCATCCAGAGTTGCGACCATGAAACGACCACACGCCCCATCCTGCAAGGGTTTCGTTAAGTTTCAAAGGGATAGGATGGTGGGTCGTGAGAGACTCGAACTCCCGACATCTTCGGTGTAAACGAAGCGCTCTACCAACTGAGCTAACGACCCCGTGGCGGATCTCTTACAAAGAGGCGTGGGCGCTTGCAAGCGTCAAACGGCCGGCGCGGCGCTCCGTCAGGCCGGGGCTCCCAGCACGGCCGCCCGCCCCGATTTCAGATGATGCACCACCCCCTGCCCGCCCGGCAGGCTCGAGAGCCGCTCCGGCGCGAGGCCGCGCGCGCGGCAGCGCAGGAGGCGGCTGGTGAGCCCATGCGTCACCAGCACGGCCGGGCCGTCGAGCCCGGCCAGCACCGCATCGACACGCGCCAGCATCGCCTCCAGCCGCTCGCCGCCGGGGGCCCCGAATTTCCAGAAATGCGGGTCTTGCGCCGCCTCGGGGGGCAACTCGCGATAAAGCTCCTCGGTCAGCCGTCCCTGCCACGCGCCAAGGCCAATCTCCATGAGCCTCGGTTCGGGCAGGATCTCGAGCCCAAGCCCGCCCACCGCGATCTCGGCGGTGCGCCACGCCCGCGGCGAGGGGCTCGAGAGCACGCGCACATCCGCGGGCAATCCCGCCCGAGCAAGGATCTCGCCCTGCGCCCGCGCCTGCGCCACGCCGCGCTCGGTCAGAGCGCTGTCGAGATGGCCCTGCAGGCGGCCCTCGGCATTCCACAGGGTTTCGCCGTGGCGCAATATCCAGAGTTCCGGCAAGCGGCGCGCCATGCGGGCCTCATGTCAGCAAATAGGAGGGAATGGTGGGTGATAAGAGATTCGAACTCCTGACATCTTCGATGTGAACGAAGCGCTCTACCACTGAGCTAATCACCCGTCAGCGCGGCTTTTAGCGCTACTCCGCGGGGTCTGCAACACTCTCTTTCGAAGAATCTTCGCCCTCCTCCAGATCCGCGCGATCACCCGGGTCGAGCGCCGGCGCGGCCGATTTGCTCTGGCGGATCTTGGTCACCATCACCCGCGCATTGCTGCTGTCGACCATGCGCTGATGCTTGATCTTGCCGAACGGCTGCAGGTTGATCTCGCGGCCCTCGGCAATCGCTTCGCCCAGAATGTCGATCATCGCCTCCACCACGGGCTTGGCGAATTTCTTGCGCACCCCAGAGCGCTCGATCACTGCATCGAGCAGCTCCTTCTTCTTCAGCTCCGCGCCGTTCACCACCGCCTTGGTCTCGGTCACCACGCCCGGCTCCGGCGCGGCCGTGGGCGCGGCAACGGCCTTGGCCGCCGCGCGCGCCGGCTTGGCGCGGGATCCGGCGGGTTTCGTCTTGCTGCCGGTCTTGGATTTGCTCGACCCTGTTGCACGAGATGACATGGAAAGCCCCTATTGTTTCATTTATGCAAACACCCTACCGGTTTCACGCGCGCCGATCCACCAGCGAGTTGACCTGTGGTGTTCGACCTCCTTAAATAAGACTAGATGTAGTTATTGGGGAAGCATCGTGAAACTCATTCTGACAGCTGCCGCCGTCACGGTCATCGCCTGTGGCGCCGCCTACGCAACCGGCCTCACCGAACCGTTGATGGATCCTCAGGTGATCGCCGCCGATACCGCCGCCACCTCCGACAATGTGCTGATGATCTTCGCCGCCCTGTCGGCCATCACGATCATTCTGGCCGCCGCCGGCGCGTTCTGAGCCGGTAACACCCGGAGCGCATGGGCCAACGGGCCGTTTCGGCCCCGGCTCAGCTTTTTCCTGCAGAAGCCCCCAAAGCTGTTGTCTTGGGGGCACTAAGTTGTTTTGTGCGTAGAGCCCGCACCACGCCAGGCCCACCGCAATGAAAAAGAGCGCCTCGCGGCGCTCTTTTCCTTTTTCCGTCAGAGTCTTGCGGCGCGGCCCTAATGTGCGACCGCACCCGAGCCCTTGCCTTCGGAGGCCAGCGCCGCTTCCTGCGCCGCCGCTTCCTCGGCCGACTCGTCCCATTCCACCGGTTCCGGCGTTCCGACCAGCGCCAGCTTCAGCACGTCGCGCACGTGATCGACGGGCACGATCTTCAGCCCCTCCTTCACGTTGTCGGGGATCTCGGCGAGGTCTTTCTCGTTCTCGCGCGGAATGAGCACCGTGGTGATGCCGCCCCGCAGAGCCGCGAGCAGTTTCTCCTTCAGCCCGCCAATCGGCAGCGCGTTGCCGCGCAGCGTGACCTCGCCCGTCATGGCGATATCCTTGCGCACCGGGATTCCGGTGAGCACCGAGACGATCGAGGTCACCATCGCAAGCCCCGCCGAGGGGCCGTCCTTAGGCGTCGCCCCTTCCGGCACGTGCACGTGAATATCCCATTTCTCGAAGCGCGGCGGCTTGATGCCGATCTCCGGCGCGATCGAGCGCACGTAGGAATTGGCCGCGTCGATCGACTCCTTCATCACGTCGCCCAGCTTGCCGGTGGTCTTCATCCGGCCCTTGCCCGGCAGGCGCAGCGCCTCGATGTTCAGAAGCTCGCCACCCACCGAGGTATAGGCCAGCCCGGTGACAACACCCACCTGGTCGCGCTCCTCGGCAAGGCCGAACTTGAACTTCTTCACCCCGAGGAAATCCGGGAGATTCTCCCGCGTCACGGTGATCGTCTCGGCCTCCTTCTTGATGATCTTCGTCACCGCCTTCCGCGCCACCTTGGCGATCTCGCGCTCAAGGTTCCGCACGCCCGCCTCGCGGGTGTAGAGCCGCACGATGTCGATGAGCGCCTCGTCGGTCAGCTCGAACTCCTTCTTGCGCAGGCCGTGGTTCTTGACCTGCTTGGGAATGAGGTGCTGCTTCGCGATCTCGCGCTTCTCGTCCTCGGTGTAGCCCGCGAGCGGGATGATCTCCATCCGGTCGCGCAGCGGCTCGGGCATGTTGTAGCTGTTGGCCGTAGTCAGGAACATCACGTTCGAGAGGTCATATTCCACCTCGAGGTAATGGTCGACAAACGTGCTGTTCTGCTCCGGGTCGAGCACCTCGAGCATGGCCGAGGCCGGGTCGCCGCGGAAGTCCTGCCCCATCTTGTCGATCTCGTCGAGCAGGATCAGCGGGTTCGTCGTCTTGGCCTTCTTCAGCGCCTGGATGATCTTGCCGGGCATCGAGCCGATATAGGTGCGCCTGTGCCCGCGGATCTCGCTCTCGTCACGCACGCCGCCCAGCGAGATGCGGATGAACTCGCGCCCCGTGGCCCGCGCAACCGATTTGCCGAGCGAGGTCTTGCCCACGCCGGGAGGGCCCACGAGGCACATGATCGGCCCCTTGAGCTTCTTCGAGCGCTGCTGCACCGCGAGATACTCGACGATCCGCTCCTTGACCTTCTCGAGCCCATAGTGATCGGTGTCGAGAATGTCCTGCGCGCGGCTCAAGTCCTTCTTCACGCGGGATTTCACGCCCCACGGAATGGAGAGCATCCAGTCGAGATAGTTGCGCACCACCGTGGCCTCGGCGCTCATCGGGCTCATGTTCTTGAGCTTCTTGAGCTCGGCTTCCGCCTTCTCCTTGGCTTCCTTCGAAAGCTTCGTCTCGGCGATCTTCTCTTCCAGCTCGGCAATCTCGCCTTCGCCGTCCTCGCCGTCGCCCAGCTCCTTCTGAATGGCCTTCATCTGCTCATTCAGGTAATACTCGCGCTGGGTGCGCTCCATCTGGCTCTTCACGCGGGTCTTGATCTTCTTCTCGACCTGCAGAACGCTCATCTCGCCCTGCATCAGGCCATAGACCTTCTCCAGCCGCTCGCTGATCGAGAGCGTCTCCAGAAGCTCCTGCTTCTGGCCCACCTCGATACCCAGATGGCCCGCCACAAGGTCGGCCAGCTTGCCCGGCTCCTCCGTCTCGGCCACGGCCGAGAGCGCCTCTTCGGGGATGTTCTTCTTCACCTTCGAGTAGCGCGCGAATTCGTCGGTGACGGTGCGCAGAAGCGCCGCGATGGTCGCCGCGTCGCCCGGCATCTCGGGCAGATACTCGGCGCGCGCCTCGAAGAAGGCGTCGTTCTGCAGGTAGTCGACGATACGCACCCGCGAGACGCCCTCCACCAGCACCTTCACCGTGCCGTCGGGCAGCTTCAGAAGCTGCAGCACGTTGGCCAGCACGCCCACGCGGTAAATGCCATCGGTCACCGGGTCGTCATCGCCCGGGTCGATCTGGCTCGAAAGCAGGATCTGCTTGTCATCCTGCATCACCTCTTCCAGCGCGCGCACCGATTTCTCGCGGCCCACGAAGAGCGGCACGATCATGTGGGGGAACACCACGTTGTCGCGCAGCGGCAGCACTGGATAGGAATGGTTGAGGGGGTCTTGCATGCTCTTGTCCTGTTCTTGGCAAGACGGCCCGGCCCCGGCTTGGCGGCAGCCTCGTCCGTCTCCGTTTCGAATTGTTAACTTGGGGTGCAAACCCCCAGTTTCAACCTGCGTGGCCTGAGCATGCCTTGGCGCGCAGGCAGGCGCAAGCCGCAAACCCGCGCGCGCCCGCATCGGGCAACCCCGTTGTTTTCTTTTGCGCGGGGCTCGCCTAGGCTCCGGTCACATTTCCTTGCAACGCCCATTTCATCTCCCAGACGGAATTTCATGCCAGACCCCGAAACCCGCATCGCCCCCTTGCTGAAAGAGCGCACCCCCTGGGCCGAAAACCACTTCCTGAAGAGCCCCGCCCAACTCACCAAACGCATCGAGGCCCTCGCGCCCGCCCCCCGGCTCATCGTCGATCTGGGCTGCGGGCTGGGCCTCAAGAGCTTGGGCAGCTTGCGGAAGGCATGGGTGACGTCGATGCCGATCACCTGTGCCTCCGGGTAGAGCAGCGCCATGGCGGAGCTCTTGAGGC
>JAVKDQ010000134.1:0-28249 GCA_040222155.1 Roseovarius sp.
ACGGTCACGAAGCCCATATGCGCCACCGACGAATAGGCGATCAGCTTCTTCATATCGACCTGAGCCAAGGCCACCAACGACGTATAAATCACCGCGACGGCGCTCAGGGCGAAGACGAAAGGCGCGAAGAAGTCGGACGCGACCGGCAACATGCCGATGGAAAAGCGCAGGAAGCCGTAGCCGCCCATCTTCAGCAGCACGCCAGCCAGGATCACCGAGCCTGCCGTCGGCGCCTCGACATGGGCATCCGGCAGCCAGGTATGAACCGGCCACATCGGCACCTTCACCGCGAAGGAGGCGAAGAAGGCGATGAACATCAGCGTCTGCGCACCGCCCACGATATGGATGCCCAGCAGCGTGAAGCTCTCGAAGGCGAACTCATGCGCCAACAGCGCCTCGATATCGGTCGTCCCCGCATCCGAGAACATCGCCACCAGCATCAGCACCGAGCCGAGGAAGGTGTAGAGGAAGAACTTGAAGGAGGCGTAGATGCGCTCCTTGCCGCCCCAGAGGCCGATGATGAGGAACATCGGGATGAGCCCCGCCTCGAAGAAGAGGTAGAAGAGCACCAGATCGAGCGCCATGAACACGCCCAGCATGAGCGTCTCGAGCACGAGGAAGGCGATCATGTATTCCTTCACCCGGTGCGTCACGTTCCACGATGCGGCGATGGTGAGCGGCATGATGAAGGTGGTGAGCATCACGAAGAGCACCGAGATGCCATCCACGCCCATCTTGTATTGAAGGCCCAACAGCCATTCGCGCTCTTCCACGAACTGGAAGCCCGTGTCGTTCGGGTCGAAGCCCACGAGGATGAAGATAGACACGAAGAAGGTGAGCGAGGTGGCAATCAGCGCCACCCACTTCGCGTTGCGCTGCGCCGTCTCGTCTTCCCCGCGCAGGAAGATCGCGAGGATCGCCGCCGCGATGGCCGGGATGAACGTGGTGATGGAAAGCAGGTTATCCATTATTCAGCTCCCCCGGTGAAGCTCACCCACGTCACGAGAATGGCAATGCCCAGCACCATGGCGAAGGCATAGGTGAAGATGTAGCCAGATTGCGCCCGGCCCGCGAGCCGGGTGAAATAGGGGATGATCCCCATCGCCACGCCGTTGATCGTCCCGTCGATCACGCGCCCGTCGCCGCCCTTCCACAGGAACTGGCCAAGCCATTTGATCGGGTTCAAGATCAGGAAGTCGTAGATCTCGTCCACATACCACTTGTTGAGCAGGAAGAGGTAGAGCGGCCGCTGGTTCTCGGCGAGCGCCTTGGGCATGGCCGGGTTGAGGATGTAGAACCAGAAGGCCACCACGAAGCCGAGGACCATGGCGATGAAGGGGCTCACCTTCACCCATTTCGGCACCTTGTGCGCCTCGTCGAGCACATGGTTATCGGCGCCCGTGTAGATCGCCCCCTCGCCCGGCTTGCCGGTGAAGACGTAGTGATACTCGCCCGCGCCGGCTTTCTCCTCGCCGTGGCTCTCGGCCTTGGCGGCCTGCTCCTCGCCGTGGCCCTCCTCGGCCTTCGCCTCGCCGTGGCCTTCCTCGCTATGCGCGCCGGCCTCGGCATAGGGCACCCCGAAGAACTTCGCCACCGTGTCGGTATGCCCGAAGAAGCTGTTATACCAGATCATGCCCGAGAAGACCGCGCCGAGCGCCAGCACGCCCAGTGGCGCCAGCATAACCATCGGGCTTTCATGGGCGTGCTCGTGGGTGTGCTTGTCGCCCCGCGGCTCGCCGAAGAAGGTCATGAACATCAGCCGCCACGAGTAGAAGCTGGTGAAGAGCGCGGCCACCACCAGCGCCCAGAAGGCGAAGCCCCCTTGCGTGCCCGCATAGGCGCTCTCGATCACCGCGTCCTTCGAGAGGAACCCGGCGAAGCCGATCGTGGTGAGCGGAATGCCCACGCCCGTGATCGCCAGCGTGCCGATCATCATCGCCCAGAACGTATAGGGCATCTTCTTCCGCAGCCCGCCATAGTTGCGCATGTCCTGCTCGTGATGCATCCCGTGGATCACGGAACCGGCCCCGAGGAAGAGCATCGCCTTGAAGAAGGCGTGGGTGAAGAGGTGGAACATCGCCACCGAGTAGACGCCCACGCCGGCGGCCACGAACATGTAGCCCAGCTGCGAGCAGGTCGAATAGGCGATCACGCGCTTGATGTCGTTCTGCACGAGCCCCACCGTGGCCGCGAAGAAGGCGGTGATGGCACCGATATAGAGCACGATCATCTTGGCCTCGGGCGCGAACTCGAAGACAGGCGACATGCGGCAAACGAGGAACACCCCCGCCGTCACCATCGTGGCCGCGTGGATGAGCGCCGAAACCGGGGTCGGGCCTTCCATCGCGTCGGGCAGCCACGTGTGCAGGATGAACTGCGCCGATTTGCCCATCGCGCCGATGAAGAGCAGGAACGCGATGAGGTTCGCGGCGTTCCACTCCGTCCAGAGGAAGGTGAGCTGCGTCTCCGCAAGCTCGGGCGCGGCGGCGAAGACATCGTCGAACTTGATCGAGTCGGTCAGGTAGAAGAGCGCGAAGATGCCGAGCGCGAAGCCGAAATCCCCCACCCGGTTCACCACGAAGGCCTTGATCGCGGCCGCATTGGCCGAGGGCTTGCGGAAGTAGAAGCCGATGAGCAGGTAGGAGGCGAGGCCCACGCCCTCCCAGCCGAAGAACATCTGCGCGAGGTTGTCGGCGGTGACCAGCATCAGCATGGCGAAGGTGAAGAACGAGAGATAGGCAAAGAAACGCGGGCGGTAGCTTTCCTTCTCGTCGTCGAAATTTTCGTCATGGGCCATGTAGCCCATCGAATAGAGGTGCACGAGCGCCGATACCGAGGTGACCACGATCAGCATGATCGCGGTGAGCCGGTCGAGCCTTATGGCCCATGCGGTGTCGAGCGTGCCCGATTGCACCCAGTCGAGCACGTGGATGTAATGCGTCTCGCCGTCATGGCCGAGAAAGACGACCCAGCTCAGTGCACAGGCCAGAAAGAGCAGCCCCGTGGTAACCCATTGCGCCGCCGTATCGCCGATGATGCGCCAGCCGAAGCCCGCGATGATGGCTCCCACGAGCGGGGCGAAGAGGATGATCGTTTCCATCTGTCTCAGCCTTTCATCACGTTGACGTCTTCCACCGCGATGGTGCCGCGGTTGCGGAAGAAGCAGACGAGGATCGCAAGGCCGATGGCGGCCTCGGCAGCGGCGACGGTGAGCACGAAGAGGGTGAAGACCTGCCCCACCATGTCACCGAGGAAGGAGGAGAAGGCGACGAGGTTGATGTTGACCGAAAGCAGCATCAGCTCGATCGACATGAGCAGGATGATCACGTTCTTGCGGTTGAGGAAGAGCCCGAAGATGCCGATGACGAACAAGGCCGCCGCCACTGTCAGGTAATGTTCGATGCCTATCATGTCGTCCCTCCGGGTTGCCCCGTGTTCTGGTCTTTTCTCGTCGCGCCACGGGTCGGGCCGGGCGCGGGTCACTCAGTTCTGCCACGCGCCGGGGTAGAGCTCCCGGCAGGCGCAGGTTTCTTCCGTCTCGCGCAGCATCATCATGCGCACATATGTGTCATCGCCATAAAGCGCCTTCGCGGCCTTGCGCAGGTCGGCCATCGCCACGCGCCTGCCTGCCTTGAGCGAGGGCCGCAGGAACTCGGTGGCCGAGAGGCCAAGCTGCGCCTCGTCCGGGGCCACCCCGTGGATCGCGAGAAACTGCCCCGAGCGGCACTCGGTGATCCGCACGCCGTTGAAGTTGTCGAGCTGCGGAATGGGCCCGGGCGCGGCGGCGATGCTGCCTTCTGCCGTGGTCTTGTTCACATACATCTCGAGCGCCATGCCGCTCGCGGCATTGCCCATGTATTCCGCGCCGTAAACCATCATGCCGCCCTCCTCGCCGTCGCAGGGCGGCAGCGGCGTGAGCGCCTGCGCGGCCCCCGTGGCAAGCGACAGGCCAAGGCCGAGCGATATGCGCGCGGCAAGGCTCAAAGCCCCTGCCCCGGCTTCACGTCGCGCAGCTCCATCGCCTTCTTCGGGTCGCGATACATCTGCGCCAGCACGTCCTGCCGCTTCACATCCGCCCGGTGGCGGAGCGTCAGCACGATGGCCCCGATCATCGCCACCAGCAGGATCAGCCCCGAAAGCTGGAACAGAAGGAAATAGCGATCATAAAGCAGCAGCCCCAGCGCGGCGGTGTTCTCCACCCCCTCGGGCGTCAGCGCCCCGCGCGCGGCCTCTGCGCCCTGCGAGCTTTCCCAGTTGCCGAAGGCGATGCCGAACTGCATGAGCAGGATCACCCCGATCAGCAGCGCGAGCGGCATGTATTTCGCCATCTCCGCCTTCAACGCGGCGAAATCCACGTCGAGCATCATCACCACGAAAAGAAAGAGCACCGCCACCGCGCCCACGTAGACGATGATGAGCAGCATCGCCACGAACTCCGCGCCCAGCAGCACGAAGAGCCCGGCCGAGGAGATGAAGGCGAGGATGAGCCACAAGACCGAATGCACCGGGTTGCGGCTGACCACGGTAAAGAGCCCGCCCACCAGCGTTGAAATGGCAAAGAGATAGAAAGACAGCGCGGCTATGGTCATCGGTCCTTGTCCCCTTCCTTGCCCTCGTCGAAGACCTCGCGGGCGAAATCCATCGCGCGGTTCATCGACGGGATGCCGGCGAACATCGACATCTGGGCGATCGTCTCGGCGATCTCGTCCTTCGTGGCACCCGCCTCGAGCGCGTGGCGCACGGTCATCCGGATCTGCGTGTCGCTCTGCGCGCCCAGCATGGTCAGCCCCGCCAATGTCAGCAGCAGGCGCGTCTTGGCATCGAGACCTTCCTTGTTCAACCCCTTGCCGAAGGACATTTCCATGAATTCCTTCGGCATGGTCGGCCAGAGCTGTTCGAACCCCTTGGGCGAGAAGCTCTCCAGCGCCGGGTTGAAGGCCTTCGCCATCTCCTGCGCCTGGGCCATCATGGCCTCGAAGGGGTTTTTCGGGTCGGTCATCTGTAGGGCGCGTCCATCTCGAGGTTGCGGGCGATCTCGGCTTCCCAGCGGTCGCCGTTCTCCAGCAGCTTGGCCTTGTCGTAGAACAGCTCCTCGCGGGTTTCGGTGGCGAATTCGAAGTTGGGGCCTTCCACGATCGCATCCACCGGGCAGGCCTCTTGGCAGAAGCCGCAATAGATGCATTTCGTCATGTCGATGTCGTAGCGCGTGGTGCGGCGCGAGCCGTCGTCGCGAGGCTCGGCGTCGATGGTGATGGCCTGCGCCGGGCAGATCGCCTCGCAGAGCTTGCAGGCAATGCAGCGCTCCTCGCCATTGGGGTAGCGCCTCAGCGCGTGCTCACCACGGAAGCGGGGCGAGAGCGGGCCCTTCTCGTGCGGATAGTTCACCGTGGCCTTCGGCGCGAAGAAATACTTGAACCCCAGCGCGAAGCCCTTCACGAAATCCTTCAGCAGGAAGTAGCTTGCGGCGCGTCCGTAGTCGATCTGCGTCATCTCTCTTAGCTCCTTGCCATGTCGAGCCGGGTCTCGCCGGCCTTGCCGTAGCCGTGCCACCGGGTTTCGTAATCGCTTTGCAGCACCTTGTTGCGCAGCGCGGCATCGGGCGTGCGCTCCACCTCGTAGTAGAGATACATCCGGCCCGGCGGGATATCCCCCCGCAGCCGGTGCCCGATCTCGGCCGGGTCTTCGAAGGGCACCTGCAGCTTGCCGCCGTTGCGGCGCTTCTGCAGCCCCCGGCAATCCAGCACCTTGCAGCCCGTGTTGCGCTTCCAGAAGGTCCAGACAAGCTCGGGGCTGAACTGGTAGATGCCGTGAAACGTCCAGTCGTTGAACCCGTTGGCCGACACGAAGCGCCCGCCGACAGTGAGCATGTTGAACACGTTCTCGAGCGCCTGCGGCACGTTGAAGACATGCTCCAGCGTGCCCCCGTCGAAGATGAAGTCGAACTGCCCATGCAGCGCCTCGGGCACCGGGTCGTTGAGATCGTGGATGATCCCCGCGCCCTCGTAATCGGAGAAGTCCATCGTCTCGATCTCACCCAGGCCCAGCCCCCGCATCGCCGCCTCGGCATAGCCATCCTCCTGCAGGAGCGGCTCCAGCGTCAGTTCGGGGCGATGCGCGGCGAGGATCTTCTCGAAACGCCAGGCCTTGCGGGGCTTGTATCTGAACTTCTGGCGCCCGAGCATGAGCGTGCGCCCCGCCGGCCGGAACCGGCAGGAGAGCTCTGCAAGGCGCTCGAAAAGTTCGAGATCAATCCCCATGCGCGGCTCAGCCTCCCATCGCCCAGCGGGCCCAGAAGCCGCCCAGCACTTCGAATTTCGCGAGGAAAGACACCACCACGACCCAGCCCAGCGAGAGCGGCAGGAACACTTTCCAGCCGATCCGCATCAGCTGGTCGTAGCGATAGCGCGGCGTGATCGCCTTCACCATCGCGAAGAGGAAGAAGAAGAACGCCATCTTCGCGATCATCCAGAACACGCCATCCGGCAGGCCCGGAATGGGCGAGAGCCAGCCGCCGAAGAACAGCAGCGAGGTGAGCGCGCACATCAGGAAGATGGCGATATACTCGCCCGCCATGAAGAGCAGGAAGGGCGTCGAGGAATATTCCACCTGGTAGCCCGCCACCAGCTCCGATTCGGCCTCCGGCAGGTCGAAGGGCGGGCGGTTCGTCTCGGCCAGCGCAGAGATGAAGAACAGGAACACCATCGGCAGATGCGGCAGCCAGTACCAGCCGAAGAAGCCGTAGGCGGTGTCCTGCGCGCTCACGATGGCGCCGAAATTCATCGAGCCCGTCGAGATGATCACGCCGATGATGATGAGCCCGATCGACACCTCGTAGGAGATCATCTGCGCGGCGGAGCGCAGCGAGCCGAGGAACGGGTATTTCGAGTTCGAGGCCCAGCCCCCCATGATCACGCCATACACCTCGAGCGACGAGACGGCGAAGACGAAGAGGATCGCCACGTTGATATCCGAGAGCACCCAGCCCTCGTTCATCGGGATCACGGCCCAAGCGAGCACGGCAAGCACGAAGGACGCCATGGGCGCCATCATGAACACCGTCTTGTCGGCCCCGGCCGGCACGACCACCTCTTTCACCACGTATTTCAGCGCGTCGGCCACGGTCTGCAGCAGCCCGAAGGTGCCCACCACGTTCGGGCCCCTGCGCATCTGCACCGCCGCCCAGATCTTGCGGTCGCCATAGACGAGGAAGAGCAGCGAGATCATCACGAAGCCCACCACCGCGAGGCATTGCGCGAGGATGATCACCAGTGTCCCGAGCGGGGTTGTAAAGAATTCGGCCATCAGTTCCTCATACCATCGGTATTCCGTTTTCCGCGCAATCGGCGGCGACCACTTCGGCATCTATCTTCTTGATGCCGTCGGGCAGCGCGGGCGAGATCGTATAAACCGCATCCCCGCGCCAGATGCCACCCTCTTCCACAACATTCGTGCGAACGTGACGCGCGAATCCGAAGCCCCGGATCAGCGCATATTGCGCGGCGGCGCATTCGGCGTAGCGCTCCACGTCCTCGATCTCCCGCGCGCCCTGCATTTCCACCTGGAAATTGACAAGGTCGCCATCGAGCAGATGCGTCTCGATGCCCCGGTAATCGGGGTTGAAGCGGGCCACCTGCTCCGGGTCGGGGCCCGGCGCGTCGCAGGCCGCGACCCCGCCCGCCAGCCCCAGTGCCAGCGGCGATATCACCACCGGAAAGCGCATCACTCGGCGGCCACCGCCTGTTCGCGCCGCGCCTTCGCATTGGCCGAAAGCTCGGCCATCAGGCTCGAGGCCCGCGCAATCGGGTTGGTGAGGTAGAAATCCGCCACCGCCGCCTGCAACTGCCCCGCGCCGAGCCTGACCTCGGGCACGGGCTCCCAGCTGTTCTCCGGCACGGTGTCGATCGCCGCGAGGTGCGGCGCCTCGGCCACCAGCTTCTGGCGCAGCTGCGCGAGGCTGTCATAGGGCAGCGCCGCGCCCATCTCGCCCGAAAGCGCGCGCAGGATCGCCCAGTTCTCCTTCGCCTCGCCGGGCGCATGCCCCGCGCGAAGCGCCAGTTGCGGCCGCCCCTCGGTATTGACGAAGAGCCCCTGCTCCTCCGTATAGGCCGCGCCCGGCAGGATCACGTCGGCGCGATGCGCGCCCCGGTCGCCGTGGCTGCCCTGGTAGATCACGAAGGCCCCGGCGGGGATCTCGATCTCGTCCGCGCCGAGGTTATAGATCACGTCCGCCCCCTCGAGCAGCGCCGCAACGCCGCCCTCCGAGGTGCAGCCTGCATCCATCGCGCCCACGCGCGCCGCGGCCGTGTGCAAGACGAGCATCTTGCCGCCCACCTTCTCGGTGAGTTGCATCGCGGTAGACAGCGCGGCGGGCCCGTTCTCGCCCATCAGCGCCCCCTGCCCCACGATCACGATGGCTCCCTCGCGCGGCTCCGCCTCACTCAGCATCCGCGCGAGAAACTTGTTGCCCGCGCCCATCTGCCGGGCCTCGTAGGTCAGCTCGCAGGGCTGGCCCACATGCACCACCTCGGCCCCCTTGAGCCACGCCTTGCGGATGCGCGCGTTGAGCACCGGCGCCTCCTCGGCGGGGTTCGTTCCGATCAGGTAGACGGCCCGCGCGCTGTCGATCTCCTCGATCGCCGCCGTGCCCACATAGGCCGAGCGGTTGCCGGCCGGCAGATGCGCCCCGTCGGTGCGGCACTCCACCGCGCCGCTCTTGCCCTCGACGAGCTGCCGAAGGGCGAACGCGGCCTCCACCGGCACAAGGTCGCCCACGAGCCCGGCCAGGCTCTTCGCGCCGTTGATCGCCTGCGCCGCCTTGCCAAGCGCTTCCGGCCATGTGGCAGGCCGCAGCTTGCCGTTCTCGCGCACATAGGGCCTGTCGAGCCGTTGCCGCCGCAGCCCGTCCCAAACGAAGCGGGTCTTGTCCGAGATCCACTCCTCGTTCACCCCGTCATGGTTGCGCGGCAGGATGCGCATCACCTCGCGGCCTTTCGTATCCACCCGTATCGAGGAGCCGAGCGCGTCCATTACGTCGATCGTCTCGGTCTTGGTCAGCTCCCACGGACGCGCGGTAAAGGCATAGGGCTTCGACACCAGCGCCCCCACCGGGCAGAGGTCGATGATGTTGCCCTGCAGGTTCGAATCGAGCGTCTCGCCCAGATAGGCGGTGATCTCGGCATCCTCGCCCCGGCCGGTCTGGCCCATCTGGTTGATCCCGGCCACCTCGGTGGTGAATCGCACACAGCGCGTGCAGGAGATGCAGCGCGTCATGTGCGTCTCCACCAGCGGGCCGAGGTCGAGATCGTCCACCGCCCGCTTGGGCTCGCGATAGCGGCTGAAGTCCACCCCGTAAGCCACTGCCTGGTCTTGCAAATCGCACTCCCCGCCCTGGTCGCAGATGGGGCAGTCGAGCGGGTGGTTGATGAGCAGGAACTCCATCACCCCCTCGCGCGCCTTCTTCACCATGGGCGAGTTGGTCTTCACCACTGGCGGCTGGCCTTCCGGCCCCGGGCGCAGGTCCTTCACCTGCATCGCGCAGGAGGCGGCGGGCTTGGGCGGGCCGCCCACCACTTCCACGAGGCACATCCGGCAGTTGCCGGCGATCGACAGCCGCTCGTGATAGCAGAAGCGCGGAATCTCGATCCCCGCCTGCTCGCAGGCCTGAATGAGGGTCATCGCCCCCTCAACCTCGATCTCGTTTCCGTCGATCACGACTTTTCGCAGGTCAGACATTTACCAACTCACTTTGCTCTCAGGAGATAGCCGATCGAACTGCCCCGGGCGATCTCGTCCCGGCCGAGCACGCACAGGCTCGCGGCATCCTCGTCGCTGGCTCCCTTGGATTGAAAATAGTCGTTGCGCTTCTCGCGCACCCGATACTTCGCGTAGTCGTCGCGCACATAGGCGTCGATCTCGGCCTTGGTGTAGCCGCGCGCCATCGCCTGCTCCTCGAGCTTGCTCGCGAAGGAGCGCGCGCGCCCCAGCCGCCCGCCGATAGACGAGCATTCCCGCTGGATCTTCTCGGCCACGGCCATGATCAGCAGGCCGTCATTAATTTCCTTGTCCTTGCTCAGGTCCCCGCCCGCGCTCGCGGCGGCGGCCCCCGCAATGAGGCACCCTACGGCGATCAGGCTCACAAGCGTCTTCATGCGATCTCTCCTTTATTGCCAAGGCCCGCCACACCGGCGCGCCCATCTGCTGCGCAGATGGGCAACCGGCGGTCTGCTATGCAATAACAGCCCGGCCAAAGCCTTGATATGAAGAGAGAAATCACCACAGGATGCAGGTTCCCCGCAGCGCGATGCTGCCTTTCGATACATCGAATGTTCCGGCGGGCGCCTCGGGCCCCACGATCCACTCGATCTCGGAGGTGCCGTAATTGGTGAGGCAGTAGCGTTGCCCGCCATGCTCTCCCGCCGCGCGCGCTCCGGGTTCGCCCTGATTGGCGCGCCGCACGGTCACCACGAATTCCTTGCGGTCAGACTTGTTCGCCGCCTTCTCCTTCGTCGGGTAATATTTCCCGTTGAAGAGCACCCGCTCCTCCTTCTTGGCACAGCCCGCAAGGGCCAGCCCCGCCGAGAGGATGAAGAGCACGCCGAAACGCCTTGATATGGATAGATAATCAGCCACCTAGCATCATCCTTGCACAGATCAGCGCGGCAAGGCCCAGCCCGCTCAGCGCCCCCATGAGACCAACCGGGCGTTCCGCCGCCACCGCGCGGGCCCGGGCCGTCCTGACCGTCTTCTCCGACTCCGTCATCTCGCTGCTCTCCCTCTACTCTCCACCCGCCGCGCACAGCACGTCGAACCGGCCCGCGCCTTCGCTGGCGCCCACGATCACCGAAACCAGCACCTTGCGGCCCTTGCAGGCCGCGCGCTCGGCGATGGGCACGTAGCTTTCCACCTCGCCCGCCCCGATCGGCTGGCCGTCGCGCCGACGCAGGGTCACGTTCACCTGCTCGGCACGGATCGTATCGCCCTCCTTCGAGGAGAGCGCCACGGCGCGCCGGGTCAAGTCGGCCTCCATCGTCTCCGAGCGCATCGTCTCGGCGCCCGCGAGCCCCGGCAGAAGCGCCGCACCCGTCACAAGGGCCATCGCTCTCGTCAGTTTCATTGCGCCGCCACCCCTCTGCATCCGTGTTCCTGCCACAGCCGCGCCTCGCGCAGCCACGCCCAGCCGAAGGCGTGTTCGCTGGCCCCGTGGTCGCGCATATGGGCCAGTCTTTCAAGGGCTTCTTCCAGCGAGGGCCTGTGCCCCTCCGGCACCCACCACATCACGAAATGCTTGTCCTCCAGCAATTCGAACCACTCCGCGCGGCGCTCGTAGAACTGCCGGTGCACGGTGTTGAACACGAAATGCTCGAGGCTCGCCACGTCTTCCCAGACGGTCAGGTTGGCCACGAATTGCGGATCGTCCCCGATATGGTTCTCGGTATTGCCGGTGCCCGGTTCCCCCGAGCCCTCCATCATCCACACGAAGCCGGGGCTGCGCTTGCCAAGCCCGTTCACCCGGTCGAGCGCCGCCATGAACTCGGCCACGCGCGAATCCTCCGGCGGCGCCACGAGGCGGCCCACGTTCAGCTCGGCCAGATGGTATCCCGCTCGCGCCTGCATCAGCTCACCTTCGAATGCGTGGGCGGATGCACGGCATCCTTCTCGATCACCACGATGGAATCATGCACATGCAGCCCGCTGATGGCCCCCTCCATCTCGGGCCGGTGCAGCCCCTGATGGTGGTAGCGTTCATGCATGTCGTCGATGATCTGCCGCACGGTGTTGAAGAAATTCGCCTCCGCGTCGTAGCCGCCATCGAACCCCTTCCAGTAGGCCGCGTGCAGATCCTCGATCATGTAGGTGCCCCCCGTCGCAAGGCGGGGGTAGAGCGCGCGCAGCGAAGCCTCGATATGCGGCATCTTGTGGCTGCCATCGTCGAGCACCAGATCGAGCCCGCCCATCTCCTCCACGACGCTCGCCAGAAAGGCCGGATCCGCCTGCGAGCCGATCCGCACCTGCGCGCTCACCCCGTCGAATTCGCGGCATTTCTCGTTGATATCGATCCCGAAGATCACCGCCTCCTCGCCGAGATACCGCCGCCACATCTGCAGGCTGCCACCCTTCGAGACGCCGATCTCCAGAAACTTCACCGGCTTGCCCCGATACTTCGCGAAATAGCGGTCATAGATCGGGATGTAATGGTGCCACTTGTGCACCACGTAGTCGCGCGTCGTGGCATAGATCTCCGCGAGGTCGCCGTCATAGTCGTACTTGCGCCGGATATCCTCCAACACATCCTCGCCGGTGAAGCGGTGTTTCTTGATCATGCCGGTGCCCCTTCCGCCGCGATCTCCTGCCAGCCGAAGACCCCGTCGCCCCCCGTGCGATAGGCCTCGAGCCGCTCCTTGGCCTCGACAAGCGTGGGGCGATGGCCCTCGGGCACCCACCACATCACGAAATGCGGCTCTCCGAGCGGGTCGAACCATTCCCCCCGGCGCTCGTAGAAATGCTTGTGCAGCGTGTTGAAGGCGAAGAAGCGCAGCCGCTCCACGCTCTCCCAGACCGTCAGGTTCACCACGATCCGCGGGTCCCCAAAGAGCGTCTCCTCCACCACGCCGCCCGGCTCCGTCTCGTATTTCCACACGAAGCCCTCGCTGCGCTCGGCAATGCGGTTCAGAACATCGATGCCGTTCATGAAATCGGCAACCCGGGGGTCGTCGAGATCATGGGCAAGCCTGCCGATATTGAACTGCGCAAGCTGCCGCATGCTCAGCTCACTCCGCCGCAACCGCGCTCACGCGGCCCGTCTTCTGCGCCTTGATCCGGTCCTCGATCTCGTCGCGGAAGTTGCGGATGAGGCCCTGTATCGGCCATGCCGCCGCGTCGCCAAGCGCGCAGATCGTGTGGCCCTCCACCTGCTTGGTCACGTCGAAGAGCATGTCGATCTCTTCCACCTCGGCCTCGCCGCGCACCAGCCTGTCCATCACCCGCATCATCCAGCCGGTGCCTTCGCGGCAGGGCGTGCATTGCCCGCAGCTTTCGTGCTTGTAGAATTTCGAGAGCCGCCAGATCGCCTTGATGATGTCGGTGGAGTTGTCCATCACGATCACCGCCGCCGTGCCAAGCGAGGAGCCGACCTCGCGCAGCGCGTCGAAATCCATGATCGCGTCCTTCATCTTCTCGCCGCGCACGCAGGGCACCGACGAGCCGCCGGGGATCACCGCCTTGAGGTTCTTCCAGCCACCCCGGATGCCGCCGCAATGCTTCTCGATCAGCTCCTCGAAGGAGATCGACATCGCGTCTTCCACCACGCAGGGGTTATTCACATGGCCCGAGATCGCATACACCTTGGTGCCCGCGTTGTTGGGCCGCCCGAAGCCGGCAAACCATTCCGGCCCGCGCCGCAGGATCGTGGGCACAACGGCAATCGATTCCACGTTGTTCACCGTGGTCGGGCAGCCATAAAGCCCCGCCCCCGCCGGGAAGGGCGGCTTCATCCGCGGCATCCCCTTCTTGCCCTCGAGGCTTTCCAGAAGCGCGGTTTCCTCGCCGCAAATGTAAGCGCCAGCACCGTGATGCAGGTAAAGGTCGAAATCCCAGCCCGAGCCGCAGGCGTTCTTGCCGATGAGCCCCGCGTCATAGGCCTCGTCGATGGCGCGCTGCAGCGCCTCCTTCTCGCGGATATACTCGCCGCGAATGTAGATATAGGCCGCATGCGCGCCCATCGCGAAGCTCGCGATCAGGCAACCTTCGACCAGCGTATGCGGGTCGTGCCGCATGATCTCGCGGTCCTTGCAGGTGCCGGGCTCCGACTCGTCGGCATTGACCACCAGATAGGCCGGGCGCCCGTCGCTCTCCTTGGGCATGAACGACCACTTGAGCCCGGTGGGAAAGCCCGCGCCGCCCCGGCCCCTGAGCCCGCTCGCCTTCATCTGGTCAACGATCGCCCCCCGCCCCATGGCAAGGATCTTCGCCGTCCCGTCCCAATGCCCGCGCGCCCGAGCGCCCTTCAGCGAACGGTCGTGCATCCCGTAGAGATTGGTGAAGATGCGGTCTTCGTCCTTCAGCATGAAGCTACCCCTGGTTGTTCTGGCGCGCGCGCCAGTATTGAAAGATCAGCCAAAAGGCAAAAACGAACCCGGCCAGAGCCAGCAGGTCGAAGAGAAGGCGCAGCTCCTGGCTGAAGCCTTCCTTGTCTCCGACCAGCGTGGCCATCACCCAGAAGAGGCCGGTGCCGGCGATCATCAGCCCCGCCTGCCGCCCCTTCCGGGATGCCCTGTCCTTGCGTTCGTTCATGCCTTTCGCTCATTCAGTAAACGTCGCCATCATCGACGCGCTTGGAGAATTCCGTCTCTCCACCCGCGGCGAGAATCTTCGCCTGCTCCACCCAGCCGTCGCGGCTCACGCGGCCCTTGAAGCCCTTGAGGTTCTCATCCACCCAGGCCACCTCGTCCGGCCCCCAGCTCGCGATCTGGTCGAAGTGGAAATAGCCCATTTCGTGCAACAGGTCTTCGAGCTTCGGCCCCACGCCCTTGATTTCCTTCAGGTTATCCGGCTGTCCGCCGCGTGCCTCCGCAAGGCCCTCGGGCTTCGTGCCACCCTCCACCGAAGGCGCGGCGGCGGGCGCGGGCTCCGCCGCGGGGGCAGGCTCCGGCTCTGCCGTTTCCGCTGCCGGTGCAGCCGCCGGTGCCGCTGCCGCCGGTGCCGCGGCGGGTGCCGGGCTCGGCGTGGCCTCGGCCTGCGCAGGCTTCGGCGCCTCGTCTTCCCCGGCGCCGTGGAGCGGCGGCAATTCGCGGCAGAAGAGGAAGCTGAACAACAGGCCCAGCCCCACGAAAATCACGCCACTGAGAAAGAGGGCGGCGATCAGGTTCATGTTGCCGATCACGAGCATCATGATCAGGGCCACGAGCCCCGCCGCAGCGGCCATCGCCCAGCAGCCCATGCTGCAGCTCAGGCCAGAATTCGAAGTCTTCATGTCACGTTCCCCCTGTTATCCATCGCGGGTGACGACGCTTCATCCGGCATCGCCTGACCCTTTTCTATCATGGATTTGAACGGGCGTCTGCGTATCCTTGGCGAGCCGCCGGGCCTGCTCCACCCAGCCATCCCGGCTGACCCGGCCGCGAAATCCCTCGAGGTTGTCATCCATCCACGCCACCTGCGCCGCGTCCCACGCTGCGATCTGGTGAAAATGATAGATGCCCTTCGCGTGGCAAAGCGCTTCAAGTTTCGGGCCTATGCCCTTGATCTTCTTGAGATCATCCGGCTTTCCCTCAGGCGCCGAAAGCGCCTCGGGGCGTGGCTCGGCCGCCTTCGGAGCGGGCGTCGAAACCGGCTTGGCCGGCGCGGCCTCTTCCTTGAAACTGTCGTCGATCTCCAGCCCCAGCGCGAGGCCCAGATTGCGCGGCATCCCCTTGTCGAAGCAGAACATCCGCGTCAGCGCCACCGAGAGCAGAAAGGCCAGCGCTCCGCCCGCCATCAACGCGGCGAGCACCGGCACCTCGCCCGAGGCGCGCAACAGCACGAAGAGGCCCGCAAGCCCGCTCGCCCCCCAGCAGACCCACTGGCAGATATCCGATCTCGTCTCGCTCATGCCGTCCTTCAAACGCTCCCGTTACGCGTCGAGCCGGTTGATCAATACACGTCGCCCTTCTTGGCGCGCTGCGAAAATTCGGTGCTGCCGCCCTCCGCGAGGATCCGGGCCTGCTCGACCCATCCGTCACGGCTCACACGGCCCTTGAACCCCTTCAGGTTCTCGTCGACCCAAGCCACCTCTTCGGCGCTCCACTCGGCGATCTGGTCGTAATGGTAGAAGCCCAGCTCATGCAGAAGCTCTTCAAGTTTGGGCCCTACGCCCTTGATAAACTTCAGATCATCCGCCCCATCGCCCCGCGGCGCATCGAGGCTCTCAGGCTCCTTCTGAGCGACCTCGGCCGCGGGCTCGGGCGCTTTCTTCTCGGCTTTCGGCTCGGCCTTCTTCTCCGCAGGCTTGGGCGCGGCCTTCGCCTCGGGCGCGGCGGGCGCCTCGAAAGCCGCCGGCGCGTGCATCGCCCCCTTCTCACGCCACGGCGCCAGAAGCGGCACTTCCGTGCCGTCGATCCGATTCACCGTGTCGCCGATCTCGGTGGCCAGTTCCACGCTCGCATTGTAGCGCGTCTTGCCGCTGTCGAACTCCTTGAGCGAGGTCAGCCCCGATTTCGGCTCCGACGCATAGCGCCCGTTCTGCGGCCCGGGCACCGGCACCTTGCCCGCGGCCAGTTCGTCGATGATCTCGCCGAGCCGCTCGGCAGTCAGATCCTCGTAGTAATCCTTGCCGATCTGCGCCATCGGCGCGTTCGCACAGGCCCCGAGGCACTCCACCTCTTCCCAGCTGAACTTGCCATCGGCGGAAAGCTCATGCGCATGGGCGGCGATCTTTTCTTTGCAGACGCCCACGAGGTCCTCCGCCCCGCAGATCATGCAGGAGGTCGTGCCACAAATCTGGATATGTGCAACGGAACCAACGGGTTGCAGCTGAAACATGAAGTAGAAGCTGGCCACTTCCAGAGCCCGGATATAGGCCATGCCCAGCATGTCGGCCACGTGTTCGATGGCGGGCCGGGTGAGCCAGCCCTCCTGCTCCTGCGCGCGCCACAAAAGCGGGATGATCGCGCTCGCCTGCCGCCCCTCGGGATATTTCGAAATCTGCGCTTCCGCCCAGGCGCGGTTCGCCTCGGTGAAGGCGAAGCTCTCGGGCTGCTCATGGTAAAGGCGTCTCAGCATTTCAGGCGCAGCCTCCTGTCGTCAGTCTCATTCCACCGTCTTCCAGCCGCACGGCCTTGTCGCGGGCGAGCATGTAGCCGTTGATGGCACTCACCTGCTCGCGCGTCAGCCCCGCCTGCAGCTCGACCGGCAGGTAATCGGATTCGTATTTCATCTCGCAGCCGATAGAGACCACGGCGGCCTCATATCGCGCGATACTCTCCTCGGTCACCCCGTCGGGCGTGCCCGCGCACCCCGCCAGAAGCAACGCCGCCGCCGCGACAGCGCCCGCCCGCCTCATCGGTCGATCTCCCCGAAGACCACGTCCATCGTGCCGATGATCGCCGCCACGTCCGCGAGCTGGTGACCGGTGGCCACATGGTCCATCGCCTGCAGATGCAGGAAGCCCGGCGCCCGCAGCTTGGCGCGGTAGGGCCGGTTGGTGCCGTCGGCCACGAGGAACACACCAAACTCGCCCTTGGGCGCCTCGACAGCGGCATAGACCTCGCCCTCCGGCACATGGAAGCCCTCGGTGTAGAGCTTGAAATGGTGGATGAGCGCCTCCATCGAGGTCTTCATCTCGCCGCGCTTGGGTGGCGTGATCTTGCCGCGCGCGAGGATATCGCCCTGCCCCTCCGGCGCGCGCAGCTTCTCGATCGCCTGGTGAATGATGCGGAGCGACTGGCGCATCTCCTCCATCCGGCACAGGTAGCGATCATAGCAGTCGCCGTTCTTGCCCACGGGGATCTGGAACTCGAACTCGTCGTAGCATTCGTAGGGCTGCGCGCGGCGCAAGTCCCATGCCAGCCCCGAGCCGCGCACCATCACGCCGGAGAAGCCCCATTCCTGGATCTCCTTCTCGGTCACCACGCCGATATCCGCGTTGCGCTGCTTGAAGATGCGGTTCTCGGTCAGCAGCCCGTCGATATCGTCGATCACGCGCGGAAACTCATGCGCCCAGGTCTCGATATCGTCGAGCAGTTCGGGCGGCAGATCCTGATGCACGCCGCCAGGCCGGAAATAGGCCGCGTGAAGCCGCGCCCCGCAGGCCCGCTCGTAGAACACCATCAGCTTCTCGCGCTCCTCGAACCCCCAGAGCGGCGGCGTGAGCGCGCCCACGTCCATCGCCTGCGTGGTGACGTTGAGCAGGTGGTTCAGGATGCGCCCGATCTCCGAATAGAGCACCCGGATCAGGCTCGCCCGGCGCGGCACCTCGACCTTGCAGAGCTTCTCGATGGCGAGGCACCAGGCATGTTCCTGGTTCATCGGCGCCACGTAGTCGAGCCGGTCGAAATAGGGCAGGTTCTGCAGGTAGGTGCGGCTCTCCATCAGCTTCTCGGTGCCGCGATGCAGCAGGCCGATATGCGGGTCGCAGCGCTCGACGATCTCCCCGTCGAGCTCAAGCACCAGCCGCAAAACCCCATGCGCCGCAGGGTGTTGCGGGCCGAAGTTGAGGTTGAAATTGCGGATCTTCTGTTCGCCCGTCTGGGCGTCTTCAAATCCCTTGGAGCCGTCCATCATTGGGGGCCTCCCTTACGTTCGGCCCCGAAGGCCATGATATAAAGCAGGATCAGCGCGAAAACCGGCAAGACAGCCGTGATCGCCCAGAATTTCGATATGCCGTAGTCCGGCAGCAGTTTCCAGAACGGGACGATGAACGCCGCAGAGAGCACAACGAGCCAGATCATATCCTTGTCTCCCCTGTCGCCCCCGGTTTCCGTCATTTCGCCTCGGCCGGTTTCTCGTCACCGGGCAGGATGTATTCCGCGCCCTCCCAGGGGCTCATGAAGTCGAACTGCCGGTATTCCTGCACGAGGCTCACCGGCTCGTAGACGACCCGCTTCTGCTCTTCGTCGTAGCGCACCTCGGTATAGCCCGTGGTGGGGAAATCCTTGCGCAGCGGGTAGCCGCGAAAGCCGTAATCGGTGAGGATGCGGCGCAGGTCGGGATGGCCGGAGAAGAGGATGCCGAACATGTCGAACACCTCGCGCTCGAACCAGTTGGCCGAGGGGTGCACGGAGGTGATCGAGGGCACCATGTCCTCCTCGCGCGCCGCGGCCCTCAGGCGGATGCGGTGGTTCTGGTACATGCTGAGCAGGTGATAGACCACGTCGAAGCGCTTTGCGCGTTCGGGGTAATCCACGGCCGTGATATCGACCAGCGTCGAGAAGCTGCAGCTCGGATCGGTCTTCAGGAATTCGACGAAGCCCAGGATGTTGCTCAGCGCCACCTCAACGGTCAGTTCGCCATGCACAACCTCCCAGCCGATCACGCAATCCGGGCGCTTCATCTCGATATGGGCGCCGAGTTCCTTGAGCCGTTCCGTGTTGAGATCAGGCACTTCGATTTCCTCTTTCAGATTGCGCGTTGCGCGGATGCACCGCCTGGCGGGGGCACGATGCGCCCCGCGCCGCAGCCCTCACCTCACCAGCGTTCCGGTGCGGCGGATCTTGCGCTGCAGCGCCATGATGCCATAGACGAGCGCCTCGGCGGTGGGCGGGCAGCCCGGCACGTAGATATCCACCGGCACGATCCGGTCGCAGCCGCGCACCACCGAATAGCTGTAATGGTAATAGCCGCCGCCATTGGCGCAGGAGCCCATCGAGATCACGTAGCGCGGCTCCGGCATCTGGTCGTAGACCTTGCGCAGCGCGGGCGCCATCTTGTTGGTGAGCGTTCCGGCCACGATCATCAGGTCCGATTGGCGGGGCGAGGCGCGCGGCGCGGTGCCGAAGCGCTCGAGGTCGTAGCGCGGCATGGAGGAATGCATCATCTCCACCGCGCAGCAGGCCAGCCCGAAGGTCATCCAGTGCAGCGAGCCGGTGCGCGCCCAGTTGATGATGTCCTCGGTCGAGGTGAGCAGGAAGCCCTTGTCGGAGAGCTCGCGGTTGAGCGCCTGCACCGCCGGTTCGCGTTCGTAGCCGGGCTTGAAGGCCTCCACCGGCACCTGGCTCGAGGGGCCGCTCTTCACGCGGTCCTGCTGCAGGCCCTGGCCTTGCGTGGTCGTGACCATCGCGTCGTCTTCGGTGGTTTCGGGTTTCACTGCCATTCCATGGCCCCCTTTCTCCATTCATAGGCGAAGCCGGCCGTGAGCACCGCGAGGAAGGCCATCATCGACCAGAAGGCCGTCATGCTGAGGTCCTGGAAGGCCACCGCCCAGGGGAAGAGCAGCGCGATCTCGAGGTCGAAGATGATGAACAGGATCGAGACGAGGTAGAAGCGCACGTCGAATTTCATCCGCGCGTCGTCGAAGGCGTTGAAACCGCATTCATAGGCCGACACCTTCTCCGGGTCCGGGTGGCGGACGGCAAGCACGAGAGCGGCGAGGATCAGGACGAGCCCGAGGCCGATGGCGACCGCCAGAAGCACGAGGACGGGAAGGTATTCTCTCAGCATCTCTTCCACAGTGTGGCTCCTTTCACGCGCGCTGCTTCGGCAGGCGCGCCTTCAGATGTCTGCAATGCTTCTCCGGTTTACCGCCGCCCCCCGGCATGGTCAACCGAGGCCAGACAATTTCACGCAGGCCGGGGGCGCGGGCCGGGCATGGGGAAAGTGCCTGTTATTTTGAATGAAAACAAAGCATTCGCCCTCTATCCTTAGCGATTTCGAGCAGGCGAGATCAAGTCTTGCAAGGCGAAAGCGCCGCGGAGATGCCGCAGCGCAGTATCGCTGATGGGGCGGGAGACTCAGAAGGTGAGCTCGGCGCCGAGGATCACCGTGTGGGAAACCACGCTGCGATCGCCCGCGATCAGCGGCAGGATCAGCGGCACGAAGCCCGCGTTATACATGTATTCCGCCCCGATCCGCAGATGCGGGGCCACATCCACCTCCACCCCGAGGATCACCTGCTCCATCCGCTCCCACTCGGTGCCGCGCGCGCCCTGCACGCCCCGGCTCGCCGTCAGCGAATAGGCCGCCGGGCGCCCCGCGAGCCTGCCGCGCATCCGCCCCTGCACCGTGGTGGCCTGCACATGGTGAAAGGTGGCCGGCCAGTCGTTGATCGTGCGGGTGAACTCCGCCATCACGTCGAAACGCGGGGTGGAATAGGTGGCGTTCACATCCCACGCGCCGTTCCAGAACGGGTTGATGCCGGTGGCGGGCGGGTGATGCGCGAGCGTGCTGTCATAGATCGTGCCCTTGAGCCATCCGCCCCCCACCGTCAGGCTGCGACCCTCGGAAAACTCGAAGCGATGCGAGGCGTTCAGCGCGAAATTCGAGAGCGCGCCGTTGTTGCTGGGCGTGTTGAGCACCCGCAGCCCCCGATGCGCGGGGATCGCCGTGGCCACGATCTCGGTGCGCTCGGTCACGTAGCCCAGCTCGATCACCGGCGCGTCGCTCTGCGACCAGAAGTAATGGCTCGAATGGTTATGGGTGAAAGGCGCATAGGTGGCGAAATTGCCGAAGCTCACCGTCTTGCGCCCGAGCGCCAGATAGAACGGCGCGGCGCGCAGATCGCCCAGCACCAGCCAGTATTTGCGCAGCTGCACCGGCTCCTGACCGGGATACTCGATTTCCGTGTATTCGCCTTGCAGGAAGAGCGTGGCCAGCGGCATCACCATGGTGGCGTTGAACGAGATCTCGTTGATCACGCCATAGCCGTCGGAGCGCCCGCGCGTATGGGTGGGCGGGAAACGCGACAGGATGGGGAACTTGCCGGGCGTGTTGGTTTCCTCCCAGATGCGGCTGCCGGCAAAGCGCCCGCCCACGTAGAGCACCCCCTCCTCGAGCCGCCCGTCGGCCCGCGCCCGCAGCATCCGTGCGACCTTGTTGGTCACATGCTCCTGCCGGTCGAACATCTCGTTGGAATAGCTGAGCGAGGTGCCGAGCCACGGGGTGATCCGATAGTCGCCCTCCCCGGCCATGCCGACGCGCGGCAGAAGGCAAAAAAGGCCGATGAGCGCGCAAAGCGCGGCGCGTGTTCGCATGGCAGGCATTCTGCTCTCCCGTTTTCGATGAACGGAACAAGAACAGATTCTGCTTACCAGCCGATTAACAGTGTTCGGCGTGGCTCAGCCCTGCGAAAACCCCGGCTTGCGGCGTTCGAAGAAGGCCGCCACCCCCTCATGCGCTTCCGCCTGAGACCACGCATCCGCCAGCGCCTCGATGGTGAAATCAATGGTCTCGGGCTCGATCCGGGGGCCCAGCGCCCGCAAGAGCGCCTTCGAGCGCGCCACAGCGCCCGGCGCGCAGGAGAGATAGGGCAGCACCTCCTCCTCCACCGCCGCGTCGAGCGCCTCGGCCGGCACGACGCGGGCCAGAAGCCCCAGCCGCGCGGCTTCCTCCGCGCCGAAGAGCCGGGCCGACATGAAGACCCGCCGCGCATTGGCCTCGCCCATGCGCGCGCAGACATAAGGCCCGATCGTGGCCGGGATCAGCCCCAGCCGCGCCTCGGTGAAGCCCATCTTCACCCCCTCCGCGCCAATCGCCACGTCGCAGACCGAGGCCATGCCCAGCCCTCCGCCGAAGGCATTGCCATGCACCCGGCCAATCAGCGGCTTGGGCAGGGTGTTGAGCGCCTGCAGCATCATCGCGAGCTTGCGCGCCTCGGCATTGCGCACCCCCGGCTCCGCCTCGAACTGGTCGCGCATCCAGCCCAGGTCGCCGCCTGCGCAGAAGCTCCGGCCCTGCGCGGCCAGCACCACCACGCGCACACCGTCATCGGCGGCCAGCCGGGTCGCGGCGTCGTGCAGCTCGGCGATCAGCTGCGCCGAGAGCGCGTTGTGCTTCTCAGGCCGGTTGAGCGAGAGCGTGGCCACGCCGCGCGCATCCGCCTCGAGGGTCAGGGTGTCATACATCTCCAAGCTCCTTGCCCGTGTCTTGCAGCCAGTCCGCGTAGAGCCATGCCATGCGGTCGACGAACCAGATTTTCGGCCCCATGCCCAGCGCGAGGCCAAAGAGCACCCAATCGGCCCGGAAGCCCCAGAGGCCCATGCCCAGCACCACGATACCCGGCAGCGCGGCGATTGACAGCCCCGCGGCCCAGAGCCGGTGATGGCGCGGCACCTCCCCGCGACGGTTGAGATAGACGCGCTCTCCCAGCACGCCCCGCGAGGCCCAGTTGTCGAGGCTGGCGGGCGGCGGAAAGAGGCGCGGGTTGACCCATGTCCAGAGCAGCACCAGCGCCACCGCCAGAAGCGCCCAAGGCCCGATCCAGACGCGCGACCAGATGGCGAGCGCCAGCAGCGGCAGGATGGTGAAGCGGCTGTAGCAGGAGAGCGGGTTGGCGTGCCGCTCCCACACACGGGCATCCATGCCCATGAGGCGCTCTGCGAAATCCGCGAAACCGGTCATGCCAGCCTGCTCTTCCCTTTTTCAATCCCGCCTAAGGCCCGGCCGAGCTGCGCATCTCGCGCGCCAATGCGGCGGCCTCCGCCAGCACATCCGCGTCGAGCCCGGTCTCGTAGCCCAGTTCGGTGAGCCTTGCATGCACCGCCTCGGTGGCCACGTTGCCCGCCGCCCCCGGCGCATAGGGGCATCCGCCCAGGCCCCCCACGGCGGCATCGAACACCCGCACCCCCTCCGCGAGCGAGGCCTCGATATTCTCCAGCGCGCGGCCCGATGTGTCGTGGTAATGGCCCGCGAGCCGCTCGGCGGGCACCACGCCGCGCACCGCCTGCAGCATCGCGCTAATCCGTTCCGGCGTGCCCTGCCCGATCGTGTCGCCGAGGCTGATCTCGTAGCAGCCCATCCCGTAGAGCGCACCCGCCACCCGTGCCACCTGCTCGGGCGCGGTGGGGCCGTCATAGGGGCAATCGCTCACACAGGAGACATACCCACGCACCGGCAGCCCCGCCTCCCGCGCGGCCTCGGCCACGGGCGCGAAGCGTTCGAGGCTCTCGGCGATGGTGGCGTTGATATTGGCCTTCGAGAATCCCTCCGAGGCCGAGCCGAAGATCGCCACCTCGTCGGCCTTGGCCTCCCGTGCCGCCTCGAAGCCCCGCATGTTGGGCGTGAGCGCGGCATAGCGGATACCGGGCGCGCGGGTGATCCCCGCCAGCACCGCGCCCGAATCGGCCATCTGCGGCACCCATTTCGGGCTCACGAAGCTCGCCACCTCGATCCGCGAAAACCCCGCGCGGCTCAGCAGGTCGACCAGCGCGATCTTCCGCTCGGTGGCGATCTGGCGCTTCTCGTTCTGCAGCCCGTCGCGCGGGCCCACCTCGAAGATCTCCACCCGCTCAGCCATCGCCCGGCACCTCGTAGAAATCCTTGCGGTAAAGCAGCGTCTCCTCCGGCCCCGGCAGCGACGCCCTGAACCCCTCGCGCTCCGTGATCCGCGCCATCCACGCCAAAAGCTCCGGATACCCCTCCAGCTTCGCGAAATGCCGCGCCATGTACACCGCCTGCCCCACGCAGATATCGCAGGCCGAGAAGCCCCCGGTGAGCAGGTAGTCGCGGTTCTCCACCGGGGTCGAGAGCCGCGCCTCGATGGCGTCGTAGCACTTCCTCAACCGCGCGGCCTCGAGCTTCATCACCGTCGGGCTGCGCATGTGATCCTCGTAGAGCATGATATGCTGCTGGGTCAGGATCGCCACATGCTGGCTCACCGTCTCGGCGAAATGCACCCAAACGAGCCACGCCATCCGGTCCATGTCGCCCGGCAAGCGGCCAAGCCCCCGCTCGGGGAACTTCTCGCAGAGATATTCCACGATCGCCCCGCTCTCGAACATCCGCTCCCCCTCGATCTCCAGCCCCGGCACACGACCCGCGGGCGAGAGGCTCAGGTATTCGGGGCTGCGCAGCGACTTGTCGAACGGGTGGACGACAAGCCGGAACTCCACCTCCAGCTCGTTCAGCAGCCACAGCACCCGCATCGAGCGCGATTGCGGCACGTGGTGAAGGGTGATCATGCCGTATGTCCTTCCTTGAGCAGCGCCTCGAGGGGCGGCTTCGTGGCCAGCGCCACAGGGCAAGCCTGCATGTCGCGGCCCCAGCCTGCAAGCGCCGGGCGCTCCGCCAGCATCGCGGCGCCGTCGGGCGCCATGCCGAAATAGTCGAGCATCGGCCAGAGCAGGCAATCGGCCAATGTCCTCTCGCCGGGCCGCAGCACCAGCCCCTCGCCCGCGATCTCCTCCAGCGCATCCAGCACCGGGCCAGCCTTGCGCAACCCCTCCGCGATCTGCGCCGCATCCGCCGCCTCGCCCGCCATCGGCTGGAAGACCGCGTTCGAGAAGACCTGCCGCACCAGCGGCCAGTAAAGGTAGCTGTCGACGATCCCCATCACCTGCCGCATCCGCGCGCGGGGCCTCGGGCCAGAAGGCGTGAGCGGCGGCGCGCCTCCCAGCGTATCGAGATAATCGAGAATCGCCTGCGTCTCCCAGAGCCGGAACGCGCCATGCTCCAGCACCGGCACGCGCCCGAAAGGGTGCAGCCCCTGCAGATGCCGCGCGCCCGCCTCCCCGAACGGGTCGCATTCCACCGCCCCGGCCTCCAGCCCGCGCGCCACAAGCGCCATCCGGGCCGCGCGGGTATAGACGCTGAGGCTGTAGCCGGTTAGGATTAGACCCTCGGTCAAGCCGCCGCGTCCTCCGCCGCTTCGAGCCGCACCAGCGCCGCGCCGGCTGTCACCTGCGCGCCCTCCTCCACCAGCACCTCGGCCACCACGCCATCGCGCGCGGCCAGAAGCGAATGCTCCATCTTCATCGCCTCCAGAAGCGCCAGCCGGTCGCCCTGCTTCACCTCCTGCCCGGCGCGCGCGAAGAGCCCCTTCACCAGCCCCGGCATCGGCGCCTCGATCACGTCGGTCGCCGCCGCACCCATGATGTCATGCTCGAGCGGGTCGACGATCTCGAAGCCCAGCCCGTATTGCGTGAAGATCGAGACAAGCGCGCCATTGACCGCCCATCGCGGCGCGGCCTGCCCGCCCATCTGCCAGCGCCCGCCGATCCGGCGCGCCTCGACCCATGCGCCATCAACCTCCACGTCATGGGCATCCGGCCCCAGCGTGCGCACCCGCAGGGGCATCACCTCGCCATCATGGCGCAGGAGAATGGTCCGCACGAGCGGCGTCCAGAGCGAGAATCCCGTATCCGGCCCCGCCTCGCCCAGCAGGCCAAGCGCCGCCAGCGCCGCCAGAGCGATATCCGCCGCGCGGGGCCGGGGCACCACCACCAGCGCGTCGATGTCGCGCCCGATGAGCCCGGTATCCACATCGCCGCTGGCGAACCCCTCATGCCGCGCCAAGGCGCCCAGAAAGGCGAGGTTGGTCACCGTGCCCGCCACCTCCGTGCCCTCCAGCGCGGCGGAAAGCCTGCGCAAGGCGCCCGCCCGCGTGGCCCCGTGGGTGATGATCTTCGCGATCATCGGGTCGTAGAAGGGCGAGATCTCGTCGCCCGCCCGCACGCCGCTATCGGCCCGCGCGCCTTCGGGGAAACGCAGATGCCGGAGCGTGCCGGTGGCGGGCAGAAAGCCCTTCGGCACGTCCTCCGCATAAAGCCGCGCCTCGAAGGCATGGCCCTCGATCGCCAGCTCCTCCTGCCGCTTGGGCAGCCCCTCGCCCGAGGCCACGCGCAACTGCCATTCCACGAGGTCGACACCGGTGATCGCCTCCGTCACCGGGTGCTCCACCTGCAACCGCGTGTTCATCTCCATGAAGAAGAACCCATCGGGCCGCAGCCCCTCGGAGCCATCCACGATGAACTCCACCGTGCCCGCGCCGGAATAGCCGATGGCCTCCGCCGCGCACACCGCCGCCTCGCCCATCGCCCTGCGCATCTCCTCCGTCATGCCGGGCGCGGGCGCCTCCTCGATCACCTTCTGGTGCCGCCGCTGGAGCGAACAGTCGCGCTCGAAGAGATGCACCGCGTTCGTGCCATCGCCGAAGACCTGCACCTCGATATGGCGGGGCTTCGAGACATATTTCTCGATCAGCACCGCCTCGTTGCCGAAGGCCGTCTTCGCCTCGCCCTTGGCCGAGGCCAGCGCATCGGCGAAATCCTTCTCCGCCTCCACGAGCCGCATCCCCTTGCCGCCGCCGCCCGCGACGGCCTTGATCAGCACCGGGTAGCCGATCCGCCCCGCTTCCGCCGCCAGATGCGACGGGTCCTGCTCCGCGGCATGATAGCCCGGCACCACCGGCACGCCCGCCTTCTCCATCAGCGCCTTCGCGGCATCCTTCAGCCCCATGGCGCGGATGGCCTTGGCCGAGGGCCCGATGAAGGTGAGCCCGGCGGCCTCAACCGCCTCCACGAAATCCGGGTTCTCGGAAAGAAACCCGTAGCCCGGGTGAATCGCCTGCGCGCCCGTCTCCTGCGCCGCGGCAATGATCCGCTCGCCCCGCAGGTAGCTCTCCGCAGGCGCCGCACCGCCGATATGCACCGCCCGGTCCGCCATCGCCACATGCTTGGCCGCGCGGTCCGCATCGGAATAGACGGCCACCGTCTTCACCCCCATGGCCCGCGCCGTCTCGATCACACGGCACGCGATCTCACCCCGATTGGCGATCAGAATCGTGTCAAACATCGCCGCGCCCTCCTGGTGCTGCTTTCATCTTTCCGCAAATACTCAAATTCCGCCCCTCCGAGCCCGCGCCACCCTCGGGCTTCGCGCACCGACGCAATACCGACGTGATACCGACGTAATACCGACGTAATACCGATGTGCCATTTTCACATCCTGAACACGCCGAAGCGCGTCTCCTCGATGGGCGCATTGAGCGCCGCCTTGAGCGACAATGCCAGCACGTCGCGGCTCTTTCTGGGGTCGATCACCCCATCGTCCCAGAGCCGGGCCGAGGCGTAAAGCGGGTGGCTCTGGCGCTCGAACTGCTCGATCGTGGGCCGCTTGAACGCCGCCTCTTCCTCCGCCGACCACGTGCCGCCCTTCTTCTCGATGGCGTCGCGCTTGACCGTGGCCAGCACTCCCGCCGCCTGCTCGCCACCCATCACGCAGATCCGGCTATTCGGCCATGTCCACATGAAGCGTGGCTGGTAAGCCCTTCCAGCCATTCCATAATTTCCCGCACCAAACGAGCCGCCTACCAGCATGGTGATCTTCGGCACCGAGGTGGTCGCCACCGCTGTCACCATCTTCGCCCCATGCCGCGCGATGCCCTCGTTCTCATAGGCCTTGCCCACCATGAAGCCGGTGATGTTCTGCAGGAAGACGAGCGGGATGTTGCGCTGGCTGCACAGCTCGACGAAATGCGCGCCCTTCTGCGCCGATTCGGAGAACAGCACGCCATTGTTGGCGACAATCCCCACCGGGCAGCCCTTCACATGGGCAAAGCCGCAAACCAGCGTCTCCCCGAACCGCGCCTTGAACTCGTCAAAGCGCGAGCCATCCACCACCCGCGCGATCACTTCCCGAATGTCATAAGGCGTCCGCAGTCCCGCCGGCACCACGCCGATGATCTCATCCGGGTCATAGGCGGGCTCCTCGGGGCTCTGCCATTTCACCGTCGCAGGCGGAGTGCGGTTCAGCCCCGCCACCGCACGGCGCGCCAAGGCCAGCGCATGCGCGTCATCCTCGGCGAGGTAATCGGCCACGCCCGAAAGCCGCGTATGCACATCGCCGC
>JAVKDQ010000135.1:0-19560 GCA_040222155.1 Roseovarius sp.
GGGTCTTTCCGCGCCCGCCACCCATGACGTGAAACGGGTGATGCTGATGCTGGTCGTGGCCTCCTTCTGGGCGTGGTCGATCATCATCCAGAAGCTGATCCTCTACCGCCGCGCCCGGGCCGAGGCAGAGCGCTTCGACGAGCGCTTCTGGTCGGGCGATCCGCTCGACGAGCTCTTCGACCAGATCGGCCCCGAGCCGCCCGGCCAGTCCGAACGCGTCTTCGCCGCCGGCATGATGGAATGGCGCCGTTCGCACCGCACCGATGGCGCGCTCATCGCCGGCGCCACCGCCCGGATCGAGCGCAGCATGGATGTCGCCATCGCCAAGGAGGCCGAGAGCCTGCAATCCGGGCTCACCGTGCTGGCCACCGTCGGCTCCACCGCGCCCTTCATCGGGCTCTTCGGCACGGTCTGGGGCATCATGCATGCCTTCATCGAGATCGCCGAGCAGCAGAATACCAGCCTCGCCGTGGTGGCCCCCGGTATCGCCGAGGCGCTTCTGGCCACCGGCCTCGGGCTTCTGGCCGCCATCCCGGCAGTGATCTTCTACAACAAGCTCTCCGCCGACAGTGACGCCATCGTTGCCGGCTACGAGGCCTTCGCCGACGAGTTCTCTACCATCCTCAGCCGGCAGCTCGACGGCTGATGGGCGCGGGCGTCGTTCAGAAGACCGGCGACAGGGGCCGCAGGCGGCGCGGGCGCGGGCGCTCGCGCCCCATGGCCGAGATCAACGTCACGCCCTTCGTCGACGTGATGCTGGTGCTGCTCATCATCTTCATGGTGGCCGCGCCGCTCATGACCGTGGGCGTCGAGGTGGAACTGCCCAAGACGGCGGCCAACGCGCTGCCCTCCGAGGAGGAGGAGCCGCTCACCGTGACCGTCACCGCCAAGGGCGTGGTGATGATCCAGACCACCGAAGTGCCGCGCGGCGAGCTGGTCAACCGGCTGCGCGCCATCGCCACCGAGCGGGCGAGCACGCGCATCTTCCTGCGCGCCGACGGGGCGGTGCCCTATGCCGAGGTCATGCAGGTGATGGGCGCGCTGAATAGCGGCGGCTTCGCCAATATCGGGCTCGTCACCGATACCGGCGGCCCCTCGCTCGACGAGGACGGCTGAGCGCCGCGCGGTCATGAACACCGGTCAGATCATATCCGGGGCCGGGCATCTTGGCCTCATCGTCTGGGCGATCTTCGGCGGCGCCTTCGAGAGCGAGCCGTTGCCCTTCGAGGCGATGGAGGTCACCACCATTTCGTCGGAGGAATTCGCAGCCCTCACCGCGCCCGAGAGCGCACCCGAGGCCGTGGCCAATGTCGACACGCCCGAGCCGCCGCAGGCGGGCGAGGCGCCGGGGCTCACCTCCGAGGCCGATGCCGCGCCCGACCTCGCCCAGCCCGACCCCGCCGAGAGCACGCCGCCCGACGAGGTCCCCGAGATCACCGAACCCGCCCCGCCCGACGCCGAGGTGAGCGACGAGCCCCCGGTCATGCAGCCCCCGCAGGAAGACACCGCCGTGCTCCTGCCCGAACCGGTCGAGCCCGCCCCCGAGGCCCGCCCCGAGCCCGCGCCGCGCGTGGCCCCCGAGCCGGTGGCCCGCCCCGAGCCCGATGTGCGCATAGACGAGGTCGATCAGCAGGAAGCGCGGCCCGACGAGGAGGCCGAGCCGGTGGAGACCGATCGCGAGGAGACCGCCCGCGAGGAGGCCACCACCGAGATCGTCACCGAGGCCGACCGGCTGGAAGAGGCCGCGCCCTCCGTCTCCGTGCGCCCCCGCGCCCGCCCCGCCGCGCGGCCCGAGACCGAACCGGAGCCCGAGACCCAAACCGCCGAAACCCCGCAGGTCGATGACAGCGCGGTCGACGATGCCGTGGCCGCCGCGCTCGGTCAGGCCGGGGCCGAGACGCAGCCGGAGAGCACGCCCCAGGGCCCGCCGCTCACCAGCGGCGAGAAGGATGCGCTCCGCCTTGCCGTCAGCAATTGCTGGGTGGTCGATACCGGCGCGCCCTCCGCCCGCGTCACCGTCACCCTCGGCTTCAGCCTCGGGCGCGATGGCCGCGTTCTGGGCGACATCCGCCTGATTTCCGCCGAAGGTGGCGATACCACCGCCCAGAACGTGGCCTTCGAGGCCGCCCGCCGGGCAATTATCCGCTGTGGGGCCAACGGCTACAGGCTGCCGCCCGAGAAATATGATCAATGGCGTGATATTGAAATGACATTCAATCCGGAGAGAATGAGGATCAGATGACCAGCTTCAACCCAGACCTCCTCGCCGCGCTGGCGCTCGTGCCCGCGCTCGTCCATCTGCCCGCAGGCCTCGCCCGCGCGCAGGACAGCGGCCCCCTCCGGATCGAGATCACCGAGGGCGTGATCGAGCCCTTGCCCTATGCCGTCCCCGATTTCGTGGCCGACAGCGCGGCGGCCTCCGAATACGCCACCAACATCGCCCGCGTCATCGCCTCCGATCTGGGCGGCACCGGGCTCTTCCGCGAGATCCCCCGCGAGGCGCATATCAGCCGCATCACCAGCTTCTCGAGCCCGGTGCAGTTCTCCGACTGGAAGGCGATCAACGCGCAGGCCCTCATCACCGGCGGCGTCAGCGTCGATGGCTCCGGGCAGGTGGTGGTGCGCTTCCGGCTCTACGATGTCTTCGCGGGGCAGGAGCTGGGGCAGGGGCTGCAGCTCGTCGGCACCACCGAGGGCTGGCGGCGCATCGCCCACAAGGTGGCCGATCAGGTCTATTCCCGCCTCACCGGCGAAGACCCCTATTTCGACAGCCGCGTCGTCTACGTGGCCGAAACCGGCCCCAAGGACGCCCGCCAGAAGCGCCTCGCGATCATGGATTACGATGGCGCCAACGTGAGCTACCTCACCGATTCCAGCGCGCTGGTGCTCGCGCCGCGCTTCTCTCCCACCGGCGACCGGGTGCTCTACACCAGCTACGAAACCGGCTTCCCGCGCATCTACGTGCTCGATGTCGCCTCCGCCGGCCGCCGTGTGCTCGAGACGCAGGAAGGCACGATGAGCTTCGCCCCGCGCTTCGCCCCCGATGGCCGCACCGTGCTCTACAGCCTCACCTCCGGCGGCAACACCGACCTCTTCTCGATGGATATCGCCTCGGGCCGCAGCACGCGCCTCACCACGGCGCCCTCCATCGAGACCGCGCCCAGCTTCAGCCCCGATGGCAGCCGCATCGTCTTCGAGAGCGACCGCTCCGGCACGCCGCAGCTCTACATCATGCCCACGCAGGGCGGCGAGGCGCAGCGCATCAGCTTCGGGCAGGGTCGCTACGGCACGCCCGTCTGGTCGCCGCGCGGCGATCTGGTGGCCTTCACCAAGCAGTCGAAGGGCCGCTTCCATATCGGCGTGATGCGCACCGATGGCAGCGAAGAGCGCCTGCTCACCGCCTCCTTCCTCGATGAGGGCCCCACATGGTCGCCCAATGGCCGGGTCATCATGTTCACCCGCGAGACGCAGGGCGAGCAGGGCACCTCGAGCCTCTACACGGTCGACATCACCGGGCGCAATCTCCGGCAGGTCACCACCCCCACCGGCGCCTCCGATCCCTCCTGGTCGCCCCTGCAGAACTGAGGCGAAACTGGCGCCGGCGGGCGCGCTTTGCGTTTCATTCGCGCGGGGGCTGTGGTAAGACTACCCGCAAGACCAAGGCAAACATTGGCGTTCAACGAAACACGAAACATGTGAGGCAAGGCATGATGACTCTGGGCAGCGGGCTGCAAGGCTCCACGGGCAGCACCCCGGCAAGCAAGTTCGGCAAGGCACTTCTCTTGATGGCGATGATGGGGCTCGCGGCCTGCAGCAACGCCGACAGGTTCAACTCCTCCGACACCGGCACCGTTCCCGGTTCGGCGAGCGATCCCACCTCGCCGCTCTACTTCCAGCAGGCGGTGGGCGACCGGGTGCTCTTCGAGGTCGATCAGTCCACCCTCACCCCCACGGCCACGGCCACGCTCGACGGGCAGGCGCAATGGCTCATGCGCAACGCCGATTACAACGCCGTCATCGAAGGCCATGCCGACGAGCAGGGCACCCGCGAATACAACCTCGCCCTCGGCGCCCGGCGCGCCAACTCGGTGCTCGAATATCTCACTTCGCAAGGCGTGGCCCCGAGCCGCCTGCGCGTGGTGTCCTACGGCAAGGAACGCCCGATCGAGATCTGCAGCGAGGAAGCCTGCTACGCCAAGAACCGCCGCGCCGTCACGGTCATCTCGACCGGGCCGACGAGCTAGAAAGGCCCGCCCCCGATGCGCCGCCTTCTTCTGATCTTCACGCTTATCTTCGTCGCCGCCACGCTTGTCGCCACGGTGGGGCGCGCCCAGAGCCGCGACGAGACGCTGGCCGACATCCGCCAGCAACTCTCGGTGCTCTATGTCGAGATCCAGCGCCTCAACCGTGAGCTCTCCACCACCGGCGGCGTGGGCGATGTCTCGGTCGGCGGCTCCGTGCTCGAGCGCGTGGCGGCCCTCGAGAGCGAGGTGCAGCGCCTGACCGCCAAGACAGAAGAGCTCGAGTTCCGCATCGACAGCGTGGTGCGCGACGGCACCAACCGGCTGGGCGATCTCGAGTTCCGCCTCTGCGAGCTCGAGGCCGATTGCGACATCGCCCAGCTGTCGCAGGGCTCCACGCTGGGCGGCATCGAGCCCGCCACCTCCGGGCAGGCCGATACCGGCTCCGACAGCGGCACCACCGCCAGCACCGGCATGGAGCTTGCTGTGGGCGAGCAGGCCGATTTCGACATGGCCGCGAAGATGCTGGAAGAGGGCGATTTCTCCGGCGCCGCCGAGCAGTTCGCCGCCTTCATAGACAATTACCCCGGCAGCCCGCTTGCCGCCGAGGCCGGGCTTCAGCGCGGGCAGGCGCTCGAGCGCTCCGGCGCCACCACGCAGGCCGCGCGCGCCTATCTCGATACCTTCTCCGCCGCGCCCAATGGCCCCAAGGCCCCCGAGGCGCTCTACCGGCTGGGCCGTGCGCTGGGCCAGCTCGGCCAGCGCGCCGAGGCCTGCGTCACGCTCTCCGAAGTAGGCGCGCGCTTCCCCGGCACCCTGCCTGCGGCCGATGCGCGCGCCGAGATGCAGGCGCTCGGCTGCCAGTGAGCGCCGCCCCCGGCGGGCCTGCCGCGCAGCTCGCGGCCTTCTTCGCGCCGGACCCTGCCGCAAGGCTCGGCGTCGCCGTCTCCGGCGGCTCGGATTCGCTGGCCCTGCTGACCCTCCTGAAAGACTGGCGCGATGCCGGCGGCCCCGAGCTCGAGGCCGTCACGGTCGATCATGGCCTGCGCCCCGAAGCGGCCTGCGAGGCCGCCGAGGTGGCCCGGCTCTGCGCGCGCTGGCAAATCCCGCAACAGACCCTCCGCTGGCAGGGATGGGACGGCACCGGCAATCTCGCCGACCGCGCCCGCCGCGCCCGCTACGCGCTCATCGCCGAATGGGCCACCGCGCGCGGCCTCCCCGCCGTGGCCCTCGGCCACACCGCCGACGATCAGGCCGAAACCTTCCTGATGCGCCTCTCCCGCGAGGCCGGGCTCGACGGGCTCTCCGCCATGCGCCCCGAATGGCACCATGCAGGCACCCGCTTCCTGCGCCCGCTTCTGGGCACCACCCGCGACGAGCTCAAGGCCCTGCTCACCGCGCGCGGCCTCCCTTGGGCCAATGACCCCACCAACGAGAACGAGGCCTATGCCCGCCCCCGCGCCCGCAAGGCGCTCTCCGCGCTCACGCCGCTGGGGATCGACGCGCAGACGCTGGCCGCCGTCTCCCGCCATCTCGCCACCGCCCGCGATGCGCTCGACGCCACCATGGCCGAGGCCGCCCGCCGCGTCGCCCGCATCGAGCTGGGCGACGTGCTGATCGAGCGCCACGGCCTCGACGCGCTCCCGCCCGAGATCGCCCGGCGCCTCCTGCTCTCCGCGCTCCTCTGGGTGAGCGGGGCCGAATACCCGCCCCGCGCTGCCGCCCTCGACCGCGCCCGCGCGACGCTCGCGCGCGGCAAACCCGCCACGCTCCACGGCTGCCGCCTCGCCCCCGCGGGCGACAATCTGCGCATCGCCCGCGAGCCGCGCGCCGTGGCGGGGCATCGTGTCGCGCCCGATGCGCTCTGGGATGGCCGCTGGCGCCTCACCGGCCCCGAGGCCCCCGGCGCGGAGCTGCGCGCGCTGGGGCAGGAGGGGCTAAGGCTCTGCCCCGCCCGCAAGAATTCGCCTCTGCCGGCCGCCTCGCTCCGCGCCTCGCCCGCCCTCTGGCGGGGCGAGGCGCTGCTCTCCGCCCCCCTCGCCGGCCTCGAAAACGGCTGGCGGGCCGAGCCCCTGCGGCGCAATGACCACGACTTCGCCGCACTATTATCGCATTGAACCTCTACCGAGGATGTCTATTTATGACGACAGAGCCTTGTGATAGAGCAGGGCAGCTACGCACTTCATGGGAGAATGTCCTTGGGTAATGCGCGCAACATAGCCTTCTGGCTGGTGCTCTTCCTCTTGATCCTGGCGCTGTTCAACCTGTTCAGCGGGTCCGGGAACACGCTGCAGAGCAAGCAGATCGGCTACTCGGATTTCGTCGCCGCCGTGGAAGACGACACCGTGACGCAAGTCACGCTCGATGGCGAGAACGTCCGGTTCCGGGGCTCCGACGGGCAGGATTACGTCACCATCAAGCCCGAGGATGCCGAGTTGACCTCGCTCCTCATCGAGAACGGCATCCCCGTGAAGGCCGAGCCGCAGGAACAATCCGGCTTCCAGACCTTCCTCATTTCGCTCCTCCCCTTCGCGCTGCTCATCGGCGTCTGGATCTACTTCATGAACCGGATGCAGGGCGGCCGCGGCGGCGGTGCGATGGGCTTCGGCAAATCGAAGGCCAAGATGCTCACCGAGAAGCACGGCCGCGTCACCTTTGACGACGTGGCAGGCATCGACGAGGCCAAGGAAGAGCTCGAGGAAATCGTCGAGTTCCTCCGCAACCCGCAGAAATTCTCCCGCTTGGGCGGCAAGATCCCCAAGGGTGCGCTGCTCGTGGGCCCTCCGGGCACCGGTAAAACCCTGCTCGCCCGTGCCATCGCAGGCGAGGCGGGCGTGCCCTTCTTCACCATCTCCGGCTCCGACTTCGTCGAGATGTTCGTGGGCGTGGGTGCGAGCCGCGTGCGCGACATGTTCGAGCAGGCCAAGAAGAACGCGCCCTGCATCGTCTTCATCGACGAGATCGACGCGGTGGGCCGCCATCGTGGCGCCGGTTACGGCGGCGGCAACGACGAGCGCGAGCAAACCCTCAACCAGCTTCTGGTCGAGATGGACGGCTTCGAGGCCAATGAAGGCGTGATCATCATCGCCGCCACCAACCGGAAGGACGTGCTCGACCCCGCGCTCCTGCGCCCCGGTCGCTTCGACCGCCAGATCACCGTGCCCAACCCCGATATCAAGGGCCGCGAGAAGATCCTCGGCGTCCACGCCCGCAAGACGCCGCTCGGCCCCGATGTCGACCTGCGCATCATCGCGCGCGGCACGCCCGGCTTCTCCGGCGCCGATCTGGCGAACCTCGTCAACGAGGCCGCGCTCATGGCCGCCCGCGTGGGCCGCCGTTTTGTCACCATGGACGATTTCGAGAACGCCAAGGACAAGGTGATGATGGGCGCCGAGCGCCGCTCGATGGTGCTCACCGACGACCAGAAGGAAAAGACCGCCTATCACGAGGCCGGTCACGCCGTGGTGGGCCTCGCCCTGCCCAAATGCGACCCGGTCTACAAGGCCACGATCATCCCGCGCGGCGGCGCGCTGGGCATGGTGGTGAGCCTGCCCGAGATCGACCGGCTCAACTGGCACAAGTCCGAATGTGAGCAGAAGCTCGCCATGACCATGGCCGGCAAGGCCGCCGAGATCATCAAGTATGGCCCCGACAACGTGTCGAACGGCCCGGCGGGCGACATCCAGCAGGCCAGCGGTCTGGCCCGCGCGATGGTGCTGCGCTGGGGCATGTCCGACAAGGTCGGCAATGTCGATTACGAACAGGCCCACGAGGGCTACATGGGCAACGCTGCCGGCGGCTTCTCGATCTCCGCGCATACCAAGGAGCTGATCGAGGAAGAGGTGAAGCGCCTGATCGACGAGGCCTACACCAAGGCCCATGACATCCTGATGGAACGTCAGGAAGACTGGGAGCGCCTCGCGCAGGGCCTGCTCGAATACGAAACCCTCACCGGCGAGGAGATCGAGCGGGTGATCCGCGGCGAGCCGCCCGAAGCCGATGACGATGGCAGCGCGCCCGAGAAGGACGACAAGCCCTCCGTCACCGCGATCCCGAAAACCAAGCCCAAATCCTCCCGCGATCCCGGCGAGGGCGGCGGCGGACTGGAGCCCGAACCCTCCACGTGACGACCGACGGAAAAACGAGAGACTGGAACCCGGGCGCCTATGCCCGGTTCCATGATTTGAGGCTCCGCCCCGGGCTCGACCTGTTGAACGCGGTCAGCCGCATGGGCGCGGGCGACATCGTCGATCTGGGCTGCGGCAACGGCGCGATGGGCGAGGCGCTCAAGGCCCGCGCGGCGGGCCGCGAGGTGATCGGCGTCGATGCCTCCCCGGCGATGCTCGAGAAGGCGCGCGGCACCCATACCTATTCCAAGCTCCAGCAGGCCGATTTCCGCGATTGGCACCCCACCCGCGCGCCGGGGATGATCTTCTCCAACGCCGCGCTCCACTGGGCCGGCGGGCATGAAAAGCTGATGCCCCGCCTCGCCGGTATGCTCGCCAAGGGCGGCACGCTGGCCGTGCAGATGCCGCACCAGAACAAGGCGCCCTCGCACCGCGTCTGGCTCTCGCTCGTCGAAGAGCTCTTTCCCGGCCGCGTCGAGAAGATGGGCACGCCCGGCGTCATGGCCCCGGTGAAATACGAGGAGCTTCTCAGCCCCCTCGGGCAGTTCCGCATGTGGGAAACCGAGTATTACCAGCGCCTCATGGCCGAGGCCGGCAGCCACCCGGTGCGCCGCTTCACCGAGAGCACCTATGCCCGCCCGGTGCTGCAGGCTCTGGAAGATGCCGAGAAGGCCGAGCTCATCCGCCGCTACGAGGAGGTGATGCGCGCCGCCTACCCGGTGCGCAAGGACGGCTCGGTGCTCTTCCCCTTCCGCCGGCTCTTCTTCACCCTCACCGTCTGAAGCCCGCCGCCCGCGCTGGCGTAGACCGCGGGATGCCTCCGGCGGGGGAGTATTTCCCGCCAAGAAGAAGCAGGGGCCGCGCGCCCAGCCCCAACTGCCCCGCCCGCAAGTTTCGGATTGACCGTTGCCGCGCGAGCGGCGAGGCTCCGTCGCATCCCCAGCGCCAAGGAGCCGAGCCATGCCCGCCCTCATCCCCACCGACATTACCGGCACGATCACCTGGCTCGGGCGCGTGGCCGACCAGTCGAGCGGCATCCGTTCGGTGGCGCTCGAGGAGATGGCGCTCACGCTCGACGGGCTCGCGGGCGAGATCCATGCAGGCCGCACCCGCCCTTCCTGCAGCCGCGTGACGGCCCAGCACCCCAAGGGCACCGAGATCGCCAATGTGCGGCAATTCTCCATCCTCTCCGCCGAGGAGATGGCCGAAACCGCCGCCGCGATGGGGCTCGAGGCGCTCAAGCCCGAATGGCTTGGGGCGTCGATCGTGATCTCCGGTATTCCCGATTTCAGCCATGTGCCGCCCTCCTCGCGCCTGCAGACGCAGGCCGGCACCACGCTGATCGTCGACATGCAGAATCGCCCCTGCCAGTTTCCGGCGAAGGAGATCGAGAAGGAGCATCCCGGGCGCGGCAAGGCCTACAAGCCCGCCGCCGAGGGCAAGCGCGGCGTCACCGCCTGGGTCGAGCGCGCGGGGCCGCTGCGGCTGGGAGACACCGTGCGCCTCCATGTGCCCGACCAGCGCACATGGCAGCCCGACATGGCCGGCAAGGCGGCCGAGTAGCCGCGCCGCCCGCTCCCCCTTCCGTTGACGCCCGCCGAGGCCGGCTCTAGCCCCTGTCGGGCCGCCTTCCCAACCGCGTGACACCGCCCGATGCAAGCCAGCGCCAGCCGCCCCAGCCCGCAAACCGCCCTCACCGGCTTCGTCGTGGCGATGGTGGGCTTCTTCAGTTCCTTCCCGATCCTCCTGCAGGGGCTCGTCGGCGTGAGCGCCGGCCCCGCCGAGGCGGCCTCGGGGCTGATGGCGGCGGCGCTCTCGATGGGCCTCGCCGGCATCGTGCTGAGCCTCGCCACGAAGGTGCCCGCCTCCGTGGCGTGGTCCACCCCCGGCGCGGCCTTCCTCGCCAGCGCCGGCACGTTGGAGGCCGGGTTCTCGGGCGCGGTTGCGGGCTTTCTCGTCGCGGGGGCGCTCACCGTGCTGGCCGGGCTCTGGAAGCCCCTTGGCCGGCTCGCCGCCGCCATCCCCGGCCCGCTCGCGCAGGCGATGCTGGCGGGGGTGCTGCTGCCCATCTGCGTGGTGCCCTTCACCGCGCTCGCCGCAAGCCCCGCCGTTGTGGCGCCGATGGTCGTGGCGTGGTTCCTGCTGGGCCGGGTGAGCCGCCTGATGGCGGTGCCGGGCGCCGTGCTGGTGGCGGGCGTCACCATCGCGCTCACCGCCGATCTCTCCGCCTTCGCCCCCGGCCCGCTCCTGCGCGCGCCGCTTCTCGTTGCGCCGGAATTTTCCCTCACCGCCGCGCTCGGCATCGGCCTGCCGCTCTTCATCGTCACCATGGCCACGCAGAACATCCCCGGCATCGCGGTGCTGCGCGCGCATGGCTACACGCCCGCCCCCGGCCCGCTCTTCGCCGCCGTGGGCGGCTTCTCGCTCCTCTCCGCCCCCTTCGGCGCGCCGGCCACCTGCCTCGCCGCGATCACCGCCGCGCTCTGCGCCGGCGACGAGTCCGATCCCGACCCCGCCCGCCGCTACTGGTCGGCGGTGGTGGCGGGGCTCTTCTATTGCGGGCTGGGCCTCTTCGCGGGCGTCATCACCGCCTTCGTGGCGCTCGCCCCGCCGCTGCTCGTGGCCGCGCTCGCGGGCATCGCGCTCATGGGCGTCTTCGCCGCCTCCGCCTCCGCCGCGCTGGCCGGGGCAGAGCATCGCGAGGCCGCCGCCATCACCTTCCTCGTCACCGCCTCGGGTGTCACGGTGGCGGGGCTCGGCGGGGCCGTCTGGGGGTTGCTCGCGGGCGGGCTGGTGCTGGCGGCGAAACGGCTGACGCCGCGACAGTGAGTATTTACCCCAAGAAGAAGCAGTGGCCTGCCCCCTGCTTCTTCTTGGGGGAAATACCTCCTTGCAACGGTCCCTTCCCGAGCCGCGCGTCTTCAGGCAGAAAGGACACATGACGCCCGATGATCTCGTTCTCACGCCCATGGGCCTGCGGTTTCGCGGGCGCACCTACCCTTGCGTGATCGGGCGCGGCGGGGTTTCGGCCGGGAAGCGCGAGGGCGATGGCGCCACGCCCGCAGGCCGCCACCGCATCGCGGGGCTGCTCTACCGACCCGACAGGCTCGCCCGCCCCGCGCCCTGGGCGCAACCGATCAGGCCGTTCGATCTCTGGTGCGACGACCCGGCGCGGCCCGAATACAACCTCCCTGTCCGCGCGCCCTTCTCCGGCTCGCACGAGGCGATGCGCCGGGCCGATCCGCTCTACGACATCGTGCTTGTGACAGACTGGAACTGGCCCGAACCCGTGCCCGGGCGCGGCTCCTGCATTTTCCTCCACCAGTGGCGCCGGCCGGGCTTTCCCACGGCGGGCTGCATCGCGCTCCGGCGCGCGCACCTTAGGGAGATCGCGGCGTTCGCGGCCCCCGGCACACGGCTCATCGTGCCGCCGGGCGCGGGCCGCGCTCCGGCGCGCGCGGCGCAGGCCCTGCAGGTCTGAGCGGCCTTACTCCGGAAACCGGCGCTGCGCCGTGGCCGTGCCGAGCTTCTGGCTGCCTTTCTTGGCCGTGGCCGTCCAGACATAGGTATGCGTCTGGCCGGGCGGGCAGGGGCCCTTGTATTTGAACGTGCCCGCCGGCACCGTTGCATCGCGCGAAAGCCCCACGGTGCCGCCGCCGTGGTTGTAGTTGGGCGCATCGAGATCCTTCATGCGGAACTCCACCCTGTCGGCCCCGGCGGGCAGGCCCTTCACCACGAAAGCCGGGCTGCCGATCGTCTTGGCGCGGCCGGTGTTGCAGGCGGGCGTGGCGCCCCATGAGAAGCTGATGGTGAACTCCGCCGCGGCGGTGGTGGCCGAAAGCGCGAGCGCCGCGCAGGCCAGTGCGATCAGGCGCATGGTGTCTCCTCCTCCATGACGAGGCGGTCAGCCTACGCCCGAAGCCGGGTTCCGCCAAGCCACTTCAGCCGGGACGCTCGCCGAAAATGGCGCTGCCCACCCGCACATGGGTGGCGCCGAGCGCGATGGCCTCCTCGAAATCGCCGCTCATCCCCATCGAGAGCCCGGAAAGCCCGTTGCGTTCGGCGATCTTCGCCAGAAGCGCGAAATGCAGGCTCGGCGCCTCGTCGACGGGGGGGATGCACATGAGCCCCTCCAGAGGCAGGCCGAGCGCGCGGCATTCGGCCACGAAGCCATCGGCCTCGCCGGGCAGCACGCCCGCCTTCTGCTCCTCCTCGCCCGTATTCACCTGCAGGAAGAGCTTCGGGCAGTGCCCCGTCTCCTCGGCGAGCCGCGCGAGCGTCTTGGCGAGCTTGGGGCGGTCGACCGAGTGGATCACGTCGAAAAGCTCCATCGCCTGCCGCGCCTTGTTGGTCTGCAAGGGCCCCAGAAGGTGCAGCTCCACGCCGTCAAACCGCTCGCGGAAGCCCGGCCACTTGCCCGCGGCCTCCTGCACCCGGTTCTCGCCGAAAACCCGGTGGCCGGCCGCCAGCACCGCCTCCACCCGTTCGTCGGGCTGCATCTTGGAGACGGCCACCAGCGTCACGCTGCCTTCCGCACGCCCCGCCGCCTCCTCGGCCTTGCGGATCCGGGCGGTGATGTCGTCGAGGCTCATGGCGGGCTCCTTGCTGGTGGGTCGGGGCAAAAGGGTCGTATCGGGCGGGCCGATGCGGCACGCTCAGCTTTGCCACAGGGCGGGCCGTGGCCACAATACCCCGCGCCGCCGCCGCACCCGCCTTCCGGCCCGGTAAACTCCTTGCTCCCCGGGATGGGGTTGGATAGAGAGGGTGGAAACAGTGACGGGCGATGACGATGATCCACCACCTCCTGAAAACAGCAGGCCTGACGCTTGCGTGCATCCTGATGCTCGCGTCCTGCAGCGCGTTCAAGGATACGAAAGTGCGCGAAAGCGCCTTCAAGGTGGAATCCGGCCCCGATGCCACCACCCCCGTGACCGACGGCTCGAGCCTCTTCGACATCTTCAAGGATGGCGGCGCCAAGGTGAAGGTGAACCGCTATCTCTGGACGGCCTCGCTCGAGGTGCTCAACTTCCTGCCCGTGCAGAGCGCCGATCCGTTCACCGGCATCATCAGCACCGGCTATGGCCGTCCGCCGGGCGGCGGGCAGGCCTATCGCGCCACCATCCTCATCAGCGACCCCGCGCTCGATGCGCGCTCGCTCAACGTGGCCCTGCAGACGCAGGGCGGCAGGCCGGTCGCCGCCGGCACCCAGCGCGCCGTGGAGGATGCCATCCTGACCCGCGCGCGCCAGCTGCGGGTGCAGGCGAAAAACTTCTGATCGGGCGTGCAAGGCTGAAACCTGACTACGGGGTTCAAACGGCCTTTAGCGGACATCGGTGCTGAGATCCCGGCGCGGACTCAAGGGGCGCAGCCCCGCCGCGCCATCGCAGGGCCGCCCCCACCGCACAGCGATTGGGTGACGCCAGCGCGCCGCACGAACCTTTTGCGGAAGTTGCAAACATAAAGCCCTGCTGGACAACCGTCGGATCGCCGCGCCGCGGCCCAGCGATCGCGCGGCTCCTAACTTCGGGCTCAAACGTCCACTCCAAGCCGCGTATATCCACCCAGTCGCGCCTTCCTTCCCATATCCCTCACCCCGCCATCACGCGCTCGATCCACGCCTTCTGCCGGGGCAGGGCGATGCGCGCCAGATCGTAGCGCCCCACCACATCCGCCCGCGCCGCCGCGCCCAGCCGCGCCCGCTGGCCCGCATCGTCGAGCAACTCGCACACCCGCGCCACCAGCGCCTCGCGATCGAAGAAATCCACCAGCCGCCCGGTTTCCCCTTCGCGAATCACCTCCCGCACCGGCGCCGTGTCGCTCGCCACCACCGCCGCCCCGCAGGCCATCGCCTCCATCAGGCTCCAGCTCAGCACGAACGGGTAGGTGAGATACACATGCACCCGGCTCACCTGCAAAAGCGCGGTGAACCGCTCATGCGGGATGCGCCCGAGGAAATGCACGCGCGCCCAGTCCGCATCCGGGATCTGCCCGCGCACCTCGTCGATATAGATCTGCTTCCACGTCTGCCCCTTGGGCGGGGCCGCGCCATAGCTCACCTCGTCTCCCCCCACGATCAGCACCCGCGCCTTGGGCCGCTCCCGCAACAGCCGGGGCAGGGCGCGCATGAAGATGTGATAGCCCCTGTAGGGCTCGAGGTTGCGGTTGGCGAAGGTGATCACCTCGTCGTCGCGGCTCACCTCGCCCCCCTCCAGCGCCAGCCGCGCGCCGGGGTTCGGGCATGAGGCGCGCGTGTCGATCCCGTCATGGCAGACGGTGATGCGCTCCCGGAAGGGCTGCGGAAAGGTATCCGCCTGAAACCGCGTCGGGCTGATCCCCGCATCGGCCATGTCGAAATGCAGGTGGTTGTTGATGTTTTTCAGGCGGATACGCAGCGCCTCCACCTCGCGGTCGGCCCGCGCGAACTCGGGGTCGAAATTGAGATTCGCGCCACAGGCCAGATGGTAGAGCTCGCAATAGATGCCGATCTTCGCCCCCGGCCAGACATCGGCCAGAAACATCGGCTCCCCCCAGCCCGGATGCGCGAGGATGAGATCGGGCGCAAATCCCGCCTCCCGCAACTTGCGCGCCTCCAGGTAACAGGCCTGCGCGCGGGTCACCTTGCTGTCGAGGTCCAGAAGCCACGGATGCACCTTCTGCCCGCTGCGCTTGGGCAAAGCATAGGGCAGCACCCGCACGCCGCGCCATGTGGTGGGCTTCGTCACCTTCAGCGTGAGCGCCACACAGTCATGCCCCTCGGCGGCCAGAAGGGGCGCGAGATGCTTGTATTGCCCCGGAAAGTTCTGGTGAATGAAGAGGATTTTCATCGGCCTGCCCGCGTGCCCCTTTTCGTTTTCCCGTTATAGGCGCACCGCTGCGGCCTGCCTAGACGCGCATTTTTCGCCATCCCGGCTGGACGCCTGCCCGCGCGCGTCCTATCACCCCTGTGGCAAACAAAGACTGAAGGACAAAGGCAACCCATGTCGCGCTATTCCGCCGCCGAGATCGAAGCCAAGTGGCAGACGGCCTGGGAGAAGGCCGGTGTCTTCCGTGCCGAACGCTCGGAGGACAAGCCGAAATACTATGTGCTCGAGATGTTCCCCTATCCTTCGGGGCGCATCCACATGGGCCATGTGCGCAACTACACGATGGGCGACGTGATCGCCCGCCACAAGCTCGCCACCGGCCATAACGTGCTGCACCCGATGGGCTGGGATGCCTTCGGGATGCCCGCCGAGAACGCCGCCATGGCCTCCGGCGGCCACCCGAAAGACTGGACATACGGCAACATCGCCGACATGCGCGGCCAGATGAAGCCGCTTGGCCTCTCCATCGACTGGAGCCGCGAGTTTGCCACCTGCGACCCCGAATATTACGGCCAGCAGCAGGCGCTCTTCCTCGACTTCCTCGAAAAGGGCCTCGTCTACCGCAGAGAGGCCGTGGTCAACTGGGATCCGGTGGACATGACCGTGCTCGCCAACGAACAGGTGATCGACGGCAAGGGCTGGCGCTCGGGCGCCGATGTTGAGCGCCGCGAACTCACCCAGTGGTTCTTCAAGATCTCCGATTATTCCGAGGAATTGCTCGAGGCGCTCTCGGGCCTCGAGAACTGGCCCGCCAAGGTGCGGCTCATGCAGGAAAACTGGATCGGCCGCTCGCGCGGCATGCAATTCAGCTTCCAGCGCAGCGATGGCGGCGAGCCCATCGAGGTCTACACCACCCGCCCCGATACGCTGATGGGCGCCTCCTTCGTCGGCATCTCGCCCGATCACCCGCTCGCCCGCGAGCTGGCCGAGGAGCGCGCGGATGTGGCGATGTTCCGGGCCGAGGCCACCCGGGGCGGCACCACCGAGGAGGCGCTGGAGAAGGCCGAGAAGCTGGGCTTCGACACCGGCCTCACCGTGAAGCACCCGCTCGACCCGAACTGGGAGCTGCCCGTCTGGATCGCCAATTTCATCCTGATGGATTACGGCACCGGCGCCATCTTCGGCTGCCCCGCGCATGACCAGCGCGATCTCGATTTCTGCAACAAGTATGGCCTGCCGGTCATCCCCACCTTCGAATCGGTCGATAATCCAAGGCCGGTCACCGAGGTGGCCTTCGTGCCGCCCAAAACCGAGAAGGTCCGCTGGCTCAACCACTTCGCCGGGCTCGACATCGCCACCGGCGAGAAGGCCATCGACGCCACCATCGCCTTTGCCGAGAAGGCGGGCTGGGGAAAGGGCGTCACCAAGTATCGCCTGCGCGACTGGGGGCTCTCCCGCCAGCGCTACTGGGGCTGCCCCATTCCGGTCGTCCATTGCGAGAGCTGCGGCGTTGTGCCCGAGCGCAAGGAGAACCTCCCCGTCAAGCTCCCCGATGACGTGAGCTTCGACACCCCCGGCAACCCGCTCGACCGCCACCCCACGTGGCGCGATTGCGCCTGCCCTGCCTGCGGCAAGCCCGCCCGCCGCGAGACCGACACGATGGACACTTTCGTGGACAGCTCGTGGTATTTCGCCCGCTTCACCGCGCCCCGCGCCGCCACGCCCACCGACATGGCCGAGGCCTCCTACTGGATGAATGTCGACCAGTATATCGGCGGCATCGAGCACGCCATCCTGCACCTGCTCTACTCGCGCTTCTTCGCCCGCGCGATGCATATCTGCGGCCACCTGCCCGAGAAGTCGAAAGAGCCCTTCGATGCGCTCTTCACGCAAGGCATGGTCACCCATGAGGCGTATTACCGTGATGAGCATGCGATACGAATCGACGCTGTGACAGGTGCGAAGCGTGAGGTTCTCCGTCGCGTCTGGTTCTCGCCCGATGAGGTTACAGTAACGCCGAGTGGTGCATTTGAAAAAGGCGTTGCGCCGGTCAATGTTCTGCCTCCCGTCAAAATGTCGAAATCCAAGAAGAACGTGGTCGATCCAGTCAGTATCATTCAAGCATACGGCGCCGATACCGCCCGCTGGTTCGTCCTCTCCGACAGCCCCCCCGAGCGCGACGTGGAATGGACGGCCGCCGGCGCCGAGGCCGCCCACAAGCACCTCACCCGCGTCCACCGCATCGTCACCGAGATCGCGGCCAGCGAGGCCCCCGCCAACCCGCAGGCCGACGAGGCGCTGCTCCGTGAGATGCACAAGACCATCCACGACGTGACGATGGGCGTCGAGAGCTTCGGCTTCAACGCCGCCATCGCCAAGCTCTACGCCTTCACCAACACGCTGGCGAGGTCCGAGGCGGGCGCAGAGGCCAAGCGTCAGGCCGCCACCGCGCTCACGCAACTGATGTCCCCCATGACGCCCCACCTCTCCGAAGAGCTCTGGGCCGCCCTCGGCCATCAGGGCCTCATAGCCACCGCGCCCTGGCCCATGGCCGACCCCTCGATGCTGGTCGATGACACCGTCACCCTGCCCATCCAGGTCAACGGCAAGCGGCGCGGCGAGATCACCGTGCCCAAGGACATGGACAAGGCCGAGGTTGAAAAAGCCGCGCTGGCGAGTGATGCTGTCATCAGGTCGCTGGACGGGGCCCAGCCCAGAAAAGTCATCGTCGTCCCCGGACGGATCGTGAATGTCGTCGTGTAACCGCCGCAGCTTCCTTCTAGGCTCGTCCGCCCTGGCCGTGGCGGGCTGCGGCTTCACGCCTGCCTATGCCCCGGGCGGCGCGGCCACGCGGCTGCAAAACAGCATCCTCGTCGACGAGCCCAAGGAGCGCGAGGATTACCTCTTCACCCGCCGCGTCGAGGAGCGGCTCGGGCGGCCTTCCCCGGCCGATTACGCGCTCTCCTATTCCATCGCGATCTCCGAGCAGCCCATTGCCATCTCGGCCAACAACGTCATCACCCGGTTCAACATGCTGGGCACCATCACCTATGCGCTCCGCGACATGACCACCGAGAAGGTGCTGACCTCCGGCAAGGTCGACAGCTTCACCTCCTATTCCGCCGCCGGCACCACCGTGGCCACGCAGGCCGCGCGCTCCGATGCCGAGGAGCGGCTCATGACCATCCTCGCCGACCAGATGATCACGCGGCTCACCGCCGAGGCCGACACGCTTCCCGCATGAAGCTCTCGCCGCGCGATGCCCCCGCCTATTTCGCCAAGCCCGATCCCCGCCGCCCGGGCCTCCTGATCTTCGGCGCCGACGCGATGCGCGTGGCGCTTCGCCGGCAGGAGGTGATCAAGGCGCTCATCGGCCCCCAGGGCGAGGAAGAGATGCGCCTCACCCGCATCAACGCCGCCGACCTGCGCAAGGATCCCGCGCAACTGCTCGACGCCGTGAAGGCGCAGGGCTTCTTCCCCGGCCCCCGCGTGGCCTTCGTCGAGGAGGCCTCCGACGCGGTCGCGCAGCCCGTCACCGAGGCTTTGTCCGACTGGCGCGAGGGCGATGCGCAGATCGTCGTCACCGCCGGCCAGCTCAAGCCCACCTCGAAGCTCCGCAAGCTATTCGAAAGCCACAAATCGGCCTATGCCGCCGCCATCTACGACGACCCGCCCTCGCGCGCCGAGATCGAGGCCACGCTCAGGCAGGCCGGCATCGGCGAGATCGGGCAGGAAGCCATGCGCGACATAGATGCGCTGGCCCGCACCCTCGATCCCGGCGATTTCCGCCAGACGGTCGAAAAGCTCGCGCTCTACAAGCTGGGCGATGCCGCGCCGCTCACCCCCGAGGATGTCGCCGCCTGCGCGCCGCTCTCCGTCGAGGCCGAGATGGACGACATCCTTCACATCGTGGCCGAAGCCCGCCCCGGCGAGATCGGCCCGGTGATGAAGCGCCTGCGCGCCCAGGGCGTGCAGCCCGTGGCGCTCTGCATGGCCGCCTCGCGCCATTTCCGCACGCTCTACGCCGCGGTGTCAGACCCGGGCGGCGCCGCGCAAGGCATCAACCGCCTGCGCCCGCCCCTCTTCGGGCCCCGGCGCGACCGGATGCTGCGGCAGGCGCAAGCCTGGTCGGCCTTCCGGCTCGAGGAAGCCGTGACGCTCATCACCGATTGCGACCTCACCCTCCGCTCCGCCGGCCGCACCGCCCCCGACATGGCGTTGCTCGAGCGCACGCTCATCCGCCTCGCGATGATGCCGCGCGGGTGAGGCGCAGATTTCGGCGCGCCATCGCTTTGCTTCCACACGGCGCATGGCCCGAGCGGCTGAAATCGGCCTTGAGCGGAGCCGCGCGATCGCTGGGCCGCGGCGCGGAATCAAGGCCCGCAGGGC
>JAVKDQ010000136.1:0-17441 GCA_040222155.1 Roseovarius sp.
GCTCCTTTCGGCCAGGCTGAAGGAGGAAGAGGAGAAGCGGATCGAGCTCACCGAGCGCCAGGCGGGAATCCTCGATTTTCTTCAGCGACAACGAAGGGTCATGATCGCCGGAGGCGCCGGAACGGGTAAGACCCTTATCGCCAAAGAAAAGGCCTCACGACTTGCCGGAGAGGGCATGCGGGTTCTGCTGCTGTGTTACAACCGGGGCTTGGCGGACCACCTTCGCGAACAATGCGCCAGCATTGAGGGGCTTGACGTCGCCTCGTTCCATCAGGTTTGCGATCTTTGGACACGGCGAGTGCTCGCTGAGTCCGGTGTAGATCTTCTTGCTGAGGCACGGCGGGAATATCCCGGTGCGGATCTTTTCAATCACCTTATGCCGATCGCATTGTCGAACGCTGTGGATCGCAGCGGGGGGATCTACGACGCCATCATCGTGGATGAAGCTCAGGACTTTGCCGACGACTTCTGGCTCCCTGTCGAAATGCTGCTGACGGACCCAGAGTCCGGTTTGCTCTATGTCTTTCTTGATGAGAACCAAGATATATATCGCCGTTCAGCAAGCATTCCCATCCATGGTGAACCTCTCGTGCTTGATCGCAATTGCCGAAACACGGCGGCTATCCACGAAGCGGCTTATCGCCACTATCGCGGCGGTCTGGTGCAGCGATCGGCGATCGCCGGCTCACCAGTCGAGTTTCTTAATGCGCCCACACTTGAACAGCAAGCAAAGCAGATTGGACAGCTTGTCACCCGTCTAACTCAGACGGAAGGCATCTTGGCGCATGAGATCGCTGTCTTGCTTTGCACCGCTCGCAACAGGGCAACCTGTGAAAAGCTGTTGAGCCAATGCCCATTGCCCAAGACTCTTCGTCTGGGTCGAATCGAGGATTACGGTCCGGACAGCCTTACAGTGGATACCGTAGCCCGGTTCAAGGGGCTCGAACGAGCCGTGATAATCGTATGGGAATTTGCTGACTGTGACCCGGATCGAGATCGCGAGACCTTTTACGTTGGCCTCTCGCGCGCAAAGAGCCTGCTCTTCATCTGCGGAACTAAGGAAGCCCATACCGCGAAGTTCGGAGATATTTGATACCGCCAAGACCAGCGCGTCATTCAGCTTTGAAGCCATCAGAATGTCGGTCTTGCGAGATGGCACAGATTGAGGCACAAAGGCTGTCACACTGCGGAGTCGGACAGGAGTCGATCCGGAAAAGCGTCGCTATTTCAGTGACTTGAGATTACGTCTCCGGCCCCTACCGCCGGAGCCAAAATCCCTGCAAGTCCAAACGCCCTCCCATCGCGGGCTCGTCCCGGCGGGCGGGGCGTGGCGTTCGGATGGTGGCCGGGTGTTTGGCGCAGCCTGCCGCCCGGCTGAAGGCCCCTCGCCCGCGCCATGATCAACGAAAGGTTGACAGCCGCCCCCCCGCGCATGGACGCTCTGGGCATGTTCCAACCTCGGGATTGGCCCCGCATGTCCTATTCCAAAGCCACCGATCTCCTGCGCATCGCCGATATGGCGATGGCCAGTTTCGAGGGGATCGCCCTGCAGGACATCACCGCCGAATTCGCCTGCGATCACCGCACCGCGCAGCGGATGATGCGCGCGTTCGAAACCGTCTTTCCCAACGTCGAGATCGTCGAGGACGACGACCGGCGGCGGCGCTGGCATCTGCCGCGCAGCGATCCGCGCTGGCTGCAGGCGCAGGGCATTCGCGACAGCGAGCTCGTCGCGCTCGACATGGCGGCCAAGCGGGCCGAGCGCGACGGCGCTCCCGACGAGGCCCAGCGGCTGCGCGCCCTCAGAGACAGGCTGCTCGCCGCGATGCCCGCCAGCCAGGCGCGGCGCACCGAGGCCGATGCCGAGGCGCTTCTGGAGGCGCAGGGCTTCGCCTCGCGCCCCGGCCCCCGGGTGGTGACCGACATGAAGCTGCTCGGCGTGCTGACGGAAGCCCTGCGCGCGCCGTGGGAGCTGAAGGTGCTCTACCAGGGCGCACAGGACACCGCCCCCAAGCCGCGCCTGCTCGAGCCGCATGGCCTTTTGCTCGGCACCCGGCGCTATCTGGTCGCCCGCCCGTCGCAGGGCGACCGGCAGATGCGGCGCTTCCGGCTCGATCGCATCCACTCGGCCACGATCACGCAGCGCAGCTTCGCCCGTGACCCCGGCTTCGATCTCGAGGCCTTCGCCGCGCAGGCCTTCGGCTCGTTTCACGCCGATGCGGAATTCGGGCCGGTCGCCTGGCGGTTCACCCCCGAGGCCGCCCCCACCGCGCGGCAATTCGTCTTCCACCCACGCCAGGAAATGACAGAGGAGCCCGATGGCGCGCTCACCGTCCGCTTCGAGGCCTCCGGCCTGATGGAGATGGCATGGCACCTCTACATGTGGGGCGACACGGTCGAGGTTCTGGCGCCCGAGAGCCTGCGCGAGATGACCGCCCCGCATCGGCGCGGCGATTTCCCCGCGCTTCCGTGAGCCTTCCCGCGATCGCCATGTCGCGATTTTCGAGCGCCCGCGCCCATCGGGCCCTTTCCTTTCCCGCCGCCCTGGCGTTAGCCTCCGGGCAATCACCCTTTCTCACCACCGCCAGACGCGACGAGCGCCCCATGACACCTTCTGACACCCCCATGCCCGAGACATGATCGCACGGTCTCACCAGGGCCGGGGAATCACCTTTCAGGAGTTGCCATGACGTTCCGCTTCATCCATTCCTCAGATCTCCATATCGGCCGGAAATTCGCCAATATCCCCGAGCCGGCGGATGGCAATATCCGGGGCCGCCTGATGGAGGCCCGGCATGGCGCCATCGCCCGCCTGGCCGAGGCCGCCCGTGGCACGGGTGCCGCCCATGTGCTTCTGGCGGGCGATACGTTCGACACCGCCACGCCCTCGCCGCCGGTTCTGCGCCAGGCGCTGGCCGCGATGGCGGAGGCGCCCGATGTCACCTGGTGGCTCTTGCCGGGCAACCACGACAACCTGCGCGATGCCGAGCCGCTCTGGGAGGCGATCACGCGCGATGCACCCGCCAACGTGGTGGCCGTCACCCATGCCGCGCCGCACGATCTGGGCGAGGCGGCAACGCTTCTGCCCTGCCCCATAGCCTTCCGCGCCGGCGCGAGCGACCCCTCCGAGCCGCTGGTGACCATGCCAAGCGACGAGGGCCGGCTGCGCATCGGGCTGGCGCATGGCGGGGTCACCGATTTCACCGAGAGCGGCGAGGCCATAACCCCCGATCGCGACCGCAGCGCGCGGCTCGATTATCTCGCCTTGGGCGATTGGCACGGTCGCATGGCGGTGTCGGAGAGGGTGCACTATTCCGGCACCCCCGAGCAGGACCGTTTCAAGCATGGCCGCCGGGGCGTTTGCCTTCGGGTCACGCTCGAGGGGCCGGGCGCCTCGCCCGTCGTGGAAGAGGTCGAAACCGGGGTCTTTCTCTGGTCCGAGCGCGAGCTGCCTCTCCATTCCCATCAGGATGCCGCCGCCGCGCTTCTCGAGGCTCTGCCGCGGCAGGGGCGGCGCGACATCCTCATGCGGGTCGCCGCCACCGGCTGGGCCGGGTTGCCCGACCGCGCCGATCTCGAGCGCGCGGTCACCGATGTCGCGCCCGAATTCGCCCATTTCGACCTCGTGACCGAGGCGCTCGGCATGCAATACGACCTCGCCGATCTCGACGAGATCGACCGGGGCGGCGCGCTGCGGCTCGCGGCCAACATGCTCAAGGACGATGCCGAATCCGACGCCCTCACCCGCGAGGAGCGCGAGGTGGCCGCCGGCGCGCTCGCCCGGCTTTACGCCTATGTCCGGGAGGCGTCTGAATGAAGATCCGCTCCATCACCCTCGACAACGTGCGCCGCTTCACCGAGCCGGTGCGCGTGGGCGACATCGGCGATGGCCTCAACGTGCTGAGCGAGCCCAACGAACAGGGCAAATCGACCCTCTTCGATGCGATTCAGGCCCTGTTCTTCAAGCCCCACGCCTCGCGCGACAAGGAGGTCATGGCGCTACGGCCCCATGCGGGCGGCGCGCCGAAAGTGCAGATCGAGCTCGAGCAGGAAGGCGCGCGCTTCACCGTCACCAAGCAGTGGCTCAGCAAGCCCGCCGCGACCGTGCACCGCGACGGCAAACTCATCGCGCAGGCCGATCAGGCCGAGGCCTGGATCACCGATCTGCTCGGCGGCGAGGCCGGCGGCCCCTCGGGCCTGATCTGGGTGCGCCAGGGCATGACCGACCTCACCGGCGGCTCCACGAGAGAGCAGAAGGCCGCGCTCGATGCCCGGCGCGATCTGATGTCCTCGGTGAGCGAGGAGGTCGAGGCGATGACCGGCGGGCGGCGGATGGATGCGGCCCTCGCCCGTTGCCGCGACGAGCTGGCCACCTACGCCACCAAGACAGGCCGCGCCCAGGCCAACGGGCCGTGGAAGGCCGCGCAAGACCGCGTGGCCGAGCTGACCGCCGAGCGCGATGCGCTGGCGGCCACGGCGGAGGATCTGCGCGGCGCGCTGGCCGAGCGCAAGCGGGCGCGGCGCGACCTCCGCGAGTTGGAAGATCCGGCGGCGCTCGAGGAGCGGCAACAGAAGCTCGAGGCCGCCCGCGCGGCCCATGCCGCCGCCGAGCGCCATGCCGAAGAGCTCGAGACCGAGGCCCGCAAGCGCGACATGGCGCGGCTCACCGCCGAGAGCGCCCGCACGCGGCTCGACGGCTTCCGCGCGACCCAGGCCGAACGGGCGCAGAGCTCCGAGGCGGTCGCGGCCCGCGAGGCGGAGGCCGGGCGCAGCAAAGCCACGCTGGAGGCGCAGCGCGCCGCCCGCGATGCCGCCGAGCGCAGTCTCGAGGCCGCGCTGGACGCCCTGAAAGCGGCCGAGGCCGCCCATGGCCATGCGCTCCGCGCCCATGCCGCCCGCGACGGGGCCGACCGGCGGCGCGAGCTCGAGGCGCGCATCGGCGAGGCCGAGAAAGCGCGCAGCGCGATGGAGGCCGCCGTCGCCGCCGCCCGCTCCGGCCCCGACGCGAAGAGCCTCGCCCATGTCGAACGCCTCGCCGCCGCCCATGCCACCGCCATCGCCGCCCGCGACGCCACCGCGACGCAGGTCATAGCCCATTATGCCGAGGGCAAGGCCGGCTCGATCCGCGTGGGCGACACGGCGCTCCCCGAGGGCCAGCCCCTGCCCCTGCCCCGCGCCACGCGGCTCGGCATCGAGGGCATCGGCACGCTCGAGATCCGCCCCGGCGAGGCGGGCCATGACGACAGCACGGTAGAGGCCGCGGCCAAGGCCCTTTCCTCCGCGCTCGAGGCCCTCGGCGTAGACGATCTCGCCGCCGCCCGCCGCGCCGCCGCCGCCCGAAGCGAGGCCGAACGCAAGGAGGGCGAGGCCAGGGCCGTTCTCCAGAGCCTCGCCCCCAAGGGCATCGACCCGTTGCGCGAGGCCCTCGCGAAGATCCCGCCCGTGGAAGAGATCGGCACAGCACTCGCCCCCGACGAGGCCGAGGCCGCGCTCGAGCAGGCCCGCGCCACCCATGAGCAGGCCCGCATCGCCCGCGACACCGCCGCCGAGCGCCTCTCGGATGCGCGCGACGAGGCCACCCGCGCCGAAACCGCGCTCGCCTCGCTGCGCGACCGGCTCCAGCGGGCCGAGGAGGCCCTCGCGAAATACGGCGAGAGCACCGAAGAGACGCTGGCCATAGAGGCTGCCACCGCCGAGGCCGCGCGCGCCGAGGCCGAGGCGCGCCACGCCGAGAAGGCCGGCAACGCCCCCGATCTCGCCGCGACCGAAGCCGCCCTCAACCGGGCGGTGTCGGTCGATCAGGGCGCGCGCGACGAGATCTCCCGCCTCAAACCGCTCCTCGCCCGGCTCGATGAGCGCATCTCCCGTTCCTCGGGCGAGGCCGTTGAGGAGCGGCTGGCCGAAACCGCCGAGGCCCTCACCGCCGCCACGTCGCAGCTTGCCCGGATCGAGCGCGAGGTGGCCGTGCTCCACCGTCTCGAAAAGGCGCTCGAGGCCGCCCGCGCCGAGGCGCGCGAGCGCTACTTCACCCCCATCGCGCGCGAACTCAAGCCGCTCTTGCACCTGCTCTGGCCCGAGGCCGAGCTCACCTGGGCAGAAGAATCGCTCCTGCCCGACGCGCTGATCCGGGGCGGGCAGGAAGAGCCCATCCACATCCTCTCCGGCGGCACGCAGGAGCAGGTGGCGCTGCTCGTGCGGCTGGCCTTCGCCCGGATGCTCTCCGCCACCGGCCGCGTCGCGCCGGTGATCCTCGACGATGCGCTCGTCTTCACCGATGACGACCGGATCGAGCGGATGTTCGACGCGCTCCACCGGCAGGCCGGCGACCTGCAGATCATCGTGCTCACCTGCCGCCAGCGCGCCTTCCGCGATCTGGGCGGCCGCGCGCTGCATCTCGCCCCGGTGGCGCCCTGAGCGACCGCCCGCGCGCGCTCAAGAGCCCGTGACAGGCCCCGGACCGGATTGCGAATGAGCGGGCTTTCAGGCAGAGTGTCTCCCAGCGCCCTCCCCGCGGCGCCTGGGCCGACAAGGAGATCCGCCCGTTTTGGACGACGAAAAGCGCGCCTTGGCCGGTGAACTTGCGCTCGGGCTTCTCGATGGGGAAGACCGCGAGGAAGCCTTGCGCGCGCTCGACCGCGACCCGGATTTCCGCGAGGCCGTCCGAAACTGGAGCGAGAGCCTCGTGCCACTCACCGAAACGGTCGAGGCCGCGCCCCCCGCCTATCTCCTAGGCGAGATCGAGGCCCGGCTCTTCGACACCGCCCCCGCCTTCTGGCCCGCCCTCTGGCGCGACATCCGCGCCCCCGAGAACCGCCCGGTGGTGGCCATCGTGGCCGCCGCCAAACTGGCGCTGATCGCCTGGCTACTCTACCTGTTCATGTAATGATCAGAACGGCTTGCGCGCCGTTCTTCAGGCAACGATCCGGCCGATGTAAGGCACGGTGAGCACCGTGGCCGTGACCGTCGCAACAAGCCCCACCGCGAGCAGATCCACGTAAAGCCCGATGCCCTTGGCCACCGCGTAAGCGGCGATCGCGACGATGGGGATATGAAGCAGAAGCGCGCACACCACCTGCGCGCGTCTCTTCCGACCTTGGGCTGACATCAGGGCACTCCCGCTGCTTTGAACCTTCCCCCGGCCAAAACTCTCTCACGCGGCCGGAGAGGACGCAAGCCCGTAGCACCGAAAGCGCGCCCGGGCCTGCGTCAAATCAGGCCGATCAGAAGAACGCCTGCAGCCCGGTCTGCGCGCGGCCCAGGATGAGCGCATGCACGTCATGGGTGCCCTCGTAGGTGTTGACCGTCTCGAGGTTCACCATGTGGCGGATCACCTGGAACTCGCCCGAGATCCCGTTGCCGCCATGCATGTCGCGGGAAAGCCGTGCGATATCAAGCGCCTTGCCGCAGTTGTTGCGCTTGATGAGCGAGATCATCTCGGGCGCGGCCTGCGCCTCGTCCATCAGCCGGCCCACGCGCAGCGCGGCCTGCAGGCCAAGGGCGATCTCGGTCTGCATGTCGGCGAGCTTCTTCTGGAAGAGCTGGGTGTTGGCGAGCGGGCGGCCGAACTGGTGCCGGTCGAGCCCGTATTGGCGCGATGCGTGCCAGCAGAACTCCGCCGCGCCCATCACGCCCCAGGCGATGCCGTAGCGCGCGCGGTTGAGGCAGCCGAACGGGCCCTTGAGGCCCTGCACGTTGGGCAGAAGCGCGTCTTCGCCCACTTCCACCCCGTCCATCACGATCTCGCCGGTCACCGAGGCGCGCAAGCTGAGCTTGTTCTGGATCTTGGGCGCCGAGAGGCCCTTCATGCCCTTCTCCAGCACGAAGCCGCGGATCTTGCCGTCATGCGCTTCCGACTTGGCCCAGACCACGAAGACATCCGCGATCGGGCTGTTCGAGATCCACATCTTCGAGCCGGTAAGCTTGTAGCCGCCCTCGGTCTTCACCGCGCGGGTCTTCATGCCCGCCGGGTCCGAGCCGGCATCGGGCTCGGTCAGGCCGAAACAGCCGATCAGTTCGCCCGAGGCCAGCCCCGGCAGGTATTTCTGCCGCTGCTCCTCGGAGCCATAGGCATAGATCGGGTACATCACGAGGCTCGACTGCACGCTCATCATCGAGCGATAGCCCGAATCGACGCGCTCCACCTCGCGGGCCACGAGCCCGTAGCTCACGTAGCCCGCGCCGAGCCCGCCATATTCCTCGGGGATCGTGGTGCCCAGAAGGCCCATCTCGCCCATCTGGCGGAAGATCTCCGGCGCCACGGTCTCTTCCTCGAAGGCCTTTACCACAAGCGGTTGCAGCGTTTCCTGCGCGAAGCTGCGGGCGCTCTCGGCAATCATGCGCTCCTCTTCGGCAAGCTGCGCATCGAGGTAGAAGGGATCGGACCAGTCGAAGCTCGAGAGGTCTGGCTTGTCTTTCGCTTTGAGCTTGGGGGCATCGAGGCTCATGGCGCGCTCCTTATGCGGTTGGGTAAAGTTGATTGCACCATAACGCAAGAAAGCCCTAAGAAACAGCGAGTGTTTCGCATCAACAGTTGAGGGAATCGCATATATGAAACCCCAGGCAAGGCGGTTTCTGCCCTCGGTTTCGGCGCTCAGGGCGCTGGAGGCGGTGGAGCGGCTCGGCAGCCTGTCGGCCGCGGCGGAGGAGTTGAGCCTCACGCAGGGCGCGGTGAGCCGGCAATTGCAGACGCTCGAGGGGCAGCTTGGCGTCACGCTGGGCAACCGGCAGGGGCGGCGGCTGGTGCTGACGCCCGAGGCCCGGCACTACGCGGGCGAGATCCGCGGCGCGCTCGACCTCATCGCCAAGGCCTCGCTCAGGCTCACGGTGAACCCCTCGGGCGGCAGCCTCGACCTCGCGATCCTGCCGACCTTCGGGATGCGCTGGCTGGTGCCGCGGCTCGCGGATTTCGCGCGCCGCCACCCGGAGGTGACGATCAACCTCACCACCCGCCTCCGGCCCTTCAACTTCGCCGCCGAACCCTTTGATGCGGCAATACATTTCGGCCAGCCCAGTTGGCCCCGCACGGCGGCGATGAAGCTCAAGGCAGAAGCCGTCGTGGCGGTCTGCGCGCCCACGCTCGTCGCGCAATCCGCGCCGCGCGGGCCGCAAGACCTGCTGCGCCTGCCGCTCCTGCATATCGAAACGCGCCCCGAGGCCTGGGTGGCATGGTTCAAGGAACATGGCGTCGCCACCGAACAGGTCACCGGCACGATCTACGACCAGTTCTCGACCATCACCCAGGCGGCCATTCACGGGCTGGGCGTGGCGCTCCTGCCCGATTACCTCGCCGAGCAGGATCTCGCCACGGGCCGGCTGGTGCGCGCCTGGGGCGGGCCGACACCCTCGCCGGGCGCCTATCACCTCGTCTGGCCGGTCGAGAAGTCGCGCGACCTCGCCCTTGCGAAATTCCGCGACTGGCTGGCCACGCAGGCGGAGGAAGACGACCTCCTGCCACGCTGACGCCAACGAAATCTTTCAAAGATTTCGGAGCGTTTTCTTTGCAAGAAAACGCGCGCCCTACCCCAGCGCGTAGCCTGCGCCGCGCACGGTGCGCAGGGGGTCGTCGCCGCCATGCTGGCAGAGCGCCTTCCGGAGCCGCCCGATATGCACGTCGACGGTGCGCGTATCCACGTAGATGTCGCGCCCCCAGACCCGGTCGAGCAGCTGCTCGCGGCTCCACACCCGCCCCGGCTTCTCCATGAATGTGGAGAGCAGGCGAAACTCGGTGGGCCCGAGCTTGAGCAGCTCACCATTGCGCGTCACGCGGTGGGTTTCGCTGTCGAGCTGGATATCCTCGTATTCGAGCCGCTCGCCCACGGTGGAGGGCCTCGTGCGGCGCAGCTGGGCGCGCACGCGGGCCATCAGTTCGATCACCGAATAGGGCTTCACCACGTAATCGTCGGCCCCGGTTTCCAGCCCCCGCACGCGGTCCACCTCCTCGGAGCGGGCCGAGATCATGATGATCGGCACGCCGCGCGTCGAGGGGCGGGTCTTGAGCTGGCGGCACACCTCGATGCCCGAGACATTGGGCAGCATCCAGTCGAGCAGGATCACGTCCGGCGCGGCCTCGTCCACCAGCATCAGCGCCTCCTCGCCATTCTCGGCCTTGGTGACGCTGAAGCCGTCGGCTTCCAGATTGTAGGCGAGGACTTCTCGCTGGGCGGGTTCATCCTCGACAAGAAGGACGCTGGGTTGATCAGCGGCCATCGGGCGCGCTCCTTATGCTGTTGACCTAAACCATCTTACTGTGCGGGCGCCACGTTGGGATCATGCGATGTGCGGTCATCCTTCGGGCGCTTGTCTTCGGGGGGTTCGCCGGTGACGAGATAGATCACCTGCTCGGCGATATTGGTCACATGGTCGCCCATGCGCTCGGTGTTCTTGGCGATGAAATGCAGGTGCATGCAGGCGGTGATATTGCGCGGGTCTTCCATCATGAAGGTCAGGAATTCGCGGAAGAGGGCGTTGTACATCTGGTCGACATCGGCATCGCGGTGCATCACCGCGCGGGCGAGTTCCTCGTCGCGCTGCACATAGGCGTCGAGCACGTCCTTCAGCATGTGCTGCACCTCGCGCGCCATCCGGCGGATCGAGGAGGCCGCGCCGGCGATCTGGCCCATCTGCGCGAGCACCGTGGTGCGCTTGGCCATGTTCTTGGCATAGTCGCCGATGCGCTCGAGGTTGGAGGAGATCTTCATCACCGTGAGGATGATGCGCAGATCCACCGACATGGGCTGGCGCAGCGCGATCACGCGGGCCACCTCCTCGTTGATCCGCTCCTCGAGCGCGTCGATGGCCCGGTCGCCCGCGCGCACCTCTTCGGCCAGTTCCTCGTCGCGCGTCTCGAGCGAGGTGGCGCCTTTCAGGATGGAATCCTCCACAAGCCCGCCCATCTTCATGATGAGGGCCTGAATCGTCTCGAGATCCCGGTCGAAGGCCGAGGCGATGTGTTTGTCCTGCATGGTCTCTCCTTACCCGATACGGCCGGTGATGTAGCTCTCGGTCCGCTCGTCCTGTGGATTGGTGAATATCTGCCCGGTCTCGCCGTATTCCACGAGATTGCCGAGATGGAAGAAGGCGGTCTTCTGGCTCACGCGGGCGGCCTGCTGCATCGAGTGGGTCACGATGATCACCGAGTAGTTGGCGCGCAGCTCGTCGATGAGTTCTTCCACCTGGGAGGTGGCGATCGGGTCGAGCGCCGAGCAGGGCTCGTCCATCAGCAGCACTTCCGGCTCGGTGGCCACGGCACGCGCGATGCAGAGGCGCTGTTGCTGGCCGCCTGAAAGCCCGGTGCCGGGCGCCTGAAGGCGGTCCTTCACCTCGTTCCAGATGGCGGCGCGTCGCAGCGATTTCTCGACGATCTCGTCGAGATCCGCCTTGCTCTTGGCCAGCCCGTGAATGCGGGGGCCATAGGCGATGTTGTCGTAGATCGACTTCGGAAAGGGGTTGGGCTTCTGGAAGACCATGCCCACCTTGGCGCGCAGCTGCACCGGGTCGACCTTCTTGTCGTAGATGTCCTCGCCGTCGAGCAGGATGTCGCCCTCGACGCGGCACACGTCGATCGTGTCGTTCATCCGGTTGAGGCAGCGCAGGAAGGTGGATTTGCCGCAGCCCGAGGGGCCGATGAAGGCGGTCACGGTCTTGTCGTCGATCTCCACGCTCACGTCCTTGATGGCGTGGGTATCGCCGTAATAGACCTGCACCTTACGTGCGGCGAACTTGATGTTATTCGTCGTCACGGCTCTCTCCGTATTGGGCGTGTCGTACATTTTTTCTGTCCTTCTTACCAGCGGCGCTCGAACCGGCGGCGCAGAATGATGGCGATGATGTTCATGGTGAGCAGGAAGATCAGCAGGATGATGATCCCGCCCCACGCCTTCTCGTAGAAGCTCACATCGGCGCGCGCGGCCCAGGTGTAGATCTGGGCGGGCATGGCCGAGTTGGGCTCGGTGAAGCCCGCGATGAAGCCATCGGGGTAGCCGCGCGCCACGAAGCCCACCATGCCGATCAGCAGGAGCGGCGCGGTTTCGCCCAGGGCCTGCGCGAGGCCGATGATGGTGCCGGTGAGAATGCCCGGCATCGCCAGCGGCAGCACATGGTGAAACACCGCCTGCATTTTCGAGGCCCCCACCCCGAGCGCCGCATCCCGAATGGAGGGCGGCACCGCCTTGAGCGAGGCGCGGGTGGAGATGATGATGGTGGGCAGCGTCATCAGCGTCAGCACCAGCCCGCCCACCAGCGGGGCCGATTGCGGCAGGTGCATGAACTGGATGAAGACCGCGAGGCCGAGGATGCCGAAGACGATGGAGGGCACCGCGGCGAGATTAGAGATGTTCACCTCGATGAGGTCGGTGAAGCGGTTCTTCGGCGCGAATTCCTCGAGATAGATCGAGGCCGCCACGCCGATCGGCAGCGACAGGAGCAGCACCACCAGCATCATGAAGAACGAGCCCACCACCGAGGCGCCGATGCCCGCGCCGCCGGGGTTGTCCACGCCCGAGTCGGCGCCGGTGATGAAGTTCCAGTCGAAGGCCTGCTTGAGAATGCCCGCATCGTGAAGCGCATCCACGAGGTCGAGGTCGGCCACGGTCATGAAGCGGCTGTCCTGCAGGGTGTCGCGGGTGACGCGGCCCTTGAAATAGCCGTCGACGCGCGAGGAGGCCTTGAGCTCGAAGCTCACCGGCTGGCCCAGATCATCCGGGTTGGCGCGGTAATACTCGCGGATCGTGCCGCCCACCTTGCCCAGAAGGCGCTCGATGGCGTCGGGCTGGAAATCCACCTCCATGCCGCTGGCATCCAGCTGGGTCTTCAGCTTGGCGATGAAGAGGTCTTCATAAGCCTTCGTCTTGAAGAGCTGCGCCTCGGCCTCGTCGAACTCGGCCTGCGTGAGGGTGAATTCCACATCCATCTTGGCCGCGGTGAAGGCCGGGATGCCGGAGCGCACGATGGTGATGGCCAGCACCACCAGAAAGAAGAGCCCGATGCCGATGGCGACCATCCCATAGGTCTTGAAGCGGGCCTCCGAGGCGTTGCGGCGCTTGGTGCGTTCGTCGGTCGTCTTGAGCGAGCCGGTGCGCTTGTTCTCACCGCCGCCGGCGCCATTGAGTGTCGCGTCGGTCATTCGTACTGCTCCCGGTATTTGCGCACGATGTAGAGCGCGAAGATGTTGAGCCCGAGCGTGATGACGAAGAGCGTCATGCCGAGCGCGAAGGCCACCAGCGCCTCGGGCGAGGCGAAATCGCTGTCGCCGGTGAGCTGGCTCACGATCTTGGCAGTCACCGTGGTCATCGCCTCGAAGGGGTTGAGCGAGAGCCGCGCCGCGGCCCCTGCCCCCAGCACCACGATCATCGTCTCGCCGATGGCACGCGAGGCCGCGAGCAGGATGGCGCCCACGATCCCCGGCAAGGCCGCCGGCAGCACCACCTGCTTGATGGTCTCCGACTTGGTGGCGCCGAGCCCGTAGGAGCCGTCGCGCATCGCCTGCGGCACGGCGTTGATGATGTCATCCGAAAGCGACGAGACGAAGGGGATGAGCATGATGCCCATCACCAGCCCCGCCGTCATCACCGCGGTGCCCGCCTTCATGACGCCGATGCCATCGTCGCCGAAGACCTCGAGCAGCAGCGGCCCCACGGTAAGCAGCGCGAAGAGGCCGTAAACGATGGTGGGAATGCCCGCCAGCACCTCGAGCATCGGCTTGGCCACGGCACGCACCCGCGGCCCGGCATATTCGGAGAGGTAGATCGCCGAGAAGAGCCCGATCGGCACCGCAACGGCGAGCGCCACCAGCGAGATGTAGAACGTGCCCCACAGAAGCGGCAGCACGCCCAGATCCGAGGCGCCGCCCCGGCCCGAGAAGCTCGGCGCCCAGCTGGTGCCGAAGAAGAAATCGGCCGCCGGGTAGAGCCGGAAGAACTCGATGGTGTTGAAGACCAGCGACAGCACGATGCCGATGGTGGTGAGAATGGCGATCGAGGCCGCGCCGATCAGCAGCGCGCGGATGCTTTGCTCCACCACGTTGCGCGCGCGGAACACCGCGTGGCTCTCGCGCAGCCCCCAGAGCGCGCCCAGAAGCGCCAGCACGATCACCACGATGTTCATGTAGGTGTAGCCGGCGGCGTTGATCACCCGGTAGCGCTGCGCCGCCCGCAGGATCGGCTGGGTCACTTCCGAGGTCACGATCGCGCCCGCATCCTTGAGCCGCTGGGTCACGTCGGTGAAATCGGCGCGCAGGTCGCGGGCCTCCTCCTCGCCCATCAGCCCGCCCGCCACGGCGGTGTCGAGCCCGTCGGCGGCGCGGCGCACCTCGGCCATCACCAGCGAGAGCGAAGAGCCCTCCTTGACGGCGCTCTCCGGGATCATGTCGGAGATCACGTTGCTCACGTAGAGCGGCTGGGCAAGCAGCCAGACGATGAGCACCAGCGCGGCCGGAACCATCGCCTTGATGCCCACGTTCGAGCCGTAATAGGAGGGCAGCGAATGCAGGTTCCTGCTGTCTCCCCCGGCGGTTGCGAGCGCGCGCTGGCGCCCGATGACATATCCGACCGTGGCAATCCCCAGCACGATCAGAACAAGCCAAAGAATAGGCATCTGCCCCCGTCCCTTCTGCGTTCCGTTGAAATGGCCCCTGGAGGCGGTCGGGGGCGGCACATCGCGCCGCCCCCTTTGGTCTGCCGGGTGGGCTTACATGCCCGAGCCCATGGTCTCTTCATTGGCGACCTTGGCTTGCGTCGCGGCAAGCTCGGGGTCGGCCACGAGGCCGTAGTTGGAGAGCGGGCCGCCGGGGCCTGCGATCTCGTCGGCCACGAAGAACTGCGCGTATTCCTTCAGGCCGGGGATCACGCCGATATGCGCTTTCTTCACGTAGAAGAACAGCGGGCGCGACACCGGGTATTCACCCGAGGCGATGGTCTCGGTGGAGGGTGCGACACCGCTCATGGTGGCAACCTTCAGCTTGTCGAGGTTGTTCTCGTAGAAGGCGAGGCCGAACACGCCGATGCCGTTGGTGTTGGCGTCGATGCGGGCGAGGGTCTCGGTGTAGTCGCCGTCGATGTCGACCGATTTGCCGTCCTGGCGCACGTCGAGGCAGGCATCTTCCGCGTCATCCTCGGTCATGCCCATGTCGATCATGGCCTGCATCGCGCCGGTCTCTTCGCAACCGATCAGCAGAACCTTCTCCTCGAACACTTCACGGGTGCCGTGCTTGGTGCCGGGGATGAACATGGCGATTTCCGCGTCGGGCAGCTCGCTGTTGAACTCGGCCCACGACTCGTGGGTGTTCTCGACGATCTCGCCGTCTTTCAGAACCTTCGCGCCGATGGCGTTGAAGATGTCGGTGGGCTCGAACGCGGTGAAGGCCGGGCCGGATTGCTGGCTGGCGAACACGATGCCGTCATAGCCGATGCGCACTTCGATGATGTCGGTCACGCCGTTCTCGGCGCAGGCCTTGATCTCTTTTTCACGGATGGCGCGCGAGGCGTTGGCCACGTCGATGGTGTTCTCGCCCACGCCTTCGCAGAAGCGCTTGAGGCCGGACGAGGAGCCGCCCGATTCGACCACCGGGGTCGGGAATTCTGTGTTCTCGCCGAAAAGCTCCGCCACGATCGAGGCGTAGGGCAGAACGGTCGACGAGCCGGCGACCTGCACGTTGTCACGTGCGGCGGCTGCGGTTGCAGACACGGCAGCGATCGCCAGTGAGGAGGCGGTCAGTTTCATGAAGGACATGGATAGCTCCTGATTTCGGTTTGGATACGGACCACAACAGCAATGGTCTCGTGAGCCCTGCTAGAGATTGCGCACGACGCTTTTGTTACGCTTTTGTAAACGTTTTATGACAGACCGGGCGGATATAGACATTTTCCCGATTTGTCGAAGAGAGAGGCCCCGCCGCGCGGGCTTTTCCCGCCCCCGAAGCACCCCGTAGAGCCCCGGCAGCGGCCCCGCTCAGGGCCGATTCCCGCTCTCCGCGAGCGGCAGCACCACGCGAAACTCGCTGCCCTCGCCCGGCCGCGATTCGATTCGCAGCCGCCCGCGATGCCGCCCGACGATATGCTTGACGATGGCGAGCCCCAGCCCGGTGCCGCCCATCGCCCGCGAGCGGTGGCTGTCGACCCGGTAGAACCGCTCGGTCAGGCGCGGAATATGCACCGGGTCGATCCCCGGCCCCTCGTCGCGCACCGAGATCGAGGCGGCCGGCCCGCGCAGGGTGGGCTCGGAGGCGGTGGTGGAAACGCTCACATGCACCGTCTTGCCGCGCCCGCCATACTTGATCGCGTTCTCCACGAGGTTCGTGACCACCTGCTGCAACTGGTCCGCATCGCCCGGCACCGCAAGCGGCGCCTCGGGCAGATCGGCCTTTATGCGCACCCCGTTCTCCTCGGCCACGCCCGCGAGCGCATGAAGCACCGAGCCGATGCAGCGCGCCAGATCCACCGGGTCGGTGGGCCGCACCCGCTCCTGCGCCTCCACCCGGCTGAGCGAGAGCAGGTCGCGCACCAGCCGCTCCATCCGCTCCGCTTCGTCCTGCATGAAGGCCAGGAACCGCTGCGAGGCCGCCGGATCCTTCGCCGCCGGGCCGCGCAGGGTTTCGATGAACCCCAGCAGCGCCGTCAGAGGGCTGCGCAGCTCATGGCTCACATTGGCCACGAAATCGCGCCGCATCTGGCCGGCCTGCTCCACATGGGTGATGTCCTCGAAGCACACCAGCACACCGCCGCCGAGGTCGGTCTCCACCCGCGCGCAGCTCACCACGAAGGTCGTGTCATGCCCGGCCTCCGAGGAGAGATAGCGCGTGGTGCGCGTGCGCCCGTCGCGCAGCGCGCCCTCCACCGCGTCGAGGATCGAGGGCTGGCGCAGCGCGGTGATGAAATGCCGCCCCACGATGGTGGGGCCCAGCAGCGCCTGCGCGCGCTCGTTGGCGCCGAGGATGCGCTCGCCCCGCCCGATCAGCACCGAGGCGAGCGGAATAGCGGCCAGAACCGAAGAGATGTTGCCCGCGTTCATCCGCCCTGCCCGTCGCCTCCCGCCCTCATCGCCCCGCTTTCATCGCCGCGCCCCCACGGCACCGACGTCATACCGACGTCATACCGACGCGAAACCGACGCATGTTTTCCTGGTAATGCAGCGCCGACAGCCTGAGCTTCCCGATCGCCGCCTCGTCGAGCTGCCGCACCACCTTGCCCGGCGCCCCCATCACGAGGCTGCCATCCGGTATCTCCTTGCCCTCGGTGATGAGCGCCCCCGCGCCGATCAGGCAATTGGCGCCGATCCTGGCGCCGTTGAGCACCGTGGCGCCCATGCCGATCAGGCTGTTTTCCCCGATAATACAACCATGTAGCATCACCTTGTGGCCAATGGTGCAGCCCGGCCCGATGGTGAGCGGAAAGCCCATGTCGGTATGCATCACGCAGTTTTCCTGCACGTTCGAGCCCGCGCCCACCACG
>JAVKDQ010000137.1:0-15279 GCA_040222155.1 Roseovarius sp.
GGCCCGGCGATTGGGTGAGGCCAGCGCATCGCTCTAGTCTTTCGCGATCTTGGCAGCCATAAAGCCCTGCCGAACACCCGTCGCATCGCCGCGCCGCGGCCCGTCGAAGGCGCGGCTCACCGCCCGGCCAAGCCCAGCACCACCACCGATTCCGGGCTCCAGGCGACGCGGGCGGGGTCGCCCTGCTGGAGGATGCGGCGGTCGGCGGTGTTGCGCATGGAGATCGTGGCGGGGGCCTCGGCGCCGGGGAGCTTGACGGTGTAATAGGTCATGTCGCCGTAATAGGCGGTATCGACCACCTCGCCGGTGACCTCGCGTTCGGCATGCTCGCCCTCTCCGAGAAGCACGGTGAGCATCTCGGGGCGGATGCCCACCGAGACCTCGCGGCCCCGGACGCCGCCGGGGGCCTGGTCCTGCGGCACGTCGACGAAGCCGAGCCCGGCGACCTCGAGCGAGATCGTCTGGCCCTTCTCGCCCATGACGCGGGCGGGCAGCACGTTCATCACGCCGATGAAGCTTGCGACCTGCCGGCTGACGGGGCGGCGGTAGAGCTCCTGCGGGCTGGCGAGCTGGGCGATCTGGCCGTTGAACATGACCGCGATGCGGTCGGACATGGTGAGGGCTTCCTCCTGGTCGTGGGTGACGAGGATGAAGGTGATGCCGACCTGCCGCTGGAGGTGGCGCAGCTCTGTCTGCATCTGTTCGCGGAGCTTCTTGTCGAGCGCGGAGAGCGGCTCGTCGAGGAGCAGCACCTTGGGGCGCATGACCAGCGCGCGGGCCAGCGCCACGCGCTGCCGCTGGCCACCCGAGAGCGCATGGGAGGCGCGTTCGCCATAGCCTTCGAGATCGACCATCGCGAGGGCCTCGTCGACCCGACGGGTCTCCTCGCTGCGGCCGAGACGCTGTTTCTTGAGCCCGTAGGCCACGTTGTCGGCCACGGAGAGATGCGGGAAGATGGCGTAGGACTGGAAGACCATGTTGGTGGGACGGCGGTTGGCGGGGACGCCGGCCATCGGCTTGCCGTCGATCATCAGCCGGCCCTTGCTCGGCTCGTCGAAGCCCGCGATCATGCGCAGGAGCGTCGTCTTTCCGCAGCCCGAGGGGCCGAGCAGCGAGAAGAACTCGCCCTGCCGGATCTCGGCGGAGACGCCCGCCAGCGCGGTGACGGTGCCGAAATGCTTCTCGACATTCTCCAGCGTGATGATGGGTGCGCTCATAGGAAGCCTCCGGTTGAGCTTGTGCCTTGCCTGCGGTTCGCCCGGCGGCGGAAGAATTCCGCCGTGACCAGCAGCACCAGCGAGACGATCAGCAGCAGGAATCCGAGCGCCATCACCGAGGGCAGCTTGGCGGTGAAGCGGAGCTGGCTCCAGATGTAGACGGGCAGGGTGGGTTCGGTGCCGGTGAGGAAGAAGGCGATGATGAACTCGTCGAGCGAGATGGTGAAGGAGATGAGCAGCGACGAGATCACCGCCGGCAGCACCAGCGGGAAGGTCACCCGGCGGAAGGTGCCGAAGCGGGATTCGCCGAGGTCGAAGGAGGCCTCCTCGAGCGACTGGTCGAGGTTCTGGAAGGCCGAGGAGAGGATGGCGATGGCGAAGGGCGTGCAGATGAGCACATGGCCGAGGATCACCGTCCAGAGCGAGAGCGAGAGGCCGAGCTGGATGAGCACCACCAGAAGCGCCACGGCCACGATGATCTCGGGCAGGACGAGCGGCAGCATGATGAAGCCCATCAGCGGCTTCTTGAGCGGGAAGTTGTAGCGCGCCGCCGCGCGGGCCGCGCAGGTGCCGAGCGCGGTGGCCAGCACCGCCGAGGCGGCCGCGACGCCGAGCGAGTTGAGCACGGCGGTGTGGAGCGTGGTGGCTTCCCAGAGCTGTTCGAAGTTCTTGGTGGTGAAGCCCTTGAGCGGGAAGGCGATGATGGCCGCGTCGTTGAAGGCGAAGACCGGCAGGAGCAGCACCGGGGCGTAGAGGAACGCGAGAGTAAGGATCGCGTAGGGTTTGAGCCAGCCGCCGCGTTTCGTCATCTGGGCGCTCCCTTGATGAAGTTGCGCTGGAGCCAGACGAGGAGCAGCGCCACGGCGCTCACGATGAGCATGGAGGAAATGGCCAGCGCCGCGCCGAGGGGCGCGTTGTTGGCCTTGCCGAACTGCACCTGGATCATGTTGGCGATCATCAGCCCGTCGGTGCCGCCGACGAGGCGGGGGGTGACGTAATCGCCCACGGTGGGGATGAAGACGATGAGGGCCGCGGCCAGCACGCCGGGCATGGCGAGCGGCAGGGTGATGCGGCGGAAGCGGCGGAAGGGGCCATCGCCCAGGTCTTCGGCGGCCTCTAGGAGGGAGCGGTCGATCTTGTCGAGGGCCACGAAGATGGGGAGGATGGCGAAGGGCGCCCAGGCATGGGCCAGCGTCAGCACCACGGCATTGGCGTTGTAGAGCAGGAAGGTGAGCGGCTTCTCGATGATGCCGAGGCCCATCAGCCCGGTGTTGAGCACGCCGTCATAGCCGAGGATTACCTTCCAGAGGAAGACGCGCAGGAGATAGCTTGTCCAGAAGGGGATGGTGATGAGGAAGAGCCACATGGCCTTGCGCTCGGGCGCCACGCGGAAGGCCACGAAATAGGCCACCGGGAAGGCGAGCAGCACGGTGGCGATGGTGACCAGCCCGGAGATGGAGAGCGAGCGCAGCATGAGCACCCGGTAGAGCGGATCCGTCCACGCCTCGACATAGTTCGAGAAGGTGGGCGTGCGGTCGAATTCGAGGTAGTTCTGCGTCCAGAAGCTGATGACGATGACCGTTGCGAGCGGCGCTGCCAGCAGCAGGAGCGCGTAGAGGAGGGTGGGGGAGAGCAGGGTCAGCCCCCGCCCGGCCTCTGCGGAGAACCAGCCCCGCCTGCCCGCCGCCGCCTCGCTCACGCGGCCTCCCGCGCGGGGCCGAACCCGTCAATCGCCATGTGCGTCACCCTTTCAGGAACCCTTCTGCGCCAGCATCGCGGCGTTGATGTCGGCCAGCGTGCCGGGGGCGGGCTCTTCGGTGAGATTGAGCACCGGGAAGAGCGCGCGCAAGTGGTCGTGATGGGTTTTCACGCCATATTCGAGATCCGACAGGATGATGCCGTCATAGGCCGAGGAGAGCGCGGCCTCGCAGGACCAGATGGTGAGCATCTGGTCTTCTTCGGCGGTGATCGTGTCGATCCGGCCGGAGAGGTAGCGCGCGGCGCGCATCTCGCGGCTTTCGTCGCGGCGGCGGTAGACCGCACCGCGCAGCTTGGAGCGGCCCACGCCATCGGGGAACTCCTGGTAGAAGATCACCGAATCCGGGTAGACGCCGATCACCGAATTGGGGAAGAGCGAGACGTAGAGCCATGCCTTGCGATGGCTTTCGGGCAGCCATGTGGCCTCGGGCAGGATGGATTTGTAGGCCCGGACCGACCAGAGCGCGCCCGGCCCCTCGTTGAAGGGGGCGAAGGAACGCGAGGCGCCGGCCACGAAGGGCTCGTCATGGTAGCCCTTGCCGTAGAGATCATGCAGCGCGGGATGGGCCATGGCGACGTGATAGCCCTCGTTATCCACGTCGCGGATGGCCTTCCAGTTGACGGCCGTCTCGTCGGCCCAGTCGACATGATCGACGGGGATCATCTGCTCGATCTCGTAGGGGGCGAGCTCGGCATCGAAGCGGCCCATGATCTCGGCCACCGAGCGCTGTTCGCTCGGCTTGAACTTGATGAAGACGAAGCCCTGCCAGATTTCCATGTCGAGCGGTTTCAGCCCCCATTTCACCGGGTCGAGCGGCGGGAAGCTCTTGGGCTGCGCCGCGCCGCGCAGGGTGCCATCGAGGTTGAAGGCCCAGCCGTGATAGGGGCAGACCAGCGCCGATTTGCACTGGCCGCGCTCCTCGGCCACAACCCGGCTGCCGCGATGGCGGCAGAGGTTGTGGAAGGCGCGCACTTCGCCGTCGCGCCCGCGCACGATGAGCGCGCGCTCATCGCCCACGTCGAAGGTGAGAAAATTGCCCGGTTCGGGCACATCCGACACGTGGCAGGCGATCTGCCAGTGCTTGCGGAAGAGCTCTTCCTTCTCGAGCTCCAGAAGCTCTTCGTTGAAATAGGCCCAGCCCGGCAGACCCGAACGGTCCCAGCTCTTCGGCACGGTGAAATCGTTTGTCAGTCGTGTCATGATGTTCTCAAAATTATAATGAGCGCTCAAATTAATTTAGACGGGAATCCGGAGGCTGGCAAGCCCGCGCGGGGAAAATTCGGCACGGGGCCGTGCCCGGAGGGCCACAGCCGGGCGCGGAGAGAGGGCCGAACGCCGCGCCGAAACCGGCGCGAGAGCCTTGCAGGACAGGGGTGAGACAGGGGCGGAACGGGCGCGCGGGGGCGCTCAGATCACCCGTTTGAGCAGGCCGAGCGCGCCGCGTTTCCACGGCACGCGATGGGTGACGCCGGGGGCCGCCGAGATCTGGCCGCGATTGGCGAGATACCATTCGTAATTGCGCAGGAGCGCGTCGATGTTGGAGTGTTCGGGGGCGAATCCCAGCTGCGCTGTGATCTTGTCGATGCTGACGAAACTCTCCTTGCCGGCGGTCTCGTAGATCCATTTGTAGAGCGGCGAGAGGCCCAGCGCCTCGAGCGCGCGCAGGGTGTAGATCGCGGGGGCGGCGGGCAGGCCGATGACATGCTTGCCATGCCCGGCGCGGTCGAGCACGGCCTGGAAGCTGTCGCGCAGGCTGCCGAAATCGCGCGCGCCCACGTTGAACGTGTCGTTCACCGCCTCGGACGCGCCGGTGGCGCAGAGCATGACGGCGCGGTTGAGGTCTTCCACGTCGAGCAGCTGGTAGCGGTTGTTGCCGCTGCCCAGCACGGGGAAGTGATGCCCGTCGGCGGCGAATTCGTAGAGCAGCTCGAAGGCGCCCAGCCGCTCGGGGCCGACGAAGGATTTGGGGCGCAGCACCGGCAGGCAGAGGCCAGCAGCGCGGAACCCGGCGCAGACCTGCTCGGCCGCCACCTTCGATTCGCCATAGGGCCCGACGCCCTGCATCGGGTCTTCCTCGGTGAGGGGGTGATGATCGGGGATGCCGTAGACGGCGGTGCTGGAGATATGGATGAAGCGCGGCGTGCCCCGTGCCTTGGCCGTTTCGAGCAGGAGCCGGGTGCCCTCGACATTGGTGGAGCGGATCTCCTCGGGGGCGGCCAGCGGCAGGGCGGCGGCGCAATGCACCACCACGTCGATGCTGTCGAAGGCCTTGGCATGGAGGGAGGTGGTGCGGATATCGCCCTGCAGAACGTCGATCCGGGCGGCCTCGGGATAGGTGAAGGGCGCGATATCGTAGCTGCGCACCGCGTGGCCCGAGGCCAGCAGGTGCCGCACGAGGTTGATGCCCATGAACCCCGCGCCGCCGGTGACCAGAACCTTCATGGCCGATACCCCTTTCCACACCACTTTCACACCACCCGCGCCCCCACGCGGCTTGCAGCAGCTTCGCCCGGGCAGGGGCGCGCGCGACATGACATGGATCAACGGGGGAGGGCGGTGCGCGGGATCACCAGTAGCGGCTGCAATAGCCCTCGCGGATCATGATCGCCGCAAGGTCGCGGCCTTCGCTCAGGCGGCAGCTGCCGATCTGGCGGTCGTAGCTCATGCGGCCTGTCAGGTGGCAGGTGAGCCGTTCGCCCCGCACAAGCTCATGCATCCGCGCCGTGGCGCGCCGCCCCTCTGCCGTGCCGCGCTCGGCGCAATCGAGCGAGCCGAAGCGCACCGGCGTGCCCGCCACCTCGATCGTGTCGCCATCGCGCACGTGGGTCACCCGGCCTTCGATCGTCTTGCTGGCCGAGAGGCTCGCCACGGGGCCGGCATATTCGGGGAAGCGCTCCGCCGCCATGTAGCCGAGGAAACAGACGACGAGAAAAAGCACCACGAAATTGATCGCGGCGCCGCTCCAGCGCCCGGCGCCGCGCCGCCGTTGCGGGGCGGGGCGGGAAAGGTTGCCACCCTTCTGCGCCATCCGGGAATGCGTGAGCTTCATCAGGCGACGGTAATCCCTCTGGGGAAGCGTGGCGCCCGGCCCGTGGCGTGCGAGCTTCGCCTGCATGTCGCGCAGGAAGCCACGCTCTTGGGGGTCGAGCGTGGTCGAGGCGAGCGCGAGCCGGATGGCCCTTTGCAGCTCGGCGTATCTTTCCGGCGCGAACGGCATGGCGCTGCCATAGCCCGAAAATGCGGCATCATTTTGGAAACCCGCCCCCTTGCGCTTCTTGCCCGGGTCTGGCCTTCATGCGCCCGGACACGAACGCGGAAAGGCCGCCCATGACGCTGCAGATCGGTATTGGCCCGAACCTTCGGAAATCCGCCTATTTCGACGCGACGATCCGCGACGGGGTGCGGAGTTTCTCGGTGTATAATCACATGCTGATCCCGGGGCATTTCGGCGACCCGGAGGCGGAGTATGACCGGCTGCTCACCGGGGTGGCGATGTGGGATGTGGCGGCGCAGCGGCAGGTGGCGCTGGAGGGGCCGGATGCGCTGCGGCTGGCGCAGTATCTGACGCCGCGCAACCTTGGCGGCACGCGGGTGGGGCAAGGGCGCTACGTGCCGATTTGCGACCACGAGGGCTGGCTCATCAACGACCCGGTGCTGCTCAAGCTCGCGGAAGACAGGGTGTGGCTTTCGGTGGCCGACAGCGACATTCACCTCTGGGCCGCGGCCATTGCCCATGAGCGGGGCTGGGAGGTGGAGGTGCGCGAGCCGGATGTCTCGCCGCTGGCCATCCAGGGGCCGCGAGCGGAGGACGTGGCGGCGGCGCTTTTTGGGGAGCGGGTGCGGGGGTTTCGCTATTTCGCCTTCGAGGAGACCGCGCTCGGGGGCATCCCGCTGGTGCTGGCGCGGTCGGGCTGGTCGAAGCAGGGGGGCTTCGAGCTTTACCTGCAGGATGGCACGCGCGGCACCGAGCTTTGGGACAGGGTGAAGGCCGCCGGGCAGGCCTTCGGCATCGGCCCCGGCGCGCCCAACGATACCGAGCGGCTGGAGAGCGGGCTCATCTCCTACGGGGCGGACATGCGCTGGCAGACCCACCGGGCCAACCCGTTCGAGATGGGGATGGGGGCGCTGGTGGATCTAGATGGCGGGCATGATTTCGCGGGCCGCGCGGCGCTGGAACGGATCGCGCGGGAGGGGCCGAAACGCAGCCGGGTGGGCCTTGTGATCGAGGGGCGGCCCACGCCGCCGGGGCACCCGGTGCCGCTTCTGCGCGAGGGGCGCGAGGTGGGCTGGGTGAGCGAGTTCGCGTGGTCGAAGCGGCTGGGCAAGACGATTGGCGTGGGGCTGGCGGAGATCGGCGCGGCGACGGCGCCGGGGGGCTTCTCGGTGCCTCTGGCGGAGGGCGAGCGGAACGCCGTGCTGGCCGGGATCCCGTTTGCCTGAGGGCGTGGCGCCCGGGCCGGCCGGGCGCGTTTCGCGGGCCTCTTGGAGACTTGTTCCGGGGCTTGCATATGTTTCCGGGGCGCTCTACCAATGCTTTGCGCGGTCCTGCAGCCGGCACGTGCGCCCATGGAACGCGGGCGAGGCTGCTGGACAAGGCGCAAGAGGTTTCACGGCGGCACCACGCACCGATGCGGACATGGCGTAACTCGATCTGGCGGCGGCTTGGGCTGCTCTTTCCGGCGCTGACATGGATTGCCGTGCAGGTTGCCATGGCCGGCGGCTTGCATGCCGCGCCGGCCTCGGGGCTGACGATCGAACTCTGTTCGACCTTCGGCACGGAAACCTTGGTGATCGATCTCGAAACCGGCGAACCGGTGGAGCCCGCGCGCGCCACCTGCGGCTGCGACTGGTGTCACAGCTTCGGCAAGGCGGTCGATCTGCCGCCGCGCGCCGCGCCCGACTGGCAGGAAATGGCGGTGGATTTCGCGCACCGCCTCACGCTCGCCCCGCCGCCGCACCTGGTGCTGCGGCTTGTCGGCGATGCGCAAAGCCGCGCGCCGCCCGTCCTTTAGGTCTTCCCCGACACACGTTTGCACGGCGCGCCGCCCGCATCATGAGCGGCGGGCTCCCCCTTATGTGACCTGAAGGACTTACCATGTTCAGACCCCTTTTTCGCGGCCTTGCCGCCGCCGCTTTCGCGGCCTCTCTCACCGTGCCCGCATGGGCGCAGACCCTCACCGTGACCGATACGGAAAACCGCAGCGTGGAGATTCCGGAAGCCGCCGAGCGCATCGTGCTGGGCTTCTATTACGAGGATTTCATGGCCGTGGCCGGGCCCGAAGGGTTCGACCGTGTCGCCGCCATCTCGCGCGCCCCGTGGGAAGGCTGGCGCAATCTGCAATGGCAGACCTACGTGAAGGCCCTGCCGCAGATCGCCGAGCTGCCCGATGTGGGCGACACATCCGACGGCACCTTCTCGCTCGAGGCGGTGGTGTCCGCGCGGCCCGATCTGGTGCTGCTCGCAAGCTGGCAATTCGGCGCGCTGGCCGATCTCGTGCCGCGCATCGAGGCGGCGGGCATCCCCGTGGTGGTGCTCGATTTCAATGCCCAGACGGTGGAGAAACACGTGCAGTCAACCCGCCTTCTGGGCCGGATCCTCGGGCAGGAAGAGCGCGCCGAGCGGCTCGCGGGCGAATACGAGGCCGCCGTGACCGATGTGCTCGACCGGATCGCCGCTGTTCCGACGGAGGCGCGCCCGCGCGTCTATGTGGAGCTCGGGCGCAAGGGGCGCGACGTGGTCGACAACTCCTATGCCGGCACGCAATGGGGCGCTGTGATCGACCAGCTCGGCGCCGAGAACATCGCCAATGGCCAGATCGAGAGCTGGGGGCCGCTCAGCCCCGAATACGTGCTCTCGCGGAATCCGCAGGTGATCTTGCTGGCGGGCTCCGGCTGGATGGGGCAGGACGAGGCCGTGCTGATGGGGCCGGGGATCGATGCCGCCCTGACCCATGAGCGGATGCGGCCCTATCTGGAGCGTCCGGGCTGGGCCGATCTCGCGGCGGTGCGCGACGGGCAGGTCTACGGGCTCTATCACGGCGGCAACCGCACGCTCTACGACTATGCCTTTCTGCAATATCTCGCCAAGGCGCTCTACCCCGAAACCTTCGCCGATCTGGAGCCGCAGGCGGCGCTCGACAGGTTCTTCGCGACCTACATGCCGGTGCAGTTCGAGGGCACCTACATGACGCGGCTGCCGGCCGGGCAGGACGGATGACGGGGACAAGACCGGCGGAGGCGGCCATCGCCGCCCCCGCCACCCGGCGCGAGGGGCCGGCGGCCTCGGCCCCGGCGCCGGACGCGGCCTATCGCGCGCTGGTGCGGCGGCGCCTCGGCTGGCTGGGCTGCGGGCTCGGGGCTTTCGTGGCGCTGGCGGTCGGCGATGTCGTGACCGGGCCTTCGGCGCTGGGCTTCGCCGAGGTGGCGCAGACGCTGCTTGCCCCGGGCGAGGCCAGCCCGATGGCGCGCGTGATCCTCTTCGATATCCGCCTGCCGATCACGCTGATGGCGGTGCTCGTGGGCATGGCGCTCGGCATGGCGGGGGTGCATATGCAGACGATCCTCGGCAACCCGCTCGCGAGCCCCTACACGCTGGGCTTTTCGGCCGCGGCGGGCTTCGGCGCGGCGCTTGTCATCCTGACCGGCCTCTCGCTGCCCTTCCTGCCGTGGCTCACCATTCCGCTCGCGGCCTTCACGATGTGCCTTCTGGCGGGGGCCATCGTGTTCTTCTTCGCGCGGATGCAGGGGATGAGCCCCGAGGTGATGGTGCTGGCCGGCATCGCCACGCTCTTCATGTTTCAGGCGGCGCAATCCTTCGTGCAGTATCTCGCCTCGCCGGAGGTGCTGCAGGCCATCGTCTTCTGGCTCTTCGGCTCGCTCTTGCGGGCGAGCTGGGCCAATGTGCCCATCGTCGCGGGCGTGGTGGCGCTGGGCACGCTCGCCGTGCTGCCCGACCTGTGGCGGCTCACGGCGCTGCGGCTGGGCGGTGGCCGCGCCGAGGCGATCGGGGTGGACCTGCAGGCGCTGCGCATCCGGATCTTCGCGGTGGTGGCGCTGCTCACCACCGGCGCCGTGGCCTTCGTGGGCACGATCGGCTTTGTCGGGCTGGTGGCGCCGCATATCGCGCGGATGGCGGTGGGCGAGGATCAGCGCCTGCTCCTGCCGATGGCCGCGCTGACCGGGGCCAATATCATGCTGGGGGCTTCGGTGCTCTCCAAGACGCTGGCCCCGGGCGCGGTGATTCCCATCGGTATCGTCACGGCGGTGATCGGCGTGCCCTTTCTCTTCCTGCTCATCCTGCGCGGCCAGAGGAGGCACTGGTGAGCCTCGAGATCGACGCCCTTTCGGCCGGCTACGGGCCGGCGCCGGTGTTGCGCCATGTGGGCGACACATGGCCGGGCGGCGCGCTGACCGTGCTCATCGGGGGCAATGGCGCGGGCAAATCCACCCTGCTCCGGGCGCTTGCAGGGCTTCTGCCCGCCACCGGCAGCTTGCGGCTCGACGGGGTGCGGCTGCGCCCCGCCGACCGGGCGCGGCAGGTGGCCTACATGCCGCAGGATACCGGCGCGGCCTCTTCGCTCACTGTGCTCGAGGTGGTCATGCTGGGCCGGCTCCGCTCGCTCGGGTTGCGCGTGCCGGCCGGGCTGGTGGCCGAGGCGCTCGCGGCCCTCGACACGTTCGGGCTGGCCGCGCTGCAAACCCGGCGGCTCGACGAGATCAGCGGCGGCCAGCGCCAGCTCGTCTTTCTGACGCAGGCGCTCTTTCGCGCGCCGCGGGTGCTGCTGCTCGACGAACCCACCGCCGCGCTCGACCTGCGCCACCAACTGCTCGTGCTCGACACGCTGCGCGGGCTCGCCGCGTCGCGCGGGACGATCATCGCCATGGCGCTGCACGATCTCAACCTCGCCGCCCAGTTCGCCGACCGGCTGGTGGCGCTGAAGGATGGGCGGATCCATGCCGCGGGCGCGGCCAGGGAGGTGCTGACCCGCGAGACGCTCAACGCGCTCTATGGCATCGAGGCCGACATTCTCCGGCTCGACGGGGCGCGCCTGCAGGTGCTGCCGCTGCGCCCGGCCGGGGCGTGGGGCGGCGGGGCAGGCTGAGAGCTTGCCCGCACGGCTTGCCTTGGCCCGGTGCTTCCGGCAATCCTGAGGGCATGACGCACTCGCCAGACCACCCGCCCGGGCCGCGCCTGCGGATTCGCATCGTCTTCGGGGAGGACGAGATGATCGGCCCCGGCAAGGCCGATCTGCTGGAGGGCATCGGGCGCTGCGGCTCGATCGCGGCGGCGGGGCGCGAGATGGGGATGAGCTACAAGCGGGCTTGGGAGCTGATCGGCACGCTCAACGCCATGTTCCGCGCGCCGCTGGTGGAGAGCACGCGCGGCGGGCCGGGAGGCGGCGGCGCGGTGCTCACCGAACTCGGGCGCGACGTGCTGGCGCACTACCGTGCCTTCGAGGCGGAAGCGGCGGAGGCCGGGGCGGGGCGGCTCGCGCAACTGATGGCGCTGAGAGGCGATATTCCTGATGGAAAATAACGCTTGACCGTGCGAGGCCGGGGTTGCGATATGTTTGGTGAGATATAACCAGACTGGACGTCGCCCCATGCCCCTTTGCTCCGCCCTGTGCCGCGCCCTGCTCTCTTTCTGTGCCGCCTGTCTTCCCGCGCTCGCAAGCGCGGGCGAGGTCACCGTTTTCGCCGCCGCCAGCCTGACCAACGCCATGGCCGAGATCGAGGCGGGGTTCGAGGCGGAGACGGGCCACGAGGTGGCGGTGTCGCTCGCGGGCTCCTCGGCGCTGGCGCGGCAGATCCAGCAGGGGGCGCCGGCGGATGTGTTCATCTCGGCCAATCCCGACTGGATGGATACGCTCGAGGCCGAGGGGCTGGTGGCGCCCGGAACGCGGGCCGATCTGGTGTCGAACACGCTGGTGCTGGTCGCTGCCGGCGGCGATGCCGCGCCGGTGGAGATCGGCCCGGGGCTCGACCTTGCCGCCATGCTGGGCGAGGGGCGGCTCGCGATGGCGCTGGTGGATGCGGTTCCGGCGGGGATTTACGGCAAGGCGGCGCTGGAGAGCCTCGGGCTGTGGGAGAGCGTGGCGCCCAGCGTGGCGCAGGCCGACAACGTGCGCGCGGCCTTGGCCTTCGTGGCGGCGGGCGAGGCGCCGCTCGGGATCGTCTATGCCACCGATGCGGTTGCGGAGGACGGCGTGCGCGCGATCGGCACCTTCCCCGAGGGGTCGCATCCGCCGATCCTTTACCCGGTGGCCGGGCTGGCGGGGCGCGAGAGCGCGGCCGTGGCGGCCTTTCTCGCCTATCTCGCCGGCCCCGAGGCCCGCGCCGCCTTCGAGCGGCAGGGCTTCTCGGTGCTGTCGAGGTAGCCGCGGCGCATGGCGTGGCTCGGCCCGGAGGAATGGGATGCGGTGGCGCTCTCGCTGCGCGTGGCCGGCGTGGCGACGCTCGCGAGCCTGCCGCTCGGCATCTTCACCGCCTATGCGCTGGCGCGCTGGTCTTTTCCCGGCAAGCAGGTGGTCAACGGGCTGGTGCATCTGCCGCTGATCCTGCCGCCGGTGGTGACGGGCTACCTGCTGCTGATGGCCTTCGGCACGCGCGGGCCGATTGGCGGCGTGCTGGCCGAGTGGGGGATCGTGTTTGTCTTTCGCTGGACGGGGGCGGCGCTGGCGGCGGCGGTGATGGCCTTTCCGCTCATGGTGCGGGCGATCCGGCTGTCGATCGAGGCGGTGGACCCGAAGCTCGAGGAGGCCTCGGCCACGCTGGGGGCCGGGCCGCTCTGGGTGTTTCTCACCGTCACCCTGCCGATGGCGCTGCCGGGGATCGTGGCGGGGGCGATCCTCGCCTTCGCGAAGGCGATGGGCGAATTCGGCGCGACCATCACCTTCGTCTCCAACATCCCCGGGCAGACGCGCACCGTTCCCTCGGCGATCTATGCCTTCCTGCAGGTGCCCGGCGGCGAGGGATCGGCGATGAAGCTGGTGATCGTCTCGGTGGCGGTGGCGATGGGGGCGCTGCTGCTCTCGGAGATCGTGGGCCGCCGGGTGGCGGCGCGGGTGGGGGGAAGCTGATGTTCGAGGTGTCGTTCCGCCATCGCTTTCCGGGCTTCGCGCTCGACGTGGATTTCGCCGCGCCGCCCGGCGTGACGGTGCTGTTCGGGCGCTCGGGCTCGGGCAAGACGACCATCGTGAAGGCGGTGGCGGGGCTGCTCACGCCCGATGAGGGGCGGATCGCCTCGGGCGACCGGGTGCTGCTCGATACGGGCCGCGGCATCCGCCTCGCGCCGCATCGCCGCAGGCTCGGCACGATCTTTCAGGAGGGGCGGCTCTTTCCGCATCTCACGGTGCGGCAGAACCTGCTTTACGGTGCGTGGTTCGCGCCGAAGGGGGCGGCGCGCGAGGATCTGGGCCGGGTGGTGGAACTGCTGGGCATCGGGGCGCTGCTCGAGCGTCGGCCGGGTGCGCTTTCGGGCGGCGAGAAGAGCAGGGTGGCGATTGGCCGCGCGCTGCTTTCGGCGCCCCGGCTGATCCTCGCCGACGAGCCGCTCTCGGCGCTCGACGAGGCGCGCAAGGCGGAGATCCTGCCCTATTTCGAGCGGCTGCGCGACGAGGTGGCCGTGCCCATCCTCTATGTCAGCCATTCGGCCTCGGAAGTGGCGCGGCTCGCCACGACGGTGGTGGCGCTCGATGCGGGCCGGGTGGTGGCGCAAGGCCCCGCGGCGGAGGTGCTGGGCGACCCGGGCATCCTGCCGGCGGGCGCGCGCGAGGCCGGGGCGCTGCTCACCGCGCGGGTGGCGCGGCACCACGAGGACGGGCTGACCGAGCTCGATGCGCAGGGGCTCGCGCTCTTCCTGCCGCGGATCGCGCGGGCGCCCGGCACCGCGCTCAGGGTGCGGATCGCGGCGCATGACGTGATCCTCGCGCGGACGCGGCCCGAGGGGCTTTCGGCGCTCAACATCCTGCCCGGCACGGTGCGGGAGCTGCGCCCCGGCGAGGGGCCGGGCACGATCGTGGCGCTCGACACGGCGGCGGGCCGGGTGCTGGCGCGCGTGACCCGCCGCTCGGCCTCGGCACTGGGGCTGGAGCCGGGGGTGACGGTTTACGCGGTGATCAAGACCGTCTCGGTGGCGCCGGCGGATGTGGGCGCCTGAGCGCAAGGGCCGCGTTTCGACAAGGCGATCTGCGGGCCGGAGTTATCCCGGTTTTCTGCCGAGCTGGCTGCACATGGGCGGGTGTGGCGCAGGTTATCCGCAGGCGGGGCCGGCGCGCCTCAATCGCAGATCGGCAGAACGTAGGGGGCGGGTGTGGGGAGCGCATCGCGCCACGCGTCGATCACCGGCTGCAACTCGCGCTTGGGCCAGAATTTGGGCGCGCCAATGTCCTTGAGGCAGTTCGCGTTCCAGTAGAGCCCCGCCTTGGCGAGCGACGTGCCGCTCTTCACGGCATTGGCCACCGCGTCGATATCGCGCGATTCCGGGTAGATGTAGAGCGTGGTGGGCTTGCCCTGCGTCAGGCGGAAGATCTCCTCGGCCTCGGAGGGCGACCAGGTGGTGCAGCCGTTGCTGCGCCCCCCGGTGTAGTTCACCAGCCGGCCATAGGGCACATAGCCCTCGTCATCGGCGAAAGGGCTTTCGGGCTTCTTGAAGCGGCATTCCCAGCGCAGGAACATGGCCATGTGCCCGCCGATCTCGCGCTCGCGGGCATTCTCGGTTTCGCCCTCGCCGTCGAAGAGCAGGAAGGGGCGGTAGAAGGGCTTCTTCTCGCCGTCTTCGCTGTAATAGCCCTTGAAGGAGGTGCGGCTCTCGGCGGTGATGTAGCGCCCGCCCATGGTGAGCTTGGAGCCCTCGGCATTGCTGAAATTCTTCGCGCATTGCCGCCCGTTGGAGAAATCGGCCGCCGCGAGGCCGCGCCCGTTGCCATAGCCGGAGGAGACGGCGCGGAAGAACTTGCGATCTTCGCAGATGGCATAGAAGCGTTTGGCCGGCGCGCCGCTGCGGGCCGCGCTGGGGCGGGTCACGTCCTTGGCGAGATAGCAGGGGTTGGTGATTTCGCCCGCCGCCAGCTTCTCCTGGTAGAGCGCACGCGCCCGCTCGAGCACGATGGGCGCGATCTGCCCTTCGCCGGTGCCCACATGCGCCTTGAGCCAACCGGGGATCTCGGGCGCGAGCGGGGCCGCCTGCGCGGGCAGGGCGAGCATCAGCAGGGCGAAGAGAAGGCGGAGGGGGTTCAGGGGCAAGGGTCGTATCTCCTGCAGGTTATGTCGTCGCGGCGATCCTGGCACGGATCGCCCCTGCAG
>JAVKDQ010000138.1:0-8789 GCA_040222155.1 Roseovarius sp.
TTGAAGATGTGGCTGGCCTTGATGCACTGGTCATAGGCCGGGTGGGCCATGACGATGCGCTTGCCGGTCTTGGGGTCGTCATGGGCCTCGGCGAGGATCCTGCCGCATTCGGCCTCGGCCTCCTCGAAATGGCGCAGCAGCACATCCGTGTCGGCCACGTCGAAATTCCAGCGGCTGTATTCCTCCTCCGTCTGGCGGAAGACATCGCCATAGGAGAGCGCGATGGGCGCATCCGGGTCGTTGAAGGGCATCTCCATCACGTGATCGACGCCCAGCACATACATCGCCAGCCGTTCGAGCCCGTAGGTGAGTTCGCCCGAAACAGGGTGGCAATCATGCCCACCCACCTGCTGAAAGTAAGTGAACTGGCTCACTTCCATCCCGTCGCACCACACTTCCCAGCCGAGGCCCCATGCGCCGAGCGTGGGGCTTTCCCAGTCGTCCTCGACGAAGCGGATGTCGTGGAGGCCCATGTCGATGCCGATGGCCTCGAGCGAGCCCAGATAGAGCGCCTGCAGGTCGGGCGGGCTGGGTTTGATCAGCACCTGATACTGGTAGTAATGCTGCAGCCGGTTGGGGTTCTCGCCATAGCGCCCGTCGGTGGGCCGCCGCGAGGGCTGCACATAGGCGGCGGCCCAGGCACGTGTGCCGAGCGAGCGCAGCGTGGTGGCGGGGTGAAAGGTGCCCGCGCCCACCTCCATGTCGTAGGGTTGCATGATCGCGCAGCCCTTGCCGGCCCAGTAACTCTGGAGCCGCAGGATGATTTCCTGAAAGCTGCGGGGTTTGCCCTGCATGTCCGCCATGTTCAGCCTCGTCGCCACGCCGTGAGTTGCCCGCGCTCTACCTACGGCCCCGCCCCGGCAGGGTCAATCGCGGGGGCGGGCATATTTTGGGTGCAAGCCCGGCTGGATTTGCTAGAAAGGGTGGAATTCAAAACCTAACAGGGACTTGGCCAGGTCAACTCATGTCGCGCATCTTTTTGTCGTTCTTCCTTTCGCTCGTCTTTTCCGCCCATATCGCCACAGCCCAGCAACAGCCCGACACGGGCCAGACCTGGATTCAGCTCGAGTCCCATCCGAGCCTCGCGGTGACGCAGCAGGCGATCCGCGCCTATGGTGCGCAGATCGAGGATGTGAACGGCTTCTCGCTCGGCGCGGGCTGGTACGCCGTGGCGCTCGGGCCTTACGGGCCGGAGGAGGCAGAAGAGGTGCTCGCGCGCCTGCGCAATGACGGGCTCATCCCGCGCGACAGCTACGTGGCGATCTCCGACAACTACCTCCAGCAATTCTGGCCGGTGGGCGCCAATTACCTGTCGCAGCCCGCGATAGAAACGCAGACCGCCGAGGGCGACGCGGAACCCAACGTGCAGGTGGCACAGGCGCAGACCGGCACGCAAAGCGATGCCGGCCCGCAGGTGGTGGAAGAAGAGAGCCTGCCGCTGGTGGATGAAGGCCCTGCCGAAGCGCGGCAGAACGAGGCCCTGCTTTCGACCGAGGAACGGGCCGAGCTTCAGCGGCTTCTGGAATGGGCGGGTTACTACCGCGGCGCGATCGACGCCGCCTTCGGCCCCGGCACCCGCGCGGCTATGCGCGGCTGGCAGCAGGACAATGGCTACGATCCCACCGGCATCATGACGACCCGGCAGCGGGCCGAACTCTTCCGCCAGTTCAACGCGGTGCTCGAAGGGCTCGATATCCGCCTCGTGCGCGACGACGAGAGCGGCATCCAGATGAACCTGCCGATGGGCGCGGTGACTTTCGAGAAATACGAGCCGCCCTTCGCGCATTTCCGCTCCACGGGCTTCGTGGAAGAGGCGCGTGTGCTCTTCATCAGCCAGCCGGGCGACCGCAACACCCTGCTCGGGCTCTACGACATCATGCAGACGCTCGAGATCGTGCCTGAGGAGGGCGAGCGCGGCATCGAGGGCGACAGTTTCCGCCTCGAGGGCCGCAACAGCCGGTTCGTCTCCTACACGCAGGCCTCGCTCGAGAACGGGCAGGTGAAGGGCTTCACGCTGATCTGGCCCGCGGGCGACGAAGAGCGCCGCGCGCGGCTTCTGAGCGCGATGCGCGGCAGTTTCCAGCGGCTCCCCGGTGTGCTTTCGCCCTCGGCAGGCGGCGAGGCGGAACAGCGGGTCGATCTTGTCTCCGGGCTGGAGATCCGCCGCCCGAAACTCTCGCGCTCGGGGTTCTACGTGGATGCCGCGGGCACCGTGGTGACGACGACCGAGGCGGTGACGGGCTGCGGGCGCGTGACGATCGACGAGGATTACGACGCCCGCGTGGTGACCAGCGATGCCGCGCTCGGCGTGGCCGTGCTCAAGCCGGTCGACCCGCTCGCGCCCCTCGCCGTGGCCGCTTTCCAGGCGGTGCCGCCGCGGCTGCAATCGGATGTCGCTGTGGCGGGCTACTCCTACGGCGGCATCCTCGGCGCGCCCACGCTCACCTTCGGCCAGCTGGCCGATGTGCGGGGGCTCAACGGCGAGGAAGAGCTAAAACGGCTGGCGCTGAACGCGCTCGAGGGCGATGCCGGCGGGCCGGTGGTGGATGGCTATGGCGCGGTGGTGGGCATGCTGCTGCCCCACACGCAGGGCGGACGGCAACTGCCCGAGGGCGTGAGCTTCGCCGTCGATGCCGAGGCCTTGACCGGGATCCTTAGCGGCGCGGGCGTGCTGCCGCAGGCGGCCACCTATGCGCAACCGCTGCCACCCGAGACGCTGGCCAAGACAGCCTCGGGCATGACCGTTCTGGTAAGCTGCTGGGAGTGAACCGGAGCCGCGCCCGGAGCGGTATGAGCGACGGTTGAATCGGCTTTGAGCGGACGTTCCAACACTCCGTCAAGAGCCGCGCGATGGCTGGGGCGCGGCGCGGCGATCCAACAGGTCTTCAGCAGCGCTTTATGGCTGCCAAATCCGAAAAAGATCCGAGCGACGCGCTGACCTCACCCAATCGCCGGGCCGTGGAGGCGGCCCAGCGATCGCGCGGCGGGCTTCGCCCTTGATTCCGCGCGGTGGCGCTCTTGTCGAACGTCCACTTCAGGCCGTTTCAAGCCGCTCGCATCCCGCCCCTAGCGGGCGATATCCGAATTCACGTGAATGAGCGTCGGCCGGTCGGCGGTGAAGGCCTCCAGCACCGCGGCGGCAACCTCCTCGGGGCTCGATGGCCGCACGGCGTGGGCTCCGTATGCCTTGCCCAACGCCACGAAATCCGGGTTATGGGCGATCACCGAGTTGGGCGCGATCTGGGCGCGCACCATGCTGTCTTCGATCTCCTTGAGCTTCTGGTTGTCCCAGAGCAGGATCGGCAGGGGCAGGCCCAGCTCGACCGCCGTGCCAAGCTCCTGAACGGTATATTGGAAGCCGTAATCGCCCGCGATGCAGAGCGTGGGCTGGCCCTTGCGCGCCACCGCCCCGCCGATGGCGGCCGGCAGCGCGTAGCCCAGCGTGCCGAAGCCGAAGGGGTGATGCCAGTGGCCGGGCCGGCTCATCGGCCAGATCTCCTTGGCCTGGTAGGCGAATTGGGTCATGTCGGAATAGATCATCACATCCTCCGGCAGGGCAGCGCGCAACGCCTCGCAGACGGGCGCGATGCCGGCGCGTTCGCCCACGCTCTCGGCATACCAGCGGGCGCGCGCGGCAGAGACTTCCTCGGCGCTCCAGCCGGTGGCGGCGGTGGTGACGCGCGGGGCCAGCGCGCGCGCCAGTGCGGCCGCATCGGCCTCGATCGCCTGCGCCGCGGGCGTTTGCGCCAGCATCTCGGGGTCGATATCCACCCGGATCATCGGGCAGGCATGGCCAAGATCGGCGCGCCAGAGATCGACCTCGGCCAGTTCGGTGCCCACGGCCACCACCAGATCGGCGGTGGCGATCACCGAGGCGCTCTCGGGACGGGCCAGATAGGCCCCGAAATCGAACGGATGGCCCGAGGCGATGCCCCGACCTGCATAGGTGGTGAAGGTGGCGGCGCCGGAGCGCTCGACGATCGCGGCCCAGTCTTCGGCCCCGGCCACCGCGCCGCCGCCGAAGACGAAGAGCGGGCGCTGCGCGGCGCCGAGCGCCTTGGCCACCATCTCGGCACCCGCCTCGGGGCGCGTCTCGCGCAGCACCGGCTCGGGCCGCGCGGGCGCGGGGTCGGCATAGCTTTCGAGCATCCGGATCGGCACCTGCAGATGGCGCGGGCGGGGGCGGCCGGCTTCGAACTCGGTGAGCGCCCGGTCGATCAGCGCATAGGCCGAGGCCGCATCGCGCGCCTCCTCGCTCCATGCGCAGACGGTCGCCCCTGCCGCGCGCTGGTCGAGCATCTGGTGAAGCTGGCCGCGCGTGGCAGAGGTTTCGTCGAGGCAGGAGGAAATGGCCAGCACCGGAACACTGTCCGAGTAGGCCTGCCCGAGCGGCGTGAGGATGTTGCAGAGCCCCGGCCCGGTGATGATGTAGGCCACGCCCGGCTTGCCGGTGGCGCGCGCGTAGCCATCGGCCATGAAGCCCGCCCCCTGCTCGTGGCGCGCGAGCACATGGGCGATGCCCGCCTCCTCGATGCCGCGATACATCTCCTGGTTATGCACGCCGGGGATGCCGAAGATCACATCGACGCCGCGAGACTTGAGCATATGGCTGATCTGCGCACCGAGCTTGCGCTGTTGCGTGGGGGATTGAGACATCAGGCTCTCCAGAAGCTTAGGGTAAAGATCACGTAGACGGCGAACAGCTCGAGCCGCCCGACGAGCATGGCGAAGGTCAGAACCCATTTCGCGAGGTCGTTGAGCGAAGAGAAATTGCCCGAGGGGCCGATGATGGGACCGAGACCGGGGCCCACATTGGCAAGCGCGGTGGCCGCGCCGGAGACGGAAGTGATGAAATCGAGCCCGGTGAGGCCCAGCGCCACGGCGACGAGCCCCAGCGACACCACGAAGAAGACGAAGAAGGTCATCACCGAGTTGATCACGTCATCGCTGATCGGGCGGCCCTCGAAGCGCGGGGTGAAGACCCCGTGCGGCGCGTAGATGCGCTGGAGCTGGGTTCGGATCGAGGCGAAGAGGATCTGGTAGCGGAAGATCTTGATGGAGCAGGCCGTCGAGCCCGCGCAGCCGCCGATCAGCCCGATGAAGAAGAAGACCGCGATCAGGAACGGCCCCCAGCCCATGTAATCGACGCTGGCATATCCGGTGCCGCTGATGATCGAGGTGATGTTGAACGCCGCCTCGCGCAGGGCCTGTTCGGGGTGGTGCGGGAAGCGCGAGAGCAGCACATAGGCGGTGATGACGACGAGCACGCCGATCACGAGCAGGAAGGCGCGGATCTGGCTGTCGCGCAGGATCGCCCGCTCGCCGTTCATGAGCTGCACATAGCGCACGAAAGGCAGCGCCGCGAGGATCATGAAGACGGTGGCCACCCATTCGGCGCTGCCGGAGAAGGTGGCGAAGGAGGCGTCGTAATTCGAGAAACCACCAGTGGAGACGGTGGTGAGCGCATGCACCACGGCGTCGAAGGTGCCCATGCCGGTGAACCGGTAGCAGATCACGCAAGCCACTGTGATGCCTACATAAACTGTGGATATGCTCGAGGCGATCTCGGTGGCGCGCGGCAGGATCTTGCCCATCGTCTCGAAGGCTTCCGAGCGGAAGATCTGCATGCCGCCCACGCGCAGCTCGGGCAGGAAGACCATCGCCACGACGATGATGCCGATGCCGCCCAGCCATTGCAGCAGCCCGCGCCAGAGCAGCAGGCCCTTGGGCAGCGTCTCGAGCCCGGAGAATACGGTGGAGCCGGTCGTGGTGAGGCCCGACATCGCCTCGAAGATCGCATCGACGAGCCGCGCCTCGGTGGCCCCGAGCAGAAACGGCAGCGCACCGAAGATGGGCAGCGCCACCCAGACGAGGGTGGTCAGAAGGAAGGTCTGCTGGATCGTCAGCCCCTCGTTCACGCCGTTGCGGCAGGCGAGCGCAACGAGCCCGCCCACGAGGATGGTGAGCACCGCGCTCTCGGCGAAGACGGGCCAATGCCCGTTCGCCTCCGCGATATCCACCACCATCGGCAGGATCATGGTGAGGCCAAGCGTCATCACCATGAGGCCGACCACGTATCCGACGGGGCGCATGTCTATCATGGCGAAGCCATGGCCTCAGGCCGGGGCCGTGTCAAGCGCCCCGCGAGCGGGCGGTGGAGGGCCCGCCCCGGTCAGGCCCCGCGCGTCTCGCGGGGACCGCGCTCAGATGTAGAAATAGTCGCGGAAGACGTATTGCGGGATCTCTTCCCGGCGGAGCCCCATGCGGGCCAGGTCTTCGTCGGTCTTGGCGTTGAGCGCCTCGATCTGGCCGCGGCGCGATTTCATCTCGGCATAGGCCTCGAAGCGTTTCGCAAGCGATGCGAGTGCGCGCGAGAGGGTGCCGCGGCTGGAGCGTTCGGTGTGGTAAGTATTGGTGCTGGCAGTGGACATGTTGGAAACCTCGCTCTTGTCGGTTGGTTTCCTCCCTGTCCCGAAGATAGGTCAGCCTTACTGCCATGAGAAGCCGCATTTCGGCATGGCCGGTTTGCGCGACGCGAAACCCGGCCAGCCGTTGCGTCAGCGCGTCTCGCCCTCGGCCCCGGCAGGCGCGAGCGCCTCGCCTTTCAGCGACTCGGGCATGGCGGGCGGCGCCGAGGGCTGGCGCGGTTTCTTTGCCCCGTTCGCCCCATTCGTCCCGTTCGCCGTGTCGGGCTGTGCCTCGGCGGCCTTGGGCGCGGCCTTGGGGGCGGATGGCTTGGACGCCTCGGGCTTCAAGGCCTGAAGGTTGACCGCCGGGGTGCTGACCTTGCCGGCTTTGCGCCGGGCCGGCGCCGAGGAGACCTTGGCGCGGGTTTCGGCAAAGCTCATCGGGCTCACCGTGGCGCCGAGCGCCTTGGCGACGGGCTTGGGCAGGAACGGGTTGTTGTGCAGCGCCGCCTGGCCGAAGACCTGCGCCACGCGCAGATTGGTCTCGAGCAGGTAGCCGGCCATGCGCAGGCCCTTTGCGGAGAGATACAGATGTGCGGTGACAGGGGTCATCGAAGGTGTCCTCGTGCCGGAGTTTCGGAGAGCGGTTTAAAGCCGCTATGTAACGCAAGCGTAAAGAGAGCGGCCCGCCCCACCAAGCCCGCAACCGGAAGGCGCGGCCGGAAGGCGGGATGTGGCCGGGAACATGGCGCAAAGCTCAGCCACGCGGGCGTGAGTGCCCAAAAAACACGCAGCCGCGAATCGCGCGGGCGGGATCAGCCGGTGTGGAACAGCGTCTTGAAGAGCTTCGGATCGAGGCTTTCGGAGGCGAAGGTATCGCCCTCGGTCAGCACGCTCACGGCATCGTGGCTGTGCAGGCTCTCCTGATGGCTGGCGATCACGCGGAAATCACCGATCCGCGGATCCTTCTGCAGCTCGGCGCAGAAGAGCCGCGCGGCATCCTCCACGAAGATCGGGTTGGCGGCGTTGAGCTCGGCGAAGGCCTGCTCGTCTTCGCGCTTCACCATCACCTGCGTCTCGGTGGGCACGGCGGCGCGGGCCATCTCGACGAGATCCTCGAACCACAGGCAGCCCGGCGCGCTCTGGTCGATCTCCACCGAGATCCGCGCCACGGAGCGCTGCGAATGCGGCGTGGCGAGTTGCCCGCGCGCGGCGCGCGCGTGCTCGGAAAGCTCCAGCGAGCAGGGGCAGGTGGAGGAGTAGACATAGTCGAGATGCATGAAGCGGCGGCGCTGGCCGGCCCGTTCGACCAGTTCCAGCGCGAAGTCGTAATACTGGAAGCCCTCCAGCCCCGAGCGAAGCGAGCGGATCTTCATCGGGTAGGAAAACCGCATCTGGATGCGCGCATCGACGCTCTCGAGATCGGAGATGTAATCATCGAGCGCGGCCTCTATCACCTCGAAACTGAAGGTTTTTTCGGCATGCTTGTAGAACGTGCGCATGATGCGCGACATGTTGATGCCCTTCTTGCCGGGCTCGAGGCTCACCGTGCCGGTGACCGAGGTTTCCAGCGTCAGATCGCCATTGTCGCGGGAATGGAAGCTGATCGGCAGGCGGAAATTGGAGATGCCCACGTGCTGCAGGTGCTTGCGCGCGCCGCGGATGAGCGAGGCCGGGCCGTTCTGCAGATCGGGCATGGAGGCGCGATAGGCGTCGTCTGGCTGGAAATCGTCGGGGTAGACGCGCTTGAAGACCGGGTAGTTGACACGCTCGCCCGAAGGCAGGAGCCGCGCCACGGCCGGATCGAGATCTGCCACTTCCTCGGGGGTCACCTGCGCGGCCCATGCCTTCAGCACGGAAAGCGCTGTCTCGGCGTCTTCACGCTCCAGGGGCTTGCCCAGCTTGGGGTTCTGGAAATTCATGGCCGCATCCTCGCGTCTGTCCTTGCCCTATCACATAATGCGGCGGGGCGCGAAATCCTAAAGTCGCACAGAAATACGCGGAAAGCGACCGGACGGATCACTGCGCCGGGGCCGTGCGGAGAAGGCGGGGCGGTGCGCATCGGGCGATTCGGTGGTTAACGCCCAGTGTTTGCTGGGATCGGGGCGTCGGCATCACGTCGGTATTGCGTCGGTATCGCGTCGGTATCGGAGGGTGCGGGGGCGAGGGTTGATGTGGCGCGCGGTCTGCAACGCCGCAAGATGTGGGGCGGCATGAAACCGCGCCTTCTTGCCGGAGGTCCGGGGGCGCGCCGCTCGGAGTTCGACGTTGGCAAGACAACCGACCTCCGGCAAGAAGGCGCGGTTTCATGCCGCCCCACATCTTGCGGCGTTGCAGACCGCGCGCCACATCAACCCTCGCCCCCGCACCCTCCGATACCGA
>JAVKDQ010000139.1:0-55823 GCA_040222155.1 Roseovarius sp.
GATTGGCTGGCGCCGCGCCCGGGGCAAAAGCTGCTCGATGTTGCGGGCGGCACCGGCGATATCGCCTTCCGCTTCCTCAAGCGCGCGGGGTCGGGCCATGCCACCGTGCTCGATCTCACCGAACCGATGCTGGTGGAGGGGCGCAAGCGCGCCGAGGCCGAGCGGCTGGTCGACAGCCTCGACTGGCTGGTGGGCGATGCGATGGCGCTGCCCTTCAAGGATAACACGTTCGATGTCTACACGATCAGCTTCGGCATAAGAAACGTGACGCGCCCGGAGGATGCGCTTTCGGAGGCGTTTCGTGTGCTGAAGCCCGGCGGGCGGCTCATGGTTCTGGAATTCAGCCAGATCCCGAACGAGCTGATGCAAAAGGTCTATGACCTCTATTCCTTCCACATCATCCCGCGCATGGGCCAGATGATCGCAAGCGACCGCGACAGCTACCAGTATCTCGTTGAATCCATCCGCCGGTTCCCCGATCAGGAAACCTTTCTCGGCATGGTACGCGAAGCCGGTTTCGAGAACGCCGCCTATCGCAACCTCACCATGGGCGTGGCCTGCCTGCATTCGGGCTGGAAGATCTAGCGATGCGCGGGCCGCACAACCTCCTGCGCCTGATCCGCACGGGCGCCACGCTGGAGCGCACTGGTGCGATGCGGCTTATCATGGATGCGATGGACGCTCCCCCCCTGGTTCGTGCCACGATGCGCTTTCTCGCATGGCCCTTCCAGTGGCTGGGCTACAAGGGCGATCCTTCCACTCCCCCGGCGGTGCGCGCGCTCACGGCGCTCGGCCCCGCCTATATCAAGTTTGGTCAGATCTTCTCCACCAGGCCCGATATCGTGGGCGACGACCTCGCGCGCGAACTGCGCGTCTTGCAAGACAAGCTGCCACCCTTCCCGCTCGAAGTTGCCAGACGCAGCATAGAGCTGGAACTCGGGCGCCCGGTAGAGGAAATGTTTTCGGAGCTGAGCGAGCCGGTGGCGGCCGCCTCCATCGCGCAGGTGCACAAGGCCCTGCTGCGCGGGACGGGCGAGCAGGTTGCGGTGAAGGTGCTGCGCCCGCGCATAGAAAAAGCCTTCCGAAAGGATATCGACGCCTTCTACTTCGCCGCGCGCATGATCGAGCTGCTGTCGCCCGCGTCGCGCCGTCTGCGCCCCACCGACGTGATCGCGCATTTCGAGGGAGTGGTGCTGGGCGAGCTCGATCTGCGGCTGGAGAGCGCTTCCGCTTCGGAATTCGCCGCCAACACCAAGGACGACCCCGGCTTCGCGCTCCCCGCAATCCAGTGGGATCTGTCGAGCCGCCGGGTGATGACGATGGGTTGGGCGCATGGCATCCCGCTGGGTGACAACGAAGCACTCGACGCGGCGGGCCACAGCCGCGAGGAACTTGGCGAGCGGGTGCTTCAGCTCTTCCTGAACCATGCTCTGCGCGACGGCTTCTTTCACGGCGACATGCACCAGGGCAACCTGAAGGTGGCCGCCAATGGCGATATCATCGCCTATGATTTCGGGATCATGGGCCATATCGACGAGTATACCCGCAAGGTCTATGCCGAGATCCTCTATGGCTTCATCCGGCGCGATTACCTGCGTGTGGCCGAGGTGCATTTCGAGGCGGGCTATGTGCCGGCGGACCGCGACGTTAACGAGTTCGCCCGCGCGCTCCGGGCAGTGGGCGAGCCGATCTTCGGGATGGACGCCACCAAGATCTCGATGGGCAGTCTCCTGAGCTATCTATTTGAAGTGACGGAGAGATTCGGCATGGAAACCCGCACCGAGCTGATCCTCCTGCAGCGTACGATGGTGGTGGTGGAGGGCGTCGCGCGCTCGCTCAACCCGCAGATCAACATCTGGCAGGTCGCGAAGCCGGTCGTGGAGGATTACATCCGCAAGAACGTGGGCCCCCGTGCGGTGCTGCGCGACCTGAGCCGAACGCTGGCCGTGCTCAGCCATTACGGCCCCCGCCTGCCGCAATTGGTGGAGCAGGCGCTGGTGCGCCAGAGCCAGCCGCCGCATCCGCCGCAGAAACCCTCTCGTACGGGTTACTTTCTGGCCCTCACGCTGGGCGGGCTCATCGGCGCTGCAGCGGTTCTTCTGGCGTTCAACTGGCCATGAGTTGCCTATGAGCCGCAACCTTCCGCCACCTGACCTGAAAACCGTTATGCCGCGTTGTGGTGGACAGTCTGTTTCGATAGCCTCGATCGGAACGGGAGCTGTGGAAATGGAGTGCAACAGGTGATCCGGAAGAGCGTTCTTTTCGCGTCCGTGTTGGCTGCATCCCTCGTTCCCTTTGCTTCATGGGCAGATCCAACCGGGCGCCTGCTGACGGACAGGGTCAACACCTATGGTGTGCCCAGCGGCCTGATCGACATGCCCACGGCCGAAATGGCACCCGATGCGCAGGTTTCCATCACGGTCTCGCACTTTCCGGGCTACACGAAGAACACCGCGACCTTGCAGATCTTGCCATGGATCACCGGTAGCTTCCGCTACAGCGGCATCAAGGATCTGACGCCAGTCTTCGATGTGTATTACGACCGCAGCTTCGACGTGCGTTTCCAGCTCCTGCGCGAATCCGATTACCTTCCCGCGGTTGCCGTGGGCCTGCAAGACTTTCTGGGCACCGGCATCTATTCGGGCGAATATGTGGTCGCCACCAAGGAGTTCGGCAACCGGCTGCGCGTAACCGGCGGCGTGGGCTGGGGGCGGCTTGGCAGCTACAACAGCTTTGCCACCATCCGCAGCCGCGCGCCCTTCACATTCGCCGCGGTCGGCACCGGCGGCAACTTCAACATCCAGGACTGGTTCGCCGGCGACATGGCGCTCTTCGGCGGGCTCAGCTACGAGATCACCGACAAGCTGAGCCTCGCGGCGGAATATTCCTCTGACAATTACGACTTCGAGATCCAGCAGGGCGTGTTCAAGCGCAGCACCCCGTGGAACTTCGCACTCAACTACAAGCCCACCAAGAATATCGGCCTGAGCCTCTTCTCGCTGCACGGCGAGGAGTTCGGGCTGCGGGCCACGCTTTCGCTCAACATCAAGGAGCCGCCCGTGCCGGCCTCGGAGCCCGCGCCGCTGCCGATTGGTGTGCGCGATCCGGCGAGCCTGAACGATCTCGGCTGGACACTCGACAAGAACCGGCAAGCCTTCACGCAGGAAACGCTGCGCCAGCTCCTCGAGCAGGAGCGTATCACGCTTGAAGGCGTCACCATCGGCGCGCGCACCGCGCATGTGCGCGTCATCAACGGCTCCTACATCTCCGAGGCCCAAGCGCTGGGGCGCACTTTCCGCGTGCTTTCGCGCACGATGCCGGGCTCGATCGAGACCTTCCGCGTGACCCTGACGAAATCGGGCATCCCGGTGATGACGACGACCTTCCGCCGGAGCGATCTGGAGCGGCTCGAACACGGCAATGAAAGCGAGGCGCTCGCGGCCGCCGGTTTCTCCGACAGCCTGAGCTTCGGCGATCTGCCCGATCCGCTCCCTGGGTTCTATCCGAGCTTCAACTGGTCGCTCTCGCCCAAACCGCGCTTCTACACCTTCGACCCGCAAAAACCCTTCCGCGCCGATATGCGCCTGGTGGCCACGGCAGATTACAACCTCGGTCGCGGCTGGGTGGTGTCGGGCGAAAGCTCCGTCAAGCTTTTCGGCAACCTCAACCGCATCAACCGCCCGCCAAACTCGCGCCTGCCGCATGTGCGCGTGAACAAACAGTATTACAACACCCGCTACGGCCCCACGATCGACCGCCTGACCATCGCGAAATACGCGCGGCTTGGCAAAGATCTCTACGGCCGTTTTACCGCCGGTTATCTCGAGATGATGTATGCGGGAGCCTCCGGCGAGGTGCTATGGAAACCGGTGGAAAGCAGGCTCGCTCTCGGCGCCGAGGTCAATTTCGTCAATCCACGCGAATATGACCAGATGTTCGGGCTGCGAACACGTCAAACCCCGGGCGGCATCATCCCGCAATGGAACGGCCACCTCTCGGCCTACTACCAGTTCAACAACGGATTCGAGGCCAAGGTGCATGCCGGGCGCTACCTCGCCGGCGATTGGGGCGCGACGCTCGAGGTGGCGCGCACCTTCGGCAACGGCTGGAAAATTGGCGCATTCGCGACCAAGACGAACGTCTCCGCCGCCGATTTCGGCGAAGGTTCTTTCGACAAGGGCATCTTCTTCACCGTGCCTCTGGCATGGGCCATCGGGCTGCCAATCAAGAACAGCTACAGCGACACCCTGCGCCCGCTGCAGCGGGATGGTGGCCAGCGCGTGGATGTGAGCGGCCGGCTCTACGACATGGTGAACCAATCGCATCGCCCCGGCGTCGCCGACACTTGGGGGAAATTCTGGAGATGACCGGTTTGACTCGCATGCTTGCCGGGCCGTTGATGCTGGCCGCAATGGTGCTCACCGGCTGCTCCAATTCGAAAACCGATATCGAACCCTTCGAGCTTGTCAAAACCTACGCACAATCGTTGCGCCAGCCTTCCACGCCGCCGATATCGAATGAGCAGATCATCGCCATCGTCTCGCAGAAGGCGCTCGAAACGACCGAGCCCGATACGCCTCTGATCTCCATCCGCATCCCGGAGGTGGAATTCTACAACGTACTCACGGTGATCGCGGAGAACGGCCCGCATTCCACATGGGCGCCCTGGGGCATCGTCGACCGCCGCAGCATGGTGACGAAGAATGGCATGATAACCGCGACACGCGCACTCGGGCACGACCTGATGTCGGCCAATGTCGATGGCGTTCTCGCGCTGGTGCAGGCGCGCGAGGAGGGTGCCGCACAATATGCGCAGCGCTATCTCAACGGCGCATCGCAAATTCTCGAGGCGAAATCGACCTGCGAGGTGTCGCGCGGATACCAGAAGATGGTGCGTGTGGGTGGTGTCGAGCGGCCAGCGCTACAAATGTTCTCCAGCTGCATTTCGGCCAACCGGCAGTTCGTAGACCTGTTTCTCGTGGATGCCTCGGGCCGGATCCTCGAATCGCGCCAGTGGATTGGCCCTAGAATGGGCTTCGCGACTGTCCAGTCCTTGCGTTGAGGTTTCGCTCAGAGGGTGGCAACGGGTTCCTCGAGACCGCACAAACGAAAACGGGCCCCTGAAGGAGCCCGTTTCTTTTGTCTCTGCAGTGCCGATACGCTGATCAGCTACCCGACGACGAGCTGCTCGAAGACGAGCTCGTCGATGCGCTGCTGCCCGCGCCAAAAACGGTCGCGATGATCACGGCAACCGGTACACCGGCCGCCAGCATTTGCTGCACGCGGGGATCGTTGAAGTCCACCTGTTGTTGCGTGGACACGAACGGATCGCTCGCTTGCTGGGCAACGGCAGGGGCTGCGACTGCTGCAGACAGCGCCACCACTGCGAGTGTTGTCGTAAGTTTCTTCATTGTCTTCTCCAAACCGGTTTAGAGCCCGAAAGCTCGAAATAATGATAAGACAGAGCTATGACTACTCCAAGAGCGTTGATGACGAAAGACCAAACTCTTCGGAGTGGCGAAATTGTGCAATAATACCACGAGTTGGGAGGGCCATATCGTTCCATTTGGCGGTTTTGCAGGCATTTGCGAAAGAGTTTGGGCTCACTTGTCGCGCTTGTGCTGCACGAGTCACCCATTTCGGAGTAACCACGCGGAGAACTCCGCTCACGTCAAATAGATCCACGCGAATCTCTGACATCACGCGCGTCGTTACGGCGTGAGTCCTACGGGACGAGCCGCGAAGTGCGGGGGCTCCAAACCAAACAGCCTATCAGCCCCAGCCTGCTTCGCCCTGGGCAAGGCCGCGCCAAGGCCGGAGAGACACGTTAATTTCCCCAGACCTTCCGGACGCGCAAAAGCACACTCTGGCGTCTCTAACCCGGATCGCGCAACGCAATGATCGCGCTCGAGGGTACCTCCTGCCCGGTGTTCATCACGAGGATGGGAAAGCCATTCTCGTTGCGCGCTTCGACTATTCGCGCCTCGACGATCACCGGATCGGTTGAAATGAGCGTGTCGCCGGAGAAGGATTCGACCGTCAGATCGTAGGTTCCTGCCGCGAGCGGCTGGCCATCCTCGTCGACACCGGCCCACTCCTGCTCGGCGCGTGCAAGCCCGATCGAAACACGTTGCAGCTCGCGGCCCGAATCATCACGCACCACGAGTTGGGCGCTATCGGCCAAGTGCGAACCTTGCGTCGTGATCGTGACCGGCGCGCCATCGAATATCACCGGCATCTCGGCACTCGCGTCCATCCCGATCCAGCCGGTCAATTGCGCAACGCTCAGCGCGTTCATCTGCGCGGCCAGCCCGGTAAGCAGGTCGTTGGTCAGCACCTGTTGCTCCACGCTGGAGAAGGTGGCCAGCTGCGTGGCGAACTCGGTGGAGTCGAGCGGGTTGAGCGGATCCTGATTGCGCATCTGCGTCGTCAGCATCTTGAGAAAAGTTTCGAAATCGGCCCCGATCGCACCGGCGGTTCGGGCAGATTCGGTGCCGCCGGCCTGTTGCGGCGCTGCAATCCCAGGCTGGGGCGTGGCAAGGGGCGTGCTGAGGGTATTCAAGGGTGTGTTCCTTCTAGAAACGCAAATCCATTCCGGCCGCGCCAATGGTGGGGCCGGACCTTTGCGAGTGCGATGTGGCTTGCACCGGTTCCGAGAGCGCAGACTCGACGCTGGCAACCCTGCCGTCCGCGCCATTGCTCCATGCGGCTTGGTCACGATCACCGCCAGAGTCCCCGGAGGAGAACGAGAAGCTTGCGGCCTCTTGCCCGATTTCCCGGAACTCCTGCGCGAGGCTCTCGGCATTTCGGCGCATCAGGTCGAGCGTTTCGGGCCGATCCGCGAAGATGGCAACGCTCAGGCCGTTATCTCCCGGAGACAGGCTGATTCGAACCTTGCCAAGCTCTGCCGGGCTGAGCGTGATCTCGAAGGACTGGCCGGAAGAGCCCTGCAAGGCCTGCGCCACCTGCCGGGCAACATGCAGACCTGCGGAAGGCGGCATCGCACCAGGTGCACCCGGCGCGCCAAGGCTGGCGGAACCGGCCGCGCGCAGAGGCGTCGCACCGTCGAGCGATGCGAGAGCGTTCTCCCCTTCAACCTGCCCGGCAACGCGCGCGGCAACCTCCTCCTTGGCGGAGATAAGGGCGCCAACGGGTGATGCGTTGACCACTACTGGCTGCATTTGAGCGCTGCTTGAACGACCGGTGGCGCTTGCCGGCGCAGGTGTATTGCGCATGTCGTCCAGATCGCCCCACATCTTTTGATCGACGAAACGCTCCTGCGCTCCGGGGGAGACAGGCGGTGATGCCAGATCATGTTGCACCGGTCGGGTGATACTGGTCGGTATGTCGGGCGTGCCCTGTGAGCTTGCGTTGCTCGGCAACGCGGCTGGCACCGGGACAAGATCACGAGTCGCCTGCGAGAGCGCCGCCGTTTCACCCACGTTCAGGCCGGCCGGCTGGAGCACCAACGGCTGAAGACGGGAACTTACCTGATCGTATAACCGCCCGTCGCCCTGCGCTTCACGACGCGCAACAACCTCTTGTCGCGCGTTCGTATCGTTGCTCATCGACGGGCCAGTGGACGTCAGTCGCGCGTGAGGCCAGTTTTCCTTGATGGCGAGGGGAGCGGTTACAGGCCCATCACCCATTCCGGGCTTTGGGCTTGCACCCTGCGCGCTCCACGCGCCCATGACACCCTGCGCGGCGCGCTGATCGGGCGAGATTCGGGTGGGCATATCGCTCTCTCCAATCCCGAGAACAGCGCTTTCCGTGTGGCCAGGTGCAGTCAACGGATCGCCGTTTCCAGGACCATTCGACTGCAATTCGGCTCGCGAGAGACCACGATAGGACCATGTTTCTGCAGGGCGATGGCCCTTACCACTTACGCCTGTTTCACTCGGAAAAGGCGCACCATAAGGTCTTTCTGGCACGTCGATCGCTCCGCCTAGCGGGCCGGTTTTCGGCAGGTTCACAGCGCCTTTCGGGTCGGGCAAGGCAGGATTCGGATTGCCGCCGCGGTGCGGCGTTGGTGTCACACCGCTTTCACCGAGCCCCTTGGGCGAAGGATCATCGCCTGGAGCAGGGATAAAGGGCCAGGGATCCGGCCGCAGAGACGATATCGTGCCGCTATTGGTTCTCGTCGAGGCATTATTCGATGTCGAGAGATCACCTCCAATGCCACCTTCTTGCTCGAGTGGAACTGAATAGAGCCCATCTGGAACGGTGGGTTCCACGGGCAATGGGTCGGGCCACAGCATTGATCCGTTTGCGCTGCCGCGCAGCGAATCCGCACCCACGGCGCGCGGCGACATGCCGGTATCACCGCTCTCATTTCGCGCGGACAGATAAGGAGCATCAGGCGTATCGGGCTGCTTTGGTAGAGGGTCAGCAGCCACGAAGCTGTTGATGACCGAGGCCATTATGGATGGGTGCCGCGATCCATCGCCGCTCGCGCCGACCCGCATGTAAGGTCCGTCGGGTTCTTGTGGCACAACTGGCAACCCATCGGGCAAGGGTGGCGTGATGGGCAATGCGTCGAGCTTCGGCGGCATTACTGGCAAACCGTCGAGCTCCGGCAGCTTCACCGGTAACCCATCGGGCCGTGGCCGTAGAACAGGAAGCCCATCGCGGACGGGCTGCATCACAGGTAAGCCGTCGAATCCGGGGTTCATCACTGGCAAACCGTCGGGCGGAGCCTGCACAACAGGCAATCCCTCGGGGACGGGTCGCAATACGGGCAAACCGTCAGGCTCAGGCCGCATTACCGGTAACCCATCAGGGTCCGGGTGGATCACGGGCAACCCGTCGAGGTCAGGAGGCATGACTGGCAACTGATCAAGCTCCGGCGGCATCACCGGAAGGCCATCTGGCCTTGGCCGTCCACCAACCGGGCTGGCGCTCATAATTGGTGGAAGCGCCCTTGGCTGGGCGCCGGTCTCGCCGGCATCCACCGGCGAAGGGCGCATAAAGGGTGCATCAGGAACGTCTGGCGTTGCGGGCAGCGGATCTGCGCGATCAAAGCCGCCAGCGGCGGATTTGGGCATGGCGTTCGGGCGCTGCGGAAGATGGCCTTCTTCCACAGTCTGCGAGCCTTGGCCTCCCACGCCCAAGAAAACGGTACGAAACTCCGCTCCACCATCATCGGACCCGCGCCGCGCTCCTTGGTGGGCGCCCACGTTTGCCCCCTTGGCGCGTGCGCCGAGTGGCGAATCCGATGCATCGCCGCGGGATGTGTGAACTGGCATGAAGTCGACCATCTGCTCTCTCCGGGATTTCTTCCTCAGTTCGTCGAGCATGCCAAAAGCCAATTACCGATTCTTTACCGGTTTCGCGTTTGATAGCTGCGAGTTGAAATCAATTGGAGCCGGTTTAGTGACTGATTTTTTACGAATTCCGCCTGCGGGCCAGCCGCCGGGCCATCTGCGCGAACAGCCCGTTTCGCAGATGCAGCCGCTGCCAGCCACAAAGGAGACACCCGCGCGCGAGGCAGCCGTGAAGCTCGAAGCGAGCTTTCTCTCCGAAATGCTGAAAGCCGCCGGATTCGGCGCGCGCGAAGGTGCGTTTTCTGGCGGAGCCGGTGAGGATCAATTTGCCTCTCTCTACCGAGACGCAGTGGCGGAACAGATGGCACGCTCTGGCGCGCTCGGCCTCAGCGACCATTTTTTCCGATCCATCCTGGAGGCACATGATGACCGAAACTGACACTGCCGAGATCATGAGCGCGCTCGACAACCTGCTCGAGGCCGAGCGGACCGCCCTTCTCGAGGGCGATCTGGACCGAATAGCGGAGCTGCTCGACCAGAAGAGCTGCCTGATCGACGCTCTAGTGGAGGTGCCTTCAGAACCTCGGGAAGGCTTCGACGGGCTGCGCAAGAAAGCGATGCGCAATCAGCAACTTCTCGAGGGCGCGCTGGAGGGAATCAGGCGTGTCGCGGAGCGTCTCGCGGCCCTGCGCCGGATGCGCCACGCCTTCGACACCTATGACGATCGCGGGCACAAGCGCACCATACAGGGCTCCGTTGTCCACAAGGTGGAGAAGCGCGCCTGACGTCATTTGTCTCAAATACCGGGAACATCCCCGGCCGGATTTAGCACTCCATTAGCACATCGAAGCACATTCTGACCTCGCATTCAGAAACGGGTGGCGCGTCGGGCCTGAACTGTCCGGTGCATGGGTCAGAAGGACTTCTTGAGCCGTCTCTCGATGGGGGCGGGATGTAATCTGGCGCAAAAGCGCCGTTGGCTAAAGGAAGATGCTCATTGCCACCTTCCAGGCGCCGCCATGATGGCCATCGGCCTTGACGATCTTTTTCCTTTTGATGATGACTGGCGCGGCATTGCTGCGTTGCGCACCCATTCTCACCACCTGTATCTCACCCGGGAGAAGGCGTAGCATCCGGCGCGTTAATCGCCCTTTAACATATAGATTTTTCGGGGTTTTCCGGCGGCACGATTGGCTGGCAATTGAGCCGAATTCTAGCCACTCGGCGTTTGGCACCGCAGTCCTTTGCGGCTATGTTCGAGGAAAGGCCAGTATGGCCGAGACCTGCATTCGGATACACGTGTGGTGAGTAGGGAGCACGTGGGGAACCGGAGGGTGTCGGCCAGAGTCTGCCCGGCATCCTCCGGTGTTTACCCCCGAGGCGTCAGAAGAGCGTGAGCACCACGCCGATGATCGCGCTGCCAAAGCTCGCATAGCCGCCATCGATCAGCGTCAGACGAAACGGGCGGCCGCTGAACGCATAGCAGGTCATCAGCCACGGCGTGGCGAGGAAGAGCCCCGCGCCAAGCCCCGCCACCAGCCCCTTGTCCGCTGTATCGATGCCGCTCAGCACGAACATGTGGCGCATCATCCCCGCCACCAGAAGCGCGGCGATGAAGGCCAGCACATAGGGAACCGGGTTGGAGGCGTTGGCGGGCTTGCCATCCGCGCCCACCTTAACACCGGCCGCCGCCATCCACGGCTTCGCCAATACCATGTACCAGACCGCCCCGAAGGCGAAGGCGGCCACCGCCGCAACGATCACGCTCAATACTCCCACGGCCCATTCCTCCCGGCTCGCGTTCAGTTATGTCAGGGGTCTGTTCCCGCCATGGCGCAGACAATGCGCCACTCCTCCTCCGAAACCGGCTGCACCGAGAGGCGCGAATTCTTCACCAGCACCATCTCGCCCAGCCTCGGCTCGGCCTTGATCATGTCGAGCGTCACCGGCGTTTTCACCGGCGAGACAGCTTTGATGTCCACGCATTCCCAGCGTGTGTCGTCGGTGGTGCTGTCGGGATGCGCCTCTGCGCAGACCTCGACGATGCCCACCACAGCCTTCTCCGTCTGGCTGTGGTAGAAGAAGCCCCGGTCGCCCACCTGCATCTCGCGCATGAAATTGCGGGCTTGGTAGTTGCGCACGCCGTCCCATTCCTCTCCGGCCTCGCCCCTGGCCACCTGGTCATCCCAGCTCCATGTCGCGGGTTCGGATTTGAAGAGCCAGTAGCGCACCTGTCAGATCACCTTCTTCCAAGGCATCATCTCGACGCTCTCGAAGAGGCCGGCCTTGGCATAGGGGTCATTCGCGGCCCAGGCCTCGGCGGCGGCCATGTCGGGCACATCCAGGATCACCATCGAGCCGATCATCTGCTCAGCACCGTCGAGCAAGGGCCCGCCATGGCTCACAACGCCGGTTTCCTTGATGTAGGCCAGATGCGCCTCGCGGTTATCGAGCCGGGTTTGCAGGGCGCCCGGCTTGTCGCGGGCAATCAGCACAATCAGCATTCACTCTTCCTTCAAAGGTCTCGAGAGCAGCATATCCATCGCCTCTTTCACCCGCAATTGCCCTTTGACGAGCTGCATCACGGCGCGGGTGATTGGCAGATCAAGCCCGGCATCCTCGGCCACCGCGCAAAACGCCTCTGCCGTCGCGGCGCCTTCCACCGTGGTCGCCGGGTCGAAGCCCTCGCCCCGGCCAAGACTCATGCCGAAGCGGAAGTTGCGCGATTGCTCGGAGGTGCAGGTAAGCACCAGATCGCCGAAGCCCGACAGACCCGAAAGCGTCTGTCGCTCGGCGCCCATTGCCTGCGCCGTGCGCACCATCTCGGCAAAGCCGCGCGTCAGCAGCGCGGCGCGGGCGCTGTCGCCGAGCCCCGCGCCCATCGCGGCGCCGCAGGCAATCGCCATCACGTTCTTCAGTGCACCGCCCAGCTCGGCACCGGTCACATCCCGGGTGCGGTAGAGCCGCAGTGTTTCGGTGCTGAGCAGGGTCTGCAGCGCGGCCCCGACCTCCTCGTCACGGCAGGCGAGGGTAAGCGCGGTGGGCAGCCCGCGCGCGATGTCGGAGGCAAAGGACGGCCCGGTGAGGATCGCCGCGCGGGCCTCGGGCAGCACGTCGGCGATCACCCCGGTCGGGTGCAGCCCGGTGCCGAGTTCCATGCCCTTGCAGCAGGCCACGAGCGGCCCGCCGCCCAGAAGCATCGGGCGGGCCTCCTCGCACAGTGCGCGCAGGCGCTGCATAGGCACCGCAAGCAGGGTCGCTTCAACGCCATCCGGCGCCACTGGCCCCGATTCGATCTGCAGGCCGGCGGGCAAGGCGATGCCGGGCAGGCGGGCCTCGTTTCGGCCCTCGGCCCGCATCGTCGCCGCATGGGTGTCGTCACGCGCCCAGAGCGCCACGGGCGCGACGCGGCAAAGCGCAATCGCCAGCGCCGTGCCGAAGGCGCCCGCGCCCACCACCCGGATCACGCCTTGGCCCCCTTCTTGCCACCGCCCAGCAGCGCAGGGCTTGCGGTGTCGAGTGGCCAGCGCGGGCGTGCGGCAAGCGTCATGTCATCGCGCCGCCCGGCTCGAAAGAGCTCTGCCGCCGCATAGGCGATCATCGCCGCATTATCCGTGCATAGCGCCAGCGGCGGCGCCACGAACCGCGCGCCGAAAGAGGTGGAAACAGTCTCTAAACCAGCCCGAATGGCCTGGTTGGCCGCCACGCCGCCAGCCACCGCGAGCACCGGCGCGGCGCCGCTCTCCCTTATGAAATCCTCCAGAGCGCGGCGCGTCTTTTCCGCCAGAACATCTGCCACCGCCGCCTGGAACCCGGCGCAGAGGTCTGCCCTGTCCTGCCGCGTGAGCCCGCCCCGCGCCGCGACGAGCCTGTCGCGCTCTCGCAGCACCGCCGTCTTGAGCCCGGAGAAAGACATGTCGCAGCCCGGCCTGTCGAGCAATGGGCGCGGAAAGGCGAAGCGGCCGGCATCGCCCGCCAGAGCCTCCCGCTCCACGGAAGGCCCACCCGGCTGCGCCAGCCCCAGAAGCCGCGCCACCTTGTCGAACGCCTCGCCCGGCGCATCGTCGATCGTGCCACCCAGCCGGCGAAACGCCTCCGGCCCGCGCACGATGAGCAGCTGGCAATGCCCGCCCGACACAAGCAGCATCAGAAACGGATAGGCCAAACCATCGGTGAGCCTCGGGGTCAGCGCATGGCCCGCAAGGTGGTTGACGCCTACCAGCGGCAGCCCGCGCCCGGCGGCCAGCCCCTTCGCGCACATCACGCCCGAGAGCACCCCGCCGATCAGCCCTGGCCCCGCCGTCACCCCGATGACATCGACAGTCTCGAGGCCCATCCGTGCCGCCTGCAGCGCCTCGCGCACCGAATGATCAAGTTTCTCGGCATGGGCGCGCGCGGCGATCTCCGGAACCACGCCGCCAAAGGCATCGTGCAGCGCCGCCTGGCCGAAGACCACGGAAGACAGGATCTCCCCCACACCATCGGCATCCACGCGCACCACAGCCGCCGCGGTGTCGTCGCAGCTGCTCTCCAGCCCCAGCACTGTCAGAGATGCGGTCATCCTGCGGCCCGTCACGCGCCTGTCATGCGCCCTTCGCGTGCCCATTGCACGCCCGTTCCGTGGCAGGTAACACCGGATGGGCAAGCAAACAACTCCCTGGCGCGCCATGGCCTACCCGATCCTGATCACGCGGCCCCAGCCCGGCGCCGATCACCTCGCCGAGGCGCTGGCTGCAAGGCTCGGCCCCGACTCGCCCCTCGTGATATCGCCCGCGATGGAGATTGTGCCCGCGCTCGAGCCGCTCCCCGATCTGCGTGGCTATCCAACGCTCGTGCTCACATCGTCGCATGCCGTGGCCCCGCTCGCCGGCGCGATCCCGGCGGAAGAGCGCGCATCGAAACAGGCCTATTGCGTCGGTTCGGCCACGGCGCAGGCCGCACGGGCGGCAGGCTTCCCGGCAATCGACGGCGGCGGCGATGCCGAGCACCTCGCCGCCCGCATTCTTGCCGACCATCCACAGCCGCCACTGTTCTACGCCAGAGGCGAACACGTGGCCGCCGATCTGGCTCAAACGCTGATTTCCGCCGGAATAGAGACACATGATGTCGTCACCTACCGGCAATTGCCCGCGCGCCTCAACCCCGCGGCACTTGCCCTTCTTTCCGGAAACCAGCCCTTCATCCTGCCGCTTTTCTCGCCGCGGAGCGCCCGGCTGGTCTTCTCCAACGCACAGGTTGCCGCCCCTCTTCACATCGCCGCCATGAGCGAGAACGTCGCGCAGGCGGTGCCGCATGGCGCCGCGTCGCGCCTGCTGATCGCGCCCGAGCCGAGCTTCGAGGCGATGCTGGAGGCGATCGTTGCGCTTGCGTCGGGGCCCAACCCGGTTGAGAGTGAGCGAGGGCCGCATTAAGCTCGGGTTGCGCAAGGCGCAGGCAACACAGGTCGACAGGGGTACGCGAAGTGGCGAGAAAGACGACGTCTTCCAGGCGCAGCAGCAAGAAGGACGAGGCTGCCGAGGAACCCGTAACCGAGCCCACCTCCGCATCTGGCGAGGCGAGCGAGGCCGAGGGCGCGACATCACGCGACACTCTTGAAGACCCCGCAAGCGAGCCTTCCGAGGAGACTGGCGAAACATCGGCGGAGCCGGATCCTTCCGAACCAGCGGAAGATTCCTCAAGCGCGCCTGAGCCGGAACCGGAGGCGCATGAAGCGCTCGCTGCGGAAGAACTTCCCGAAGCGCCGCTTTCTTCCGAAGACACGCCCGAGCACGGCACGGATACACAGGAAGACGCCGAGGACCAGACGACACCGGAAGAGCCGCCGATCGAGGAGGCCAAGCCCGCAACCTCGCCACAACCGCCCGTGGAGCAGGTTGTGGTGCGTCAGGGCAGGTTCGTGCCGTTCGTGATCGGCGGGATTGTGGCCGGGCTGATCGGCTTCGGCGCCGGCTCCTACCTCTCGCCGGGCCTGTTCGGCCAGAACGACGGCGCGCTGGAGACATTCCGCACCGAGACGCGCGCCACCCTCGATGAGCAAGCCAAGGCGCTCGCCGACCTGCGGTCGCGCCTCGAGGCGGCATCCCCCGATCTGGCGCCCTTGCAAGACGGGCAGGCTGGCCTCGAAGCGTCCATAGGCGAGCTTTCGCAGCGCCTCGATACCGTGCAGACGCAAGCCGAGAGCCTTGCGGAGCGCGTAGGTGCCATCGAGCAAGGCGGGATCTCCGCCAACGTCTCCGACGAGGCTATCGCCGGTTACGAAGATGAACTCAAGCGTCTGCAGGAGGCGATGGCCACCCAACGCGCCGAGATCGAACAGATGACAGCCGAGGCCCGCGCGCTTGAACAGAGTGCCGAGGAAACCGCCGAGGCCACCATGCGCCGCGCCGCGCTCTCTCGGATCCAGACCGCGCTCGACGCGGGCGGCGGCTTCGCCGATGCGCTGGCCGATCTGCAGGCCGCCGGGGTCGAGCCGCCCGCCGCGCTGCAAGACGCGGCACAGGAAGGGATCGCCACGCTCGCCGAGCTTCAGGCCAGCTTCCCCGATGCCGCCCGCGCCGCCCTGGCTGCCGCCCGCGACGCAGAGGCGCGCTCGGGCGAAACCGGTGGCGCGTCGGCCTTCCTGCGAAACGTGCTGGGCGTCCGCTCGCTGGAGCCGAGGGAGGGCGACGATGCCGATGCCATCCTGTCGCGCGCCGAGGCCGCGCTGCGCGACAACCGCCTCAACGACGCGCTGGCCGAGATCGGCACGCTGCCGCCGGAGGCCGCCAGCGAACTCGAGGGCTGGGCGGCGGATGCCTCCCAGCGGCTCGAAGCGGTCGCCGCCGCTCAGAAACTGGGCGAAGAACTGAACTGACACCGAAAGGGCGCCTGCCATGTTGTGGTCCATCATCAAGATTGCGGTCTTCATCGCCCTTGTCGCGGCGGCGAGCTTCGCGGCGATCTACCTGCTCGAACTCGACGGCGGCGTGCGGATCGTCATGGCGGGGCAGGAACTCAACCTCACGCCACTCACCGCTACCATCGCGCTGATCCTCCTCGTCATCGCAATCTGGATCCTGCTCAAGATCACCGGCCTCCTGATCGCGCTTCTGCGCTTCGTCAACGGCGACGAAACCGCGCTCTCGCGCTATTTCGACAGGAACCGGCAGGAAAAGGGCTACCGCGCACTCTCCGAGGGGCTTCTGGCGCTGGCCTCGGGTGAAGGGCAACTTGCAATGGCCAAGGCCAACAAGGCCGAGCGCTACCTGCGCAAACCCGCGCTCACCAACCTGATCACCGCGCAAGCCGCAGAACTGGCAGGCGACCGGCGCAAGGCCGAGGAAGTTTACAAGCGGCTGCTCGCCAACGAGAAAACCCGCTTCGTAGGGGTGCGCGGCATCCTTCGACAGAAGCTCTCCGATGGCGACACCGAGACCGCGCTGAAGCTCGCGCAAACCGCCTTCGCCCTCAAGCCGCGCCACGAGGAGGTCCAAGACACGCTTCTGAAGCTGCAGGCCAAGGCGCATGACTGGAGCGGCGCGCGCGAAACCCTGCGCGCCAAGCTGAAATACGGCAGCCTTCCGCGCGACGTGCATCGCCGCCGCGATGCCGTTCTGGCGCTGACCGAGGCGAAGGACATTCTCGACGAGGGCAAGGATATCGAGGCCAAGGAAGCCGCGATCGAGTCGAACCGGCTTTCACCCGATCTGATCCCCGCCGCAGTGATGGCCGCGCGCAGCTACATCTCCAAGGATAACAAGCGCAACGCCGCCCGCGTGGTGCAGAAGGCCTGGAGCGTGCATCCGCATCCCGATCTCGCCGCCGCCTTCGCCGAGATCGAGCCGGGCGAGTCGCCCGCAGCCCGCCTGAAGCGCTTCTCCAAGCTGCTGAAGGTCCAGCCCGACAATCGCGAGACAAAACTCGTCGAGGCCGAGTTGCAGATCGCGGCAGAGGATTTCCCCGCCGCCCGCCGCGCTCTGGGGCGCCTGGTGGAGGAAGATCCGGATGCGCGCGTGCTCACCATCATGGCCGCCATCGAGCGCGGCGAGGGCGCCTCCGACGCGGTGGTGAAGGGCTGGCTCACCCGAGCGCTCTCCGCCCCGCGCGGCCCGCAATGGGTGTGCGACAACTGCCAGCACATCCATGCCGAATGGGTGCCCGCCTGCGAAAACTGCCAGTCCTTCGACACGCTCAGCTGGAAATCGCCACCCGCCTCGGCCGTCTATTCGCCCACCGGCGTCGAGATGCTTCCGCTCATCGTGGGCGCGCTGGAGGAGAGCAAGCCGGAAGACGCACCCGACGCGCCCGACGAGGCAGAGCCCGCAGGCGATGAAACGAAGATCGCCGATGCCGAGATCCTCGACCCGGAAACCGCCTCCGAAGACACCGGGATGAAGCCGGAAAAATAGCTCTTTCCCCCTTGGCCCGGCGGTGCTATAGCGCCGCTCCACAAGGCCTTTCGCGCGCCACCCGCGCGCCCCGGGCCACCGCGCCGCAGCGCCGGCGCCGATGCCGCAGTAGCTCAGCTGGTAGAGCACGTCATTCGTAATGATGGGGTCGGGGGTTCGAGTCCCTTCTGCGGCACCATTAATTTATAGAATAAAACTATAAATCAGTGTGTTAGTGAAATAGTGCGAACGCTTATCCCCTTTTCCGTTCCCCTTTCAGCTATGAAAGCCCCCGCAACCTCGCCCAGACCTTTGGTCGAAACTTCTTCGTCCGCTGCCCTGTCCGGCTTGATCTGCGGAGCTTTGCGCTCCCGACACAAGAAATCGCAACACGAGGCGTGCATTACAATTTAGAGGCCTGATCGAGATTTTTACTCGTTCACGCTTGATGTCGGGACACGGTAGATTCCTCCTACCCGAAAGCTTTTTCGATCTGTTTCGCGCAGGGGGTAAAATGATCAAATCAGCCGAGAGACTCCAACCGGGAGGTGGCTTTCAGCTACCACCCGAGGCCTACAAGTCCAAGGCGTGGTTCAATAGAGAGTGGAGAGAGGTTTTCGAGCCTGGTTGGATCTTTGTGGGGCTTGTTCAAGAGATACCGGAAAAGAACAGTTTCAAGACCTTCGACTTGGGCCCTTACCCCATCATCGTTACCCGAGACGCAAATGGCGAACTTTATGCAATGCACAACGTCTGCCGGCACAGAGTTTGTCAGGTCGCGTCGGGAAGCGGCAAGGCAAGAAGCCTCGTATGCCCTTACCATTGTTGGAACTACAAGCTGAGCGGTGAGCTCGCACGCGTCCCCTGGAAGCATGCTTTCGAAGAGTTCGACCTTTCAGAATACGGTTTGCGCCGCCTTGCCGTGGATACGTTCTGGGGCATGATTTTCGTGCACCTGAACACCGATGCCGAACCGCTCGAAGACTGGCTGCAAGGGCTTGAAGCAGATGTGCATGAGCAGGGTGTGCGCCCGCAAGATCTGAAGCTGCTGGAATATCGGGAATACGAGGCAGGTTCGAACTGGAAGTTTATCATCGAAAACCATGTCGATTGCCTGCATGTACCCTTCCTCCATGCTGGAAGTAGCAACTGGAAGGTCGATGAACTGTTCTACGGCTATTGCGGACCGCATCACATTTCTCACGTTCCCTATGATGTGACGCCAGAGAACATGAAGCCGCTGCCAGGACTCGCGTGGAAATATCCTGCTTTCGCAACAAACGTGATTTTTCCGAACGTCATCACAATCGTTTGGGAAAACGTTTGCAGCTTCATGCATGTCCTGCCGAAAGATGCGAAGACCTCGATTTGGCGCTGGTTCATTCTAGGGCAGGAGGGCGATAATCCAGCCAACTACTTGGAGTTCTACGAACCAGTGGTCCTGGAGGACATTCAGGCGGGAGACATGCTACAGAAAACCGTTGCCTCGCCTCGATTCGAGGTAGGGCCGATGGCGAGCTTCCTCGAAGAGCCAGTCGCTGCGTTTCACGACGCGTATTGCGATTTGATGAAGCTTTGAACGAGACACCCACAGTCGGGGATATCGAGACGCGCTTGCAGTTGCACGTGGCATGGCTTGAAGAGCGGGCGGGCGGTGAGCGCCTCGTGATGCGCAAAGCCGACTTGAGGAACGTGGATTTCAGCGGCACGATCCTTCACATGGCGGATTTCTCGGGAGCTGACCTGCGCGGGGCACGCATGCCCGGGTCCTTCCTCCGCACAATCAACCTGACCGGTGCGAAGCTCGACGGGGCGAACCTGCATCACTCGGATCTTGACTTCGCTCATCTTGCAGGAGCTTCTCTCATCGATTGCGACCTGCGTTACGCCTCTCTTAGATCTGCCTACCTGTCACGGAGTGACCTGCGCGACGCGCGCCTTGCGCATGCGGATCTTAGCGGCGCCACTCTCACACATGCCGATCTGCAAGGCGCAAGCTTGCATTCCGCACTGCTGGTCGGCACCTATTTTCGGCAGGCCCTCTTGCTGGCGACAGATTTCAGTGAATCGCACCCGGAAGAAGCCTGCCTGTTCGGCGCCTCTCTGAATGGCTCGATCGGCATCTCCCCGTCCCTCAGGGCCTGAATGGGCGCACGGCTTCGCAAGGCGCTCTCTACCCTCTTCGCTGGCGCATAGTGAGCACTACTGCCGCCAGAACAAGGCAGATCGAGATCAGGAATACGAGGCTCCCTGCGGCATTCAGCAACGGGTTGCTTCCGGCGCGCAGCATCTCGAAGAGCAGGACCGGCAAGGTGACTTCGAACCTCGTCAACAGGAAGGCTATGATGAACTCGTCCCATGAGAAGGTGAAGCTCAGGCAGAATGCTGCAAAGAGCGATGGGCGCATCACCGGTAACGTCACGAAGAGCAGCGCTTGCAGATCGCTGGCGCCAAGATCGTGCGCCGCCTGCTCGATGTTCCTTTGATGGTCTCCCATGCCAGCGAGGATGATCGCGAAACAAATAGGCAGGTTGAGCACCACATGCCCGATGCCCACAACCCAGAGTGACTTGGGCAGGCCTAATGCATGAAAACTCACAAGCAGGCCCATCCCGATAATCAGGTAAGACACGGTGATGGGCGCCATCATCGCGTAGCGAATGAGGCCGTCCCACCGGGTTTTGTGACGCGCGACGCCATAGGCGCCAAGAAACCCCAGAAAGGTTGCCACGAGCGAGGAGATGCCCGCCAGCAGGATAGAGTTGACCATCGCCTGCAGCATCCGCTGGTCGCTCAGAATGCGCGCATACCATTTCAGGCTGGGACCCTCGAAGGGTGGCAAGGGCAAGTCTCGTGAGGTGAACGAGAACATTACCAACACCACCACCGGCAAGAAGATGAAGACGTAAGCGAGAACCAGGTAGAGGATACCGAGATCCGGTTTGAGTTTCTTCATGGTCTAGAGCCTGTCAAGACGCAGCCATCTGGCCGTGAGAAAATATGCGCATGTCACCGTGAGCATAAGAACAACGGACATCGCCGCCGCCATCGGCAGGTCGCCGGTGCGCTGGATCTGGATGATAATCGATTGCGGCAGGAGCAATTCGTTGCCGCCACCCAGTATCTGCGGTGTGATGTAGTCGCCGATGCAGACCACAAAGGTAAGAAACGCCCCTACCATGATTCCCGGCAGGCTCAACGGCAGCGTGATGCGCCAGAAGCACTGGAACCCAGATGCGCCCAAGTCGGCCGCCGCATGACGGTAGAGAGGGCTGATCTGCACGAGGTTCGCATAAATCGTGAGCGTAAGAAGCATGACGAAGAAGTGCACGAAGCCAAGCACCGTCGCGGCGCGGGTGTAGTTCAGAATCAGCGGCTCACTGATCAAGCCGAGCTGGCTCAGCAGGACATTGACGATACCTAGATCGCCCAGCACCACCGTCCAAGCGTATGAACGCACGAGATAGGATGTCCAGAAAGGCAGAATGGCAAGAATGAGCAGCACGCGCTGCCACTTGATTGGCACGCGATAGGCGAGCACGTAGGCGATGGGATAGGCGACGATCACACTGATCGCGGTGGTGATCAGCGCGACCTCTATGGAATTGGTCAGACCCTCCAGAAGATAGCTTCTGGTCAGTATCTTTTCGTAATTGTCGAGGGTCCACGCCGGGTCCAGCCCACCCCTTGCGCGCGTCCAGGTGCTGATCGCGAGCATGAAGCCGATCGGAATGAAAAAGAAAGCCCCGATCCAGGCCAGCGGCGGCCAAACCGCGAGACGGACTAGCGTCAAACCCTTACCGGGCAGCAGTTCAAATTGCGCCGCCCGGCCTTCCTGAGTAGCATTAGCAGTCATTGAGTGGCGGCATCATGCTGCAAGGAACTCCTGCCACAGATCGAGCATCGCATAGTCGAGTTCGTCTCCGGCAAGAGAAGAAGGTATCGCGCGCTCGAGCACCTTGGCCTGCTCCTCCCACCGAAGGATCCCGGCTTCCTCCGCGGTCAGTGCCGCGTCCATCCGCACAGGGTTGGCCCAGGCGCATTCCGACGTTGAAATGAAGCGTTGGCCTTCAGGAGAAAGCGCCGCCTCAATGAATGCCCAAGAAGCCTCGGGGTTGCGGGCATCAGCGAAGATAGAAAGTGCCTCGTTCCACATCAGCGCGCCTTCATCGAAGGTGATGAAGTCGAGGGCGGGGTTGTTTGCCATGTCGAGCGCCACGAGCCACTCGGCGCCCCCGATGATCATGTCGGTCGATCCGCCATGCAGGGCGTTGAGCACAGTCACGATGTCGCCGACGACGCGGGTTTGCGGCTTCAATTTCAGAAGCGGTTCACGGATATTGCTCGGCAGGTTCTCGACGGTGATGTCCTGCGGCCGCAAGCCTTGCGACAGGCCGACGAGTTGGATGATGGGCAGGTAGTAGTCGTAAACCGCGATCCGGCCCTTGTATTTTTCGTTCCACATGATCTCGGCAGTGCGCGCATCCGCCGGGTCTACCTTGTCCTTGTTGTAGGCAAGGCCGTAGTAGCCGAACTTGGTGGGAATGCCGTAGAGCTTGCCATCGGCACTGTAGGAATGCGGCTGATTACGTATCGCCGGAAAGATCTTGTCCCACGGCACACGGCTATCGTCGAGCTCGGCGAGGTAGCCCTTGCCCGCGACAATCGGGGTATCCTGGAAATCGACGCAGAAGAGGTCCCAGTCTCCTTTCGAGGATTGATCCTTGATGGAGAGCGCTGCCCCCGTTCCCTCATAGATTTTCGATTGCACCGAATTGCCGGTCTTCCCTTCGTAGAGCGCAACCATGCGTGGATCGACATGGTCGCACCATGTCAGAAAGTTGAGCGTTCCCGAGGCCCGTGCAAAGCTCGGGTTCAAGAGGCTCGACGTGGCAGCCAATCCGGCGAAACTGGCCGAACGCGTCAGAAAAGCGCGCCTGCTCTTGTCATGCGGCGCGAATGGGCCGCCATTACGTTTGATCATGTCCATTCTCCCTGTGAAAAGACTTGCAAATTCAGGCTGGTTGCGGTTGCAAAGCTGGCACCGGTGCCTGTTGAGACACCGAAGAACGCATATCTCCTGCGTCAGAAGTTTGATCCCCGCAAACGCACCCGGGCACGAAAGTTCAATTCCGCCTGCTGGTACATCTCGTTGAATTTCACCAGCGGGCCCGTAGCTTGGACGATACCAAGTCCCCGATCGACCGACCAACGAATTATAGACCGGCTCAGCGTGACAATAGGTAATGGTCCCGCAAACCGATATACTTGCCGCCCGGATTCAAGGGCGCAAAATATAGGGTATTGGACTACATCGAAAATGATTACACCTTGCTGGCAATCGCCCAGTATGATTTTTGCTCACGCTAAGCCTTCGGTTAACTCGCTTGTTGCCAAGGCCCGTCCGACTAATCTGGCGGCATCGGGCGCGATGGCAGCCCGGCGAGTAACACGCAACGACCCGAACGAGCGCCGCATGGGAACTCTGGTCCGGGCGGGATCCGACGAGGTTGGGCTGATGCATAGAAACGACAAGACAGATGAAGACCGCGTGTTGGATGCGCTTTACTGGTGGGGCGTCCCAACACTCTTCCGTGCGCCACACGACCCCGACCCGACACATGCCGATATCGCTCTCATCGGCGTGCCTCACAGCACCGGCAACGGTACCACCGAGCGCGACCAACATCTTGGTCCGCGCTCCGTGCGCCATGTCTCGGCCTACGGGCACCGCGCGCACATTCCTTTCCAGATCGACCCTTGGACGCGCTGCCGGATCACCGATCTGGGCGACGTACCCCTGCCAGAAGCGAATGACAACGAGCGCTGCATCGAGCGGATCTCCGATTTCTATAATGCCGTGCAGGCTGCAGGCGCGCGCCCCGTCTCGATCGGGGGCGATCATTCGATCACCGGTGCGATCCTTCAGGCCATCGCCGGCGCGCAATCGAGCCTAACCGGCGGAAAGAAGGCGGCGCTGCTGCATCTCGACGCGCATACCGACGCATATTCCAACATCGATCATTTTCTCGGCGCGAAGAAATCCGCGGCGCATTGGGCGAGCTACCTTGTACGCAACGGTCACGTCGATGCCAGTGCCAGCGTTCAGGTGGGCATCCGGGGCCATACCCGCAGCCTCGACTGGCTCAAGAGTAGCTACGATCTCGGGTACGAGGTGATCACCAAGGAAAGGTTCGACGAGATCGGTGTCGAGGAAACCATCCACATCATCAAGGAGAGGCTGGGAGATCACCCCGTTTACATAACCTTCGACCTCGATTGCCTCGATCCGAGCGTGGCGCCGGCAGTATCCAACCTCGAGCCCGGCGAAGAAGGCTTTCGAATGAACGAGGTCAATCGGATGCTCCGCTCCTTGCGCGGGCTCAATGTGATCGGTGGCGACGTGGTCTGCCTCATGCCCACGAAAGACAGCCCGAACAACATCACCGCGCAGGTCGCCATGTCGGTGATGTTCGAGATGATCGCGCTAATCGCTGATCGTTTCGGCCGTTGACGCGCACGCAGCGCCACCCGAAGATGGCGGTTCGGCAAGAAGCAGGTCCGGGGCCTGACGACGGTTGCACGCAAAAGGGGCAGACCCAGCCGGAGTTCAGATGGCACGGTCAGGCCATGCGAAAACCCGGTTTGCCACCCGATGAAACGAGCTAGACTGCGCCCATGTATCGCAACCTGCCCCCTCTGAACCCCCTGCGCGCCTTCGAGGCGGCAGCGCGGCACTGCAGTTTTTCGAAGGCGGCGGAAGAACTCTTCGTCACGCAGGGCGCCGTCAGCCGGCAGGTGAAGAAGCTTGAGGATTATCTGGGCGCGCAGCTCTTCGTGCGCGAGGCGAACAACGTTCATCTCACGCAATTCGCCAAGTCGATCCTGCCGACGGTTTCGCTGGCCTTCGAGAACATGAACCAGGTGTTTCTCGCGATGAGCACAGCGAAGAGCGCCATACGGCTACAGGTCATGCCATCCTTCGCTCTCCGGATCCTGATGCCGCGCATCGCGGAGTTTCAGGACCTGCACCAGGGTATCTCAATCCGACCCTCGATCATGCTGCACCCGCCCACATTCGACGCGCTGAGCTTCGACGCTGCAATCATTTACGGCGACGGCAACTGGCCCAACCTCTACGTTCGGCAACTGTCGTTGGAGATGCTCCAGCCGGTTTGCTCTCCCGGATATCTTGATCAGAACGGTCCGCTCCATGACCCGGCCGATCTGGCGGGCCACACGCTGCTACACAACAGCACCGACAGGCGCGACTGGCCGCTCTGGCTCAACGATGCCGACGCATCGGTGCCCTCGGCCACAGATGGGCCGGCCTTCGAGACGATGGACATGGCTGTGCGCGCCGCCCGCGATGGTATGGGAATCGTCATCGCAGATCTTTCGCTGATCAAACGAGACCTTGATGCCGGAAAAATCATCAGGCTTTTCGATCATGTCTATGTCAGCGGGCGCGGTATCTACTTCGTATGCCCCAAGGAGTCGAAGGATCTGCAATCCATCTCGACCTTCTCCACATGGCTGCAGTCCATTTCGCCGATAGCAAGCGCCCAAGACGCCGAGTAACGCCCATGAAGGCCTGTCGTTCGAGGGCGCGGCGCGACTCCGCAGCCCTCCGGTGATCGCCGGCAATGGCAATTCCGGCCCCCCGTGCTCCCCTTCGCCTGATCCACGTCAGCGCTGCATGAGGTTCTCTCAGAAGGAGGCACTCCAAAAACTCGTGCAGGGATTTCCACCGCGTCTTGCTAGGCTGAGCATCGGATAAACCGTTAACCAGGCCGCATCAGGTGGTGCGAACTCTTGTGGCAGCAGGTCGATCAAGCGCTTGCGGCCACTGGCACCCCGGTTCCGCAGCCGTCACTCCTGAACAAACAACAGGGCCTCGAGATGCAAAAGCAAAAGCACGCTTCCGACGCAAAAAAAAGCACCTGGCTTTATCACCCGGCGTTGCCGCTGCAATACTACCCGATCTTTGTCTGGCCGCTACGTCCGCTCGCCGCGTTGAAGTTTCTAGTGGGCCGGGATTTCATGTGGTCCCTGACCCTGCCCTTCGGGATCATGGCCGCGCTCACATGGGCTTATCTTACACCCCCGGCAGAGCGCATGGCCAGCTTCGACATTCAATGGATCGGCTTGATCTGGCTGCGCAACCTGATCATGCTGGTGCTGCTCGCCCAAGCCCTGCACCTCTACTTCTTCACCTACCGCAAGCAGGGCGACGACCGGCGCTTCGATGCGCGCGATTATCCCATGAAGAGCAGACAGTTCGCCTTTGGTGACCAGTATTGGGACAACGTGTTCTGGTCGATCGTCAGCGGGCTCAGCTTCTGGACACTGTACGAAATCGGGTTTCTCTACCTTTATGCCAACGGGAGCCTGCCTTTCGCCACTTGGTCATGGGACGTGAGCGCGGCGCTTGCGGAGAACCCGCTCTGGTTCCTCTTCCTGTTCGTCTTCGTCATTTTCTGGCAATCCACGCATTTTTACTGGGTTCACAAGTTCCTGCATTGGGGAAGTGTCTACAAGGTGGTCCATTCCGTGCATCACCGCAATGTCAACGTGGGCCCTTGGTCTGGCATATCGATGCACTGGATCGAACATATCGTCTATTTCAGTTCGGTTCTCATCCACCTGGTCATCCCCTCGCATCCAATCCACGTGATCTTCCACCTGCAACTCGCTTCGCTCGGGGCGGTCATCTTCCACACCGGTTTCGAGGGTGTGGTCGTCAAGGGCAGGCTCGTGTGGCTGCTGGGGATTTTCCATCATCAGGTTCATCACCGCTACTACAACTGCAACTACGGAACCGAGGCGATCGCGTGGGACAAGTGGTTCGGCTGGGATCACGATGGCACGGAAGAGGCAACGCGGCGGCTGATGAAGGAGCTGCGCGAGAAAAACAAGGCGGAAAAGATGCCTTCCGGAAGACCCACCTCTCCCTCGCACGATTGATCAGGTCGCGGCCCCTTGCCCTCGCAAAGGCGCAACCTGGCCCAAGGGCCCGGGCGCCCGACAAGAGCCGCTGGAGTTTCCATGTCCGACGACGCCAATCAGCCCCTGCGCCGTTACCCCACCGCTCAACACTGGGGCACGGGCTTTGCCGAAGTGTCGCAGGGCCGCCTCGTGAACATCACTGGCGACCCCGCCGATCCGGAACCCTCCGCGATCGCCGAGGGATATGTGCAGGCGATCGACGACAAGGTGCGCCTGCGGCGGCCGCTGGTTCGGCAAGGGTATCTGGAAGAAGGGCCCTGCAGCCGAGAAAGACGAGGCCAGGAGCCCTTTGTCGAACTGTCTTGGGAGGCGGCGCTCGATCTGGCCGCCGGCGCGCTCGATCATGTGCGCCAAACTTGGGGCAACGCCTCGATATTCGGCGGATCCTACGGCTGGGCCAGCGCCGGGCGCTTCCATCACGCGCAAAGCCAGATCCACCGTTTTCTGAACTGCATAGGCGGCTACACCAGAAGCGTGAATACCTACAGCTTCGCGGCGGCCGAAGTGGTCATGCCCCATATCGTCGGCAACCTCTATGACGTGATCAAATCCAGCACGGTCTGGCCTGTCATCGCCCGCCATTCCGAACTGGTGGTAATGTTCGGAGGTGCTCCCGCGAAGAACACGCAAATCGCCCCAGGTGGCATCGGGCATCACCGTATCCGCCAATTGATGATCGAGGCCCGGGCAGCCGGCGTCAAGTTCGTGAACGTCAGCCCGCTGCGCGACGATGCCGCGGAGGAACTGGAGTCAGAGTGGATCGCACCCCGCCCCAACTCGGACGTGGCGCTCATGCTTGGGCTTGCGCACACGCTCGTGTCGGACGGCCTCTATGATCGCGCGTTTCTCGACCGCTACACCGTAGGCTTCCACCGTTTTGAATCGTATCTGACCGGCAAGAGCGACGGCGCGCCCAAGACAGCCGAGTGGGCTGCCAGCCTCACCGGCATCGCCCCCCAAGATATCCGGGCGCTGGCCCGCCGCATGGCGGCGAAACGCACGATGATCTGCCTGGCTGCCGGGTTGCAACGGGCCCAGTTCGGCGAGCAGCCCGTATGGATGGCGGTGACGCTCGCGGCCATGCTGGGCCAGATCGGCCTGCCGGGCGGCGGCTTCGGCTACGGGTATGGCGCGGATGGCCAGATCGGGTCGCCGATCCACGATATCGGCTGGCCGGCCTTGCCCCAGGGGCGCAACCCGGTGAGAAGCTTCATTCCTGTGGCGCGCATCACCGATATGCTGCTCAGCCCAGGCGCTCGTTTCGACTATGACGGCAAGAGCTACGAATACCCCGATACGCGGCTTGTGTATTGGGCGGGAGGAAACCCGTTTCATCATCAGCAGGATCTCAACCGCCTGGCGCTCGCCTTTCGCAAACCCGAAACGGTGATCGTGCATGATCATTGGTGGACAGCGACAGCGCGGCACGCAGACATCGTTTTTCCGATCGCGACCGCGCTAGAACGCAACGATATCGCAATGAGCCGCCCCGACAGCGTGCTCGTCGCGATGCGCAAGGCGCTTGACCCCGTTGGCAAAGCCAGAACCGATTTCGAAGTCTTTGCCGAACTGGCCGATCGTTTGGGCGCCGGTGCAGCCTTCACCGAGGGCCGCGACGAGGCAGCGTGGCTGCGCAACCTCTGGCACAGGGCGCGAAGCGCGGCGTCGGGGCATGGCCACGACCTGCCGGATTTCGACGCGTTCCAGGAGGCCGGCATCTTCCGGCTGCCCGCCCCGTCTGAAAACCGTGTCTTGCTTAGCGCGTTCAGAGCCGACCCGGAAGCCAACCCACTTTCCACCCCAAGCGGGCGCATCGAGATATATTCCGAGAATGTCGCCTCTTTCGGGTACGACGACTGCCCCGGTCACGCCGTCTGGCGTGAGCCAGATGAGTGGCTGGGATCCGAGAAATCGCGGCGCTTTCCCTTCCACCTGATCTCGAACCAGCCGAAGGCGCGGCTGCACTCGCAACTCGACAGCGGCGGCCCAAGCCGAGCCACGAAAATCGGAGAGCGCGAGCCCGCGACGATGAACAGCGAGGATGCGCGCGCCCTGGGCCTAACGGATGGCGACATCATCTGCCTTTACAACGATCGTGGCGCCTGCCTCGCCGGACTGAAGCTGAGCGAAGGCCTGCGACGTGGCGTGGTACAGCTCGCCACCGGCGCGTGGTATGACCCGGCCCCGGCAGAAGCGCAGCCCAACCCGCTCGATAAGCATGGCAACCCAAACGTGCTGACCCGAGACATTGGCACCTCGCGCCTCGCTCAAGGCCCCACATCCCATACCACACTTGTGGCCATCAGCCGGTTCGAAGGCCCGTTGCCATCGGTCACCGCGTTCGAGCCACCCGAAATCCTGACAGTTCAAGACCCGGTTTCGTCCGAATGGTAGGGAGAGACAGCGCATGAAAGACTATTTCGATCTGGGGCCGCACAGCATGCCGGTAACTACCGCGTCCGGGGAGGCCCAGAGATGGTTCGACCGCGGCCTCGCATGGTGCTACGGCTTTAACCACGAGGAAGCGGTGGGCTGTTTCACCCGCGCCGCCGAGGCAGACCCGGCCTGTGCCATGGCGTATTGGGGGATCGCCAATGCCTCGGGCCCGAATTACAACAAGCAGTGGGAGATATTCGACCCGGAAGACCTCGCACACGCGCTTTCCCGCGCCTTCGACGCCATCCAGCGCGCCAAGGCCGCCTCTCGCCACGTGAGCGATCTCGAACAAAGGCTCATTCGGGCGCTTGCGCTCCGTTATCAACAGCCCGAACCGCCCGCCGACCCCGATGATTTTCGTCGCTGGAACGATGATTACGCGCGGGAGATGCGGGAGGTCTACAAGGCCTATCCCGATCACTTCGACGTCGTGGCGCTCTATTGCGATGCTCTCATCAACCGTACGCCCTGGCAGCTCTGGGATCTCACCACGGGAGCACCCGCAGAGGGCGCGGATACGCTCGAGGCCAAGGCGGCGCTCGAACTCGCGATGGCGGTAATGGAGGCGCCCGATATCCCCTTCCATGCGGGGATCCTGCACGTCTACATCCACGTGATGGAAATGTCGCCCATGCCGGAGCTTGCCTTGCGCGCGGCAGACAGACTGCCCGGGCTCGTACCGGATGCGGGGCACCTGCATCATATGTCGAGCCATATCTACGTCATCTGCGGAATGTATCAGGACGTAGTGCGGGTCAATTCAGCTGCAATAGAGGCAGACCGCAAGTATCTCGCCCGTCACGGCGCCAACAATTTCTACACGTTCTACCGGGTGCACGATTACCACTTCAAAGCCTATGGCGCGATGTTTCTCGGGCAGTTCGAAGCCGCTATCAGCGCGGCGCGCGAACTGGAGGCCACCCTGCCGGAAGACCTGCTCCGCGTCGAAAGCCCGCCTATGGCGGACTGGCTCGAGGCCTATCTCGGCATCCAGACCCATGTGCTGATCCGGTTCGGCAAATGGCAGGACCTCATTGATGCCCCGCTGCCCGAAGATCCGGAGCTATACGCAATGACCACCGCTATGCTGCACTACGCCAAGGGCGTCGCCTTCGCCGCACTCGGGAAGGTCTCCAGTGCCGAAGCGCAGTTGGCGCGTTTTGAGGCCGCCGCGGCGCGGGTGCCGGCAAGTCGGATGTTGTTCAACAACACCTGCTCCGACCTTCTGGAGATCGCCCACCAAATGCTCCTCGGTGAGCTGGAATACCGCCGTGGCAATTTCACCGAGGCCTACGCACATCTGCGCAACTCCGCACGCTGCGACGACAGCCTGCCCTATGATGAGCCCTGGGGCTGGATGCAGCCCACGCGCCACGCCCTCGGCGCGCTCCTGCTGGAGCAGGGGCATGTCGACGAGGCGGCCGAGGTATACGAGGCCGATCTGGGCTTGCAGGGCACGCTTCCCAGGCCCTGCCAGCACCCCGAGAACGTCTGGGCACTGCACGGCTATCACGAGTGCCTCTCCCGCCAAGGCCGCGACGTGGAGGCCTCCATTATCGCGAAACGGCTGGCGCTCGCCCAGGCCCGCGCAGACCGCCCCATCGAAGTGTCCTGCCTGTGCCGCCTGCAGCCGCATGAGACATCCTGTTGCACAAGCGCATAGGGCCGAAACACGCCGAAGGATGCGCCGCTCACTTCACGCCCCTTGGGAGTTAAAGACATGTCCAGCACCATAGAAGTTGTCGTTACGGCGATCTCCGAAGAGGCGCCGCGTATCAAAGCATTCGAACTGGCGAAGGCTGGTGACGGCGAGCTGCCGGCATTCGACGCCGGCTCCCATATCGTCGTCGAGCTCGATGGTATAGGGCAGCGCCGCGCCTATTCCCTGGCCAACCCTCCGGGCGAAACCCACCGCTACCTGATCGCCGTGCTGAGGGAAGTTGAGGGCGCCGGCTCATGTTACATGCATGATGAGGTCACCGTCGGCACGCGGCTCCGGATCAGCCCGCCGGAAAACAGTTTCGCCCTCGATCCGTCGGCGCGCTCCACACTGCTGATCGCGGGCGGAATCGGCATCACGCCGATGATGGCGATGGTGCATCAGCTCGAAGCGCAGGGAGCCCGCTATCATCTCTACTACTGCGCCAGAAGTCCTGATCACGCAGCGTTTCTGAACGATCTCTCGGGGGAGAGGTCATGCGGAGAGGTTACTTTCGTCTACGATTGCGGCGATCCGTCGAGGGGACTCGATCTGGCCCCCCTGCTGCGCAACCCCGCCCCGGGCGCGCATCTCTACGTTTGCGGCCCCGCAAGCCTGATCACGGCGGTGCGCGAGGGCTCTTCGCACTGGCCGAAAGGCTCAGTGCACTACGAGCTCTTCGCCTCCCTGAAAGAACCTGCCGAGACGGGCGATGCCGACACCGCGTTCGAAATTGAGATCGAGGGCACAGGCGAAGTTCTCACGATCCCGGAGAACCAGAGCATTCTCGAAGTGCTGCTCGAACACGGGTACAACGTGCCGCACCTCTGCCAGGAGGGGTATTGCGGCTCCTGTCTCACACCTGTGCTCGACGGCATCCCCGACCATCGCGACGAGGTGCTCGACGAGGATGAGCGCAACGCCAATGATGTGATGACGATTTGTTGCTCACGCGCCAGGACCAAGCGGCTGAAATTGGATATCTGACGGCCGGCTCATGTTGCCGCCCGCCACCACGGGCCGGCGGCGACCCGGGCAGGGTGAATTTAGGTAGGGCTAAGATTACCCTTAAATCGTTGGTCAGCCGCACCGGGTATTGCTAATTTTCCGGTGAATCCGCGCCAGACCCGATCTTCGGTTTCCAATGGGGCAATCCGGCGGAAAGCGATCAGGCAACCCGAGAAAGGGTCTTGCGACACCTTCGAACCAGCGTTCACGCATGACTGGACAGGCAACCCTACCGCCCCGGCTCCTCCCCGGGGGCAAGGTACCTGCGTCTTGAGGCAGCATCCGCATGACCGCTCGCCAGCAGGAGAGAAAGTCTTGGCCTCCGACGCATTCCTACGCCTGAGCAACATTCGGAAGACCTATGGCAGCGTCACGGCGGTTGAGGCGCTGACCATGGACATTGCCGAAGGGGAGTACGTCGTCCTGCTTGGTCCGTCCGGCAGCGGCAAGACGACCCTGCTCTCGATGATCGGCGGGTTTACCACCCCGACAAGTGGCGCCCTGCTGATCGATGGCCGGGATGTAACGCATGTTCCACCCGCCAAACGCCCCACCGTGACGGTATTTCAGGATTACGCGCTGTTTCCGCATATGACGGTCGCGGCTAACGTTGGCTTTGGCCTGTCGATGGCGGGCATACCCCGCGGCGAAAGAGAGCGCGCGACCGTCGATGCGCTGCGCCTTGTCGGGCTGGAAGGCTTTGGAAAGCGGCGCATACACGAGCTCTCCGGCGGGCAACGGCAAAGGGTCGCGCTGGCCCGGGCGATCGCGGTCAAACCCTCCGTATTGCTGCTGGATGAACCGCTAGGCGCTCTCGACATGAACCTGCGACGGCAGATGCAGGATGAGCTGGTCGACATCCAGCGCAAGCTCAAGACCACCTTCGTGCACGTCACCCACGATCAGGAAGAAGCGATGAATATCGGCGACCGGCTGATCGTCATGAACAACGGGCGCGTCGAAGACATGGGTGCCCCCGATCGCGTATACCTCCGCCCAGCTACAAGGTTCAGCGCAACCTTCATGGGCGAGAGCAATATCCTGGAGGCAACCGTGCTTGGTTGCCAGGGTGGGCGCTGCGAGTTGGAAACAACTCTGGGCCATATCTCCGTTCCGGGCGAAGCCCCCACTGGCACGCGGTTGCACGTGTCCATCCGGCCGGAGCATGTCAGGTTCGCGCAAGAGCGCGCCACCGTGCCGCTCGGGCAAGTCACCGTTTCGGATTTTGCCTTTAACGGCACACATCGAAGATGCCTTGCCATCCGTTCCGGCGGTGAGGACTGCACATTGATGCTGCGCGTTCCGATCGATTTGCCGATCGAGTGTGGGCAGCCACTCGACATCCACCTAAACGAAAATGACGTGGTGCTGCTATCGGACTGAGCCAACGATTTCCGCGACCGGTATTTCCGGGCTCGGGCCGAATGGCCCGGCTCATCACGCCCTCGAGATGACGACCGAAAAGGGACTGACATGACCAATTTCCTGCAACCGGCGGACTGGAGCTTTCCGATTCCCATCCATTATGGCCCCGGGCGCCTCGCCGACCTGCCGCGGCTGTGCCGCGAGCAATGCATCGCGAGGCCCATGATCGTTACTGACAGAGGTAGTGCTGGCCTGCCGTTTCTGGAAGACGCAACGCGCCTGCTTGCAGAGGCCGGCATCAGCTCGACCGTCTTTTACGATGTCGATCCCAACCCGACGGATAGCAACATTTTCGCAGGCAAGACCGCCTTCGAGCAGGGCGGCCATGATGGAATCATCGCGCTCGGCGGCGGCAGCGGCCTTGACGGTGGTAAAGCCATCGCGCTGCTCGCCGGGCAAGGCAAGCAAGACCTGTGGGCATTCGATCTGGATCACCCGCCAGAAAAAGGCCCCCCACAGATCGACACCTTCGTTCCGCTCATTTGCGTGCCCACTACCGCCGGCACGGGCGCGGAAACCGAAAGCACCTCGATGATCATCCAGGTGGAGCGCGGGGCAAAACGCTGCGTCTGGCACAAGAACCTCAAGCCCTGCGCAGCGCTCCTCGACCCGGAGATTACCGTGGGCCTGCCACGAAACCTCACGGTATGGACCGGGCTCGACGCGCTGACCCATGCCATAGAGGCTTACTCGGTGGATGCGTTTCACCCGATCTGCGACGGCGCGGCGCTCGAGGGCCTGCGCCTTGTCCATACGCACCTCGATCGCTCTGCCGCACAGCCCGACAGCCTCGCCGACCGTGGTGGAATGATGGTGGGATCCTGTCTCGCGGGAGTATCGTTTCTCAAGGGACTGGGCCTCGTTCATGCCATGGCACATATGATCGGGGCCGAGTTCAACACCCATCACGGCCTCACAAACGCCGTCTTGCTCCCAGTCGTGCTACGTTTTAACGAAGCGACGTTAGGCGCTAAGGCACGCATCATGGCGCAAGCAATCGGCCTGGAAGACCAGAGCTTCAATGGGCTCTACAAGGCCATCTGCGCCCTGCTTGATCGGCAGGGAATCCCCGTCGGGCTTCGGGATCTCGGCGTCACCCGCGAGGCGCTGCCTAGGATTGCAGGCAAGGCGCACCACGATGGCTGCCGCGCCACAAACCCGAGACCCTCGACACGCCAGGAAATCGAGGCGCTTCTGAACGAAGCCTTCGAAGCCGGGCGCTGAAATGTCAGTCAAGGGCCTTGAGAAAGGATATGAGACGGCCTTTGACAGCTTCTTCGCCTCGGCGCTCGACAACGAGAGGCTCCGTTTGCCCGGCTTCGTCGTGATGTGCCGCAGGGGCGGCGACATATACGGTCCAAAAGCGTTTGGATATTCCGACCTGCAGACATCTAGCCGCATGAGGGCGGATGCGATGTTCCGGATGTATTCCATGACCAAGGTCATGACGAACGCACTTGCACTGATGTTGTATGACAAAGGTCTGTTCCGGCTTTCCGATCCTGTTAGCCTGTATCTTCCAGCCTTCGATCGCCCGTGGAGTGTCGTACGCGAGGCCACCCATGGCGAGTTGCCCACCGGCGAAATCGAAGTGCAGAACATTGCCTTGGGAACGCGCCGTCGCACGGGCTATGTGGCCACGCCCGCGGAGCAGGTCATGCGTATCGGCCACCTGATGTCGGAAACCAGCGGCATAGGTTATGACCTCTGGAGCGACTTAGACGAGGTGATGGGAAATACACTCTGCACGAAGGGCGCCTTTCATATCGCGAACGCCTTGCGAAATGTCGAATGCCCGGGGTTTTTCACCTCCACCGCAATACTCGGCCAGACAGTCACGCTTGAAGAGTTTTGCGACACGATCGCAAGAACTGGCGTTTTGAGTACCGAACCCGGGCAATTCAGCTATGGGCTGGGCTCGGCGGTGTTGGGGCGGGTGATCGAGATCGTTTATCAAAGGCAAATTAACAGCAGAAAGAGCCTATCGGATATTTTTCACGAACAGCTCTTTGCCCCGCTCCAGATGAACGATGCAACCTTCTATGTCACCCCGGATGACCCAAGGGCCGAGCGAATACCAACGCTTTACGGCGTTTGTGAACAGGCTGCGGGTGCGCTTAGCATCATTCCGGCCGAGCATTCATGCCCACTTGAGGGGTCGGAGTACTCGAACCATATTGATCATGTCCACGGCCCCGGAAAGCTCGTGAGCGGCGATACCGGCGCGATGATGCCCGTAGCGGATTATGGTCGTTTTCTAGATTTCCTTGCAGCGGGCGGAACCACTCCTGATGGTCGGCGTCTGCTCAGTGAAGCAGGTGTCGCGGCGCTGACAGGGCAATGGATCAAGGGGCTCGAGCTCGACACGGGCTTGGCCCATTTCTTCCGCTGCGCAGGCACGGCCAATTCCGGGCTGCCGAGGGCATTCAGCTTCGGATGGTCTATCACCCAGCCCGCGATGGAAATCAGGGAGTATGAGCCGAGAGATCACCCCGGAGAATGCAGTTGGGACGGATATGCCAACACCTCCGTAAATTACTATCGGAACGAAGATGCTTGGATCATCATCGCGCCTCAACTCATTGTTCATGGCCCGAGAGGCACCGAGGAGTTTCTTGAAGCATTGCGTCTCCCGGCCGTCTCGCTCTTTCGTCAACTCTGGCGCGGGTAACGACTTTCGCAGATTGGCCTCCGGGGTTTCTAGCTTTGGGACTTGAGGCGCAAAACAGATATCTCTTCATCTTGGAGTGTTAAGCTCGCCTGCTTCAAGACCCCCCAAAAACTCAGGCACACCTTTCCATTAATTGCTTTGTCCGATTTGGTATTGATTGCTAAGAGCAAGCCCCATAGGCGAAAACGAGGGGACATGATGGCCATGTCGGAGCAGAACGAACTGAAAATCCTGACCTCCGTCGAGAATGGCATCGGTCGACTTACGCTGAACAATTCAGACAAACTCAACGCGATCAGTGTTGGCATGTGGGACGAGATCCATGCCGCAGTGCAGCGCTTCGAGGCCGATCCGTCAGTGCGAGCGGTCGTGATCCGCGGTGCAGGCGAACGCGCCTTCTCAACCGGCGCGGATATATCCGAGTTTGCGGACAGGCTGGAAGATGAAGCTTTCCATGCAGATTACGATGAACGTCTCGAAAGGGCAGTCTCGGCGCTTAACGCTTTTCCCAAACCTCTGATCGGCGCAATCTCCGGCTATTGCATCGGGGGGGGCTTTTACCTTGCGCTGGCATGCGATGTCCGGTTCGTCACACGCAACGCGATTTTCGCCATCACCGGCGCGAAGCTCGGCCTCGGCTATTCGCATACGATCATTTCCGGGATGGTTGATCTTATTGGTCCGGCACGCAGCTCGGACATCCTCTTCACCTCCCGTAACATTACCGGAGAAGAGGCCCAGGTGATGGGCCTTGCTAATTTTCTGGTCGAAAATACCGCGCTAGAGGAGACTGTGTGGGACTATGCCACGACAATTGCCAAGAACGCTCCTCTGGCGGTTCAGGCGTGCAAGTTCGCCGTGGCGGAATGCGCGAAAGACAGAGCCGCGCGCGAGCTCGGGGCTATCGATCGTAAGATCCACGAGTGCATGATCAGCGAGGACGCCTCGGAAGGAATACGCTCGCATGTCGAACGCCGTGCTCCCGTTTTCAAGGGCCGTTGATCCCGGCTTACCTCTTCGCAGCGTGATCCCTCGCAGGCAGTCTCGAACGCGTGGCGACGAGCGGTTTTTCCCATCAAGGCGAAGTCGCCGCCACGGACAGCGTGATTTTTTCTCGCCCCCCCGATGATGTAAAGTCGAGTGCAATACGCGGCCAACGCGCTCATAGTGCGGGCGAAAACGAAAATCTGCTCGTCATGAGGCCTGGTCGCGACACACCCGTTTCGAGCGCGCCCATGGGCAATCCGCAGAGCGATCAGCCAGCAAGTCCAGAGAGTCGAGATGTTCCCGGGAAACTATTCAGACCACGCGCCAGACCGCCCCGCGGTGCTGCTGGCAGGCTCAGGCAAGGTTGTCACATATGCCGAACTCGAAGAGCGTTCCTGCCGCCTCGCCACGCTCTTTCGCAACAACGGGCTCCAGCCGGGAGATCGCGTGGCGATATTCTCAGGCTGCCATGAACGCTATTTCGAGGTGGTTTGGGCGGTCTTGCGTTGCGGCCTCTACCTCGTGCCGGTCAACGCGAACCTGACGGTCGACGAAGCGGCTTTCGTGATCGGCGACTCGGGCGCGCGGCTGCTCGTTGCAAGCGCCGACAAGCACGAGATCGCAGGCGAACTCACGCAGAAACTCGATACCGTCGAACGGTTCCTGATGTTCGACGACAGCTGCGACGGCTTCGAGCTCTATCAGAAGGCGATCGCCGCGCATGAGGCCTTGCGCCCGGAGCGCGAACCGCTGGGCGAGATCATGCTTTACAGCTCTGGCACGACAGGCCGGCCCAAGGGAGTCTGGCACCCCCTGAGCGGCCGCGACGTGAAGGAGGGCTGGGACGGTATGGATGTGCAGTGGGGCATTCCCGCCGGTATCGACGAAAGCACAGTCTGCCTCGTCGGCGGCGCGCTCTATTTCGGCGGGCCGCTGATCATCGGCATGTGGACTCAGGCCTATGGCGGCACCGTCGTCGTGCAGGAAAGGTTCGACGCCGAAGAGATGCTGGCGATCATCGACCGGCACAAAGTTACCCACGGCTTTTTCGTGCCAACGATGTTCGTGCGGCTCCTGCGTCTGCCCGAAGATGTCCGCGCGCGATATGACATCTCGAGCATGCGTTGCATGGCTCACGCGGCCGCCCCGTGCTCCGCCGTGATCAAGCGCCAGATGATCAGCTGGTTCGGCCCCATCGTGGAGGAATACTACACCGCGAGTGAGGAGCACGGGCTCACTTGGATCACGACCCGAGAATGGGAGGAACGTCCCGGCTCGGTGGGCAGGGCGCATTTCGGCAAGATTCACGTGGTCGACGACGCGGGCAACCCGCTTTCCGCCGGAGAGCTCGGAAACATCTATTTCTCCGGTGGCAAGGTTTTTGACTACTGGAAAGACCCCGAGAAGACGCAGAGTTCACGCCTGCCGGGTGGCCTCGCAACAACGGGGGATATCGGTTATGTTGACGAGGCCGGTTATCTCTATCTTGCGGATCGCAAGGATTTCACGGTGATCTCCGGCGGCATCAACATCTACCCCAAGGAAATCGAAGACTGCCTGATCGCGCATCCCGAGGTTAACGACGTGGTTGTCTTCGGTGTCCCCGACCCGGACTTCGGCGAGGCGGTGAAGGCGATCGTCGAGCCCGCGCGGCGCGATGCGGACCCAGCGGCGCTGGCCGAGGAGCTGATCGCGTTTTGCCGTGCGCATCTTGCGCATTTCAAATGCCCCAAGAGCGTCGATCTAATAGAGACCATGCCGCGCGAGGAAACGGGCAAACTCAAGAAGCGCCAGTTACGCGATGCCTATTGGGCCCAGACTGGCAGCGTATCCCCGGTTTCCAGCATCACCGGGTCCTGACCGCAGCTTGGCATGATTTTTTCTCACCAGGTGCAGGCGGCATGAGCCTAGCGCGATTCCTTCGCGCGTTTTTAACATCATGTTTTTTCATCTAATCAGCTCCGTTTTTGCAAGACAGGCCGATTGGCAGTAACACCCGGACCATGCGAAAAACTCGGGCACTCCATGAAAAAAAGTCGAATGCGATGGGTTTCTTTTCTTGCGATACTTTTGAAAGAAGACGGAGTTTCAGGCGAGGCGATCCGGGCCTTGTCTCTTCCTCAACGGATTTCCACGCCGTCAGATCGGGGCCGCCTCGAACGGCGCCCAACGATGGCCGGAGCGGTCAAGCCTGTAGCCGGCATCCTCATGATGGAGAATTATCATGTACAATCGCGGCAACCTCGCCCAACTCCTGATGACCTCTCAAGCGGGGCTCTCTCGGCGTCGATTCCTGACACACAGCGCGGCGGCGGGCGTTTCCCTTTCCGCGGCAAGCCTGATTGGCGGCGCCGCATCCGCCGCGCCCCGCAGCGGCGGGCACATGCGCTTCGGTATCAGCCAAGGCAGCGGCAACGATGTGCTCGACCCCGGAAAGATCCTCCACGGCTTCCTCTCATCCATGCATTTCGCCATGACCAACACGCTTACCGAGGTGGATCAGCGCGGCAACCTCGTTCCCAAGCTGGCAACGGAATGGGATGCTACTGCAGATGCCAAACAATGGACTTTCAAGCTGCGGCAAGGCGTGGAGTTTCACGATGGCAAGTCGCTCGGCACCGAGGATGTCATAGCATCGATCAACCACCACCGCGGTGAAGGCTCCACCTCTTCCGCGGCCACGATGGTAGCGGCGATCGTCGACATCCGGCCCGATGGAACTGATAAGGTCGTGTTCGAGCTCTCCGGTGGAGATGCCGATTTTCCCTTCAAAATGAGCAGCTTCAACTTTCCAATCTACGCCGCCAGGGATAACGGCTCCATTGCCTACGAAGACGGGATCGGCGTGGGAGCCTACAAGCTCGTCACGTTCGAGCCGGGTGTGCGCGCTGCGTTTGAGAAAAACCCCGACTACTGGGATTCGAACCGCGGGCACTTCGCAAGCGCCGAGCTCATCTCGATCAAGGACACCGCCGCACGTACCAGCGCGCTGCGCACTGGCGAGATCGACGGGATGGACCGTGTCGAGCTGAAAACGGCCAATCTCCTCGGCCAGGCGTCGGGCGTGGAGGTGCACGAGGTTCAGGGCAAGACGCATTACACTTTCCCGATGCTCACGAATACAGCGCCCTTCGACGACAACCACGTACGCACGGCGGTCAAGCTCGGTGTCAACCGCCAGGTAATGCTCGACACGATCCTCTTCGGCCACGGCTCGGTTGCCAACGATCAGCCGATCAACGCGGCATACCCCTATTTCAATGCGGAACTCGAGCAGCGCAACTACGACCCAGAGAAAGCCCGGTGGCACCTCAAGCAGGCGGGGCTCGACAGTCTCGACATCGCCCTGCATGTCGCGGATGCAGCATTCAGCGGAGCGGTGGATGCCGGTGTGCTCTACGCCGAACAGGCCCGGGAAGCCGGAATCAACATCACCGTCAAACGCGAGGCGAACGATGGCTACTGGTCGGAGGTGTGGCTCAAGAAACCCTTCTGCGCCAGCTACTGGCCTGGCTATGCAACGCAAGACGGGATGTTCACCGCCGCTTACAGCACCGGCGCAGCATGGAACGATACAGCATGGGAAGACGCACGCTTCAACGAGTTGCTCGTCGATGCCCGCTCCGAGCTCGATCAGGCCCGTCGCAAGGAGCTCTACGGCGAGATGCAACGGATGGTGCATGAAGAAGGCGGCGTGGTGATACCCTTCTTCGCCAACGACGTCTTCGCAACCAGCGACAGGATCGGCTTCGACGGTCTTTCGAACAATTATGAGGTCGATGGCCGGATGTTCCTTGAGCGCTGGTGGTTTAAGGACGCATAGGCGCAATTGGCGGGCATTTCATTTTTGTCCGCTTTAGATGACTTGACCAGAGTTGCTACAAAGTTTCGCTGTTTGACCGTACAACTCGGTTGTTGTTCTGAGATGTCCTGGGATTAGGTTTTGTTCTGTAGACGTCTCGTTCAGGCATAGCCAATATGCCTCCTTCCGTGCGGTGTCGGCCTTCTCGTGCCAAATCGGGGCGAGCGTATCGCGAATGTCGCGCTGGTCGATTTCGGAAACCGGCATCTTTCCCAGCTTGGGCAACACATGCAGTTCAAGAGGGCTGAACCAGCGCCCGGCCTTCCCGTCGCCCTTCAGCTCCGCCTTCCGGCTCTCGAAGGCATCGCGGGCGATTACGCTCAGAAAGTTCATGTTGCGCTCGGCATCCCGGCGCTGGCGCTCGCGTTCCTTGATGGCGTCCTTGCCCTGCCGCACTACGGCCCGCCATTTCTCCGCCTCTTCACGCGCTTCCGACAGAGACACGTCAGGATAGCGCCCGAGGCCCATTTCGTGCCTGCGGGAAAAACAGGGTGTAGCGGAGCACCCATTGCGCGCCGCCATCCTTGCGCTTGTAGAGCCAAAGCCCAGCGCCATCGGAGTGCTTTCCGGGCGGCGCGGTTCTCGCGGCGTCTTTCGTGAGGCGGTTTCGGGTATGGGCTGTCATCTGTTCCCCTTTTGATCCCTCTCAACATAGGGGGCATCGTGGGACAGAATGAAATAGGGTGACACAGGGAAATCGTTGTTTTGCAGGGCGTTGTGCTTACCGTGAAACAGAACGACACACCATGATATAGTATTTCAATGCCCTTCTGCGGCACCATTCCCTACCTTCCCGGCAAGAAGTCACGCGGGCTTTCGCGAGCCGCTCAGCGGTTGAGGATCTCGCGGTGGTAGCGCTTGGTGAGCAAAAGCCCGAGCGCCACGAGGATCATCGAGAAGAACACCACGTAGGCGTGGCTGATATAGGTGGGCGAATAGGTTGGGTAAAAGCCTGTTCGGGCCAGCCCCGTGATATGGATCAGGGGATTGTACCAAAGGATTTCCTTGGCGAAGGTCGGCAGATCCTCGTAGATGTAGATCACCCCGGAGGCGAGGAAGAGCGGCCGGGAAACGATCGACCAGACCACGTCCCACGCCGGGTAGAGGCCGATCAGCGTGCAGTTGATCGCCCCGACCCCGGCCCCGAGAAGAATGGTGAGCCAGAAGGCTTCGATGATCGGGCCCAGATCGAGAACCGTCCGGGTATCGACGATATTGAGTATGACCGTGAAGAGCAGAATCGCGACGAGCACACCGGTCAGGCTGTTGAGCAGCAACCGGGCGAGGACCGCGTCTATCCATGTCACCGCCGGAAACCGCAGCAGGGGCTTCGAAAACTGGAGCGACTTGCTGACCGAGTTCGACAGCACGGTATAGAGGTTCATCGGCAGGAACCCCGTCGTGTAGAAGAGCAGGAAGCTCGTTCCCAGCGAAGGGCTCCTGAGCAGGAGCGAAAAGGCGACACTCAGGAACAGGATCGCGGCAAAGGGTTCCACGATGCCCCAGATATACCCGCCGGGTGTGCGGCCATAGCGGGTGGACATCTCGCGCAGCATCAGAGCCAGAACGTTCCTTAGTGTGGGAAAGCTGGGGCGTCTGCCGCGTTTGAAGCCCGCGGGCGGCTGATCTGCGGTTTCCATGGCCATCCACGATCGCTCTGGTGTTTGCGGTCGGGACTATGGTAGATTGTTGCAACAAATTCAAACGGCTTTGCGCACGGATAAGGCAGGAATGGCAAATCGAGGCTCGGCTGCGCGCGATCAGGCAGCTGCTGAAAAGCAATCGGATTCATCGGCAAACGAAACCGCGAAAGACTCCGAAGACGGCAGCGGGCCGGTTGCGGTAACGCCGCTTTCCTTCATGTCGCGCCGAAAGACAGGCGCAGCCGCTGAAACGGAGCCCGCCGCCAACGAAGCCGAAGACGACGCCTCTGCCGATAAACGCCGGACAGCGGCGGGGCGCGGTATGGGGCAAGGCAAGAACCGTGCCGCACAAGCCGAGCAAGGCCGCGCGGGAAAGAACGCAAAGACCGGCAAGCCGAAAAAGGCGAAGCCCATGGGGCAAGGCAACCAGCAGCAGGGTTCCGGCAACCGCGGCGGCGGGCAAAACCAGCCATCCGCTCAGGCGGCGAAACCGGCGGCACCTGCCCAGAAGCCCGCACCCGCGCAGCCCCCTCAGCAGCCGCGACAGCAGGAGCCTCAAACCGATGTGCGCCCCATCGCGCGGCAGGCTGTCATGAAGCAGAGGCACTGGGGCTTGATCGCGAGCTTCGTGCTGCTCGTGCTGGTGCCCTTCGCCGCGGCTGTATCCTATCTCTACATGGTCGCCGAGGATCAGTATCGGTCCACCTCGGGCTTCACCGTCCGCAGCCAGGAGGAAAGCTCCGCCAACGACCTGCTGGGCGGGCTGGTGAGTTTCGCCGGCGGCTCCGTCGCCTCCGACAGCGATATCCTCTACGAATTCATCCAGAGCTCGGAGATGGTGGAGGCCGTGAACCGGCAGATCGATCTGCGCGAGCACTATTCGCTCCACTGGCCGCGCGACTGGTTCTTTTCGATCTGGCCCGACGCCTCGCAGGAAGATCTCATCTGGTACTGGAACCGGATGGTGGGTGTGTCCTACGATTCCGGCACCGGGCTGATCGAGATCGAGGTGCGCGCCTTCGACGCGGATACCGCGCAGGGCATCAACCGGGCGATCGTCGCCGAAAGCCAGACCCGCATCAACGAGCTCAACCGGCAGGCCCGCGAAGATGCCATGCGCTACGCGCTGGCCGATCTCGACGATGCCGTGGAGCTGCTGAAGAACGCGCGCGAGGCGATGACCAATTTCCGCCTCCAGTCGCAAATCGTCGACCCGGAGACCGACATTCAGACGCGCATGGGCGTGATGACCAGCCTGCAGCAGCAGCTTGCCGAGGCGCTGGTCGAATACGACCTCCTGCGCGGCACCACCACGCCCACCGACCCGCGCCTGAAGGATGCCGCCCAGCGGATCGAGGTGATCCGCGAGCGCATCGCCATCGAACGGCAGAACTTCGCCACCTCTTCCACCGAAACCGGGGGCGTCAACCAAGATTACCCCTCGCTCATCGCCGAATACGAGCGTCTCACGGTCGACAGGGAGTATGCCGAGCAGTTCTACATCGCCTCGCTGACGGCGCTCGAGGCCGCCCGCGACGAGGCCAATCGCCAGAGCCGCTACCTCGCCACCTATATCCAACCCACCCGCGCGGAGGATGCACAGTATCCCCAACGGGATATTCTCGCCGGCCTCACCGGCCTCTTCCTGATCTTGGCGTGGTCGATCCTCGCGCTTATCTACTACTCGATCAGGGATCGTTCGTAGGGCGCAGATGATACGCTTTGAAAATCTGACCAAGAGCTTCTGGGTTCATGGCAAGCCGAAGGTCGTGATCGACAATCTCAACCTGACCCTGCCGAGCGGCAGGTCGCTGGCGCTGATGGGGCGCAACGGGGCGGGCAAATCCACCTTGCTGTCGCTCATCGCAGGCACCATGCGCCCGGATTACGGCGATGTGATCAGCGATGGCTCTATCTCTTTTCCGGTGGGCCTCGCCTCAGCCTTTCACGGCGACCTGACCGGCGCGGAAAACGTGCGCTTCCTCGCTCGAGTCTATGGCGTCGACACCGAGGAACTGCTGGATTTCGTCGCTGATTTCTCCGAGCTGGGCGATTTCTTCTACATGCCCCTGCGAAGCTACTCCTCGGGGATGCGCTCGCGGCTCACCTTCGGCGCGTCGATGGGCATCCACTTCGATACCTACCTCGTCGACGAGGTCACCGCCGTGGGCGATGCCCGCTTCAAACGCAAGAGCCGCGCCGTCTTCAAGGATCGCATGGCCAATTCCGATGCCATCTTCGTCAACCACTCCATGAGTGCCCTGCGGGAATACTGCGATGCCGGGCTGGTTCTCGAAAATGGCAAGATGACCTATTTCGACGATCTGGAAGAAGCGATCAAGTATCACTCCTCGATCGTCAACTGATCCGCTCCGTCGAGCAAACGCACCCCGCGGGAGGGCAAGGCCCATGGCAAATCATTTTCATCGCAACGACCTGCCCGAAGGCCTGTCGCTCGGCCCCGTCGTCGCCATTGATTGCGAAACGATGGGCCTCAACCCGCATCGCGACAGGCTCTGCGTGGTGCAGCTTTCGGCGGGCGACGGCGACGCGCATATCGTGCAGATCGAACAGGGCCAGACATCGGCCCCCAATCTCTGCGCGCTCCTTGAAGACAAGGCTGTGCTCAAGCTCTTCCATTTCGGCCGGTTCGACATCGCGGCGATGCTGAACGCCTTCGGCGCCCTCGCCGAGCCGGTCTACTGCACCAAGATAGCCAGCAAGCTCATTCGCACCTACACCGACCGGCACGGCCTCAAGTATCTCCTGCAGGAATTGCTGGGCGTCGACATCTCCAAGCAGCAGCAATCATCCGACTGGGGCGCGCCCGAGCTCACCCCGGCCCAGCTCGATTATGCCGCCTCCGATGTGCTCTACCTCCACCGCCTTCGCGAAGAGCTCGATATCCGGCTCGCCCGCGAAGGCCGCACCGAGCTGGCGGAGGCCTGTTTCGGCTTCCTGCCCATGCGGGCGAAACTCGATCTCGCGGGCTGGCCCGAGACTGATATCTTCGCGCATTGAGCGATGGGCTGGCGCGACAACTTCCACTCCCGCTTCGTGGCATGGATGAAGATCCTGCTGCCGATGGCCGCGCTTGGCATGCTCTCTACCCTTTTCCTGCTCTCCGAGAAGTTCGATCCGTCCGAAACCCTGCCCTACGCCGCGATCGACCTGCAGCAGCGCGCGCAGGATCAAGGGGCTACCGAAGCCACCTTCGCCGGTGTCACCCGCACCGGCGACGAGGTTCTGTTCCAGACCGTCAAGGCGCGGCCCTCGCCGGATGATCCGCGCCAATTCAGTGCCGAGGATGTCACCGCGCGGTTCCGCCTGCCCTCGGGCACCACGATAGACATGCGCTCGACTCATGCCGAGATGAACCAGAAGGAAAGCACCGCCACCCTGCGCGGCGATGTCGAGTTCGTCAGCAGCACCGGCTACACCGTCAACACGGCGGAGATTTTCGCGCGGTTCGACAACCTCTACGCCGAGGCGCCCGGCGCGATTTCCGGGCAGGCCCCGGCCGGAGACCTGACGGCAGGCCGCATGATACTGCAGAACAGCGCCGAAACGGGCGAGCCACATTTGCTGTTCACCGATGGCGTTAAGCTGTTATATCGGCCCCAGACCGAAGAGGAATGACTGCTTGCTGACCCTCGCGAAACGATACGCGCTCGCCGCGCTGCTGGCTTTGCCGGTGGCGGCCCATGCACAAAGCGGGCAAATCGCCTTCGGCAACATGGAGCAGACAAGCGGCCTGCCCGTCGAGGTCACCGCAGACAATCTCGACGTGAACCAGAACGACGGCACTGCCGTATTCACCGGCAACGTGGTGATCGGGCAAGGCAGCATGCGGCTCTCCGCGCCGAATGTTCTGGTGATCTACAAGCAGGATCAGTCCGGCATTCGCGAGCTCAAGGCCTCGGGCGGCGTCACGCTCGTGAGCGGCGAGGATGCGGCCGAGGCCAGCCTCGCCGATTACAACCTCGAAACGGGCCAGATCGCGCTTCGCGGCAACGTGCTGCTCCTGCAGGGGGCCAATGCCATCTCCGCCGAGCGGATGAATGTCGATACCCGCTCCGGCACCGCCAGAATGTCGGGCCGTGTGAAGACGGTGCTGCAGCAGGGAAACAACTGATGTCCCGCCTGCATCTCCATCTCGCCCACGAGAATACCGGGCTCCGGGTGCGCTCCATCCGCAAGAGCTACAAGAAGCGCGTCGTCATCCGCGATGTTTCGCTCGATATGCAGCAGGGCGAGGTGGTAGCGCTTCTGGGCCCCAACGGCTCAGGCAAGACAACGACCTTCTACGCCATCGCCGGGCTGATCTACCCCGAGGGCGGCAGCGTCGAGATCGACGGGCGCGACGTGACGAACCTGCCCATGTATCGCCGCGCCAAGCTCGGCATTGGCTATCTCCCGCAGGAGATGTCGATCTTCCGGGGCATGTCTGTCGAAGACAACATCATGGCGATCCTCGACATTTCCGAACGCGACAGGCTCCGCCGCCGCGAGCGGCTCGAGTCGCTGCTCTCCGAGTTTTCCATCGAGCACCTGCGTCGCGTTCATGCGCTGGCGCTCTCGGGCGGCGAGCGGCGCCGGGTGGAAATCGCCCGCTGCCTTGCCGCCAATCCCAAGTATCTGCTGCTCGACGAACCCTTCGCCGGGGTCGATCCGATCTCGGTGGGCGATATCCGCCGCCTCGTGGCAGATCTCAAGACACGCGGCATCGGCGTGCTCATCACCGATCACAACGTACGCGAAACCCTCGAGATCGTCGACCGTGCCTATATCCTGCACGACGGGCAGGTTCTGATGTCCGGCAGCCCCTCCGATGTCGTGGAAAACGAGAATGTCCGCCGGGTTTATCTGGGCGACAGTTTCCGCATTTCCTGAGCGTAGGAAACCCTCCGCGGTTCTTGTCACATGATCTTCAAACTCATTGACAAGAGCCGGCGATTTCGCCTCAATTGAAGCCATGAACCCGCGGTTTCCGACCTGTCCCGAACTGGCGCCACACTCGGCGCACATCTACCGGGACACGTCTTCCGGGTTCATCAGAATGTAAGCGTTGCGAGGGCAAATCCCCGGTGTACGCCACCGTGGGCCCGTTGGCCGACGCCAGTTGAGGGAGGAAACATGCTTTATCAGATCAGTGGGAAACAGATAGACATTGGGCAGGCTCTGAAGACCTATGTCGAGCAGGAGCTCAACTCCGCGGTTGAGAAATATGCCGAGCGGCCCACCGACGCGCATGTGATCTTCTCCAAGGATGCCAGCGAGTTCGCCTGCGAAGCCACGGTGCATCTTTCCACCGGCCTCACCGCGCAGGCCAAGGCCAATGCCCACGAGATCTATGCCGCGTTCGACAAGTGCTGCGAGAAGATGGAAAAGCAGTTGCGCCGCTACAAACGCCGCCTGAAGGATCATCACCGCGCCCGCGCGGAGCCGGTTGAACTGGCAGGCGCTTCATCATATATCCTCGCGTCAGAAAGCGAGAGCGAGGAATCAGAGCCCGAAAGCCTCCAGCCGATCATCGTCGCCGAGATGGAAACCAAGATCCCGTCTCTCTCCGTCGGTGAGGCCGTGATGCAGATGGAGCTCGCTGGGGTGCCGGTTCTCGTGTTTCGGAACGAAGGGAAAAACGGGCTCAATGTCGTGTACCGTCGGGACGACGGTAATATTGGCTGGATCGACCCATGAGAACGAGTTGCTAGGGTAAGGCCACCGGGGCGATCCCACGGAGCAGAAAGATGGAAATTTCCATGATCCTCAAACCTGAGGCTGTCAGGGTTTTGTCGGGCGTTTCGAGCAAGAAGCGTCTGTTTCAGGAGCTGGGCATGATCGCCGAAAGCTCGTATGGCGTAAACCACAGCATCGCCGTCGACGCGCTGCAGGAGCGCGAGAGCCTCGGGCCCACCGGCGTGGGCCACGGCGTGGCCCTGCCGCATGCCCGCATCGACGGGCTCGAGAAGGTGGTGGGCGCGATGGTGCTGCTCGAAAAGCCCATTCCGTTCGAGGCGGTCGACAGGCAGCCGGTCGATCTGGTCTTCGCCCTCTTCGCGCCGAGCGACTCGGGCGTCGAGCATCTCAAGGCGCTGGCCCTCGTCTCTCGCACCCTGCGCGATCCGGGCATCTGTGCCAAGCTGCGCTCCAATTCCGACCCGGCGACGCTCTACACCATCCTCACCGAGTCGCAATCCATGCTGGCGGCGTAAGCACCGCTAGCCGCGGCCCTCCGCCCACGGCCCGAAGCCGAAGATCACGTAGTCGCGCTGGTAGATCTGCTCGGCGAGCTCTTCCATTTCCCTGGTGTAAGTCTCCGCCAGCGAGAAGGGCCGATCGGCCGGCGCGCTCTCCGGTTTCGCCGCCGTCTTGCAACCCGCCACGCGCGCGAGCATCGGCAGAAGCTCCGGCATCTCCTCTTCCCGCAAGATCATGTCCGGCAGCGAGAACTGCGCCATGCCCTGAAGCGTCGCCGCCTGCGTGGCCCAATGCCCGTCTACCCGCACACTCGTCTGCCCCGCGAGATTGGCCTTGAGAAACTCGAGAAAGGCCGTGAACGCCTTGCGATGCGCCGCGAGGTCGTAATCCTCGCCCGGCTCCCCGCCGGGGATGGGCAGCTTGTAGACGTTCCGCAGCGTCTTGCGAATATCGGCGAAGGTGCCCGGCCCGCGCGGCAGGATCATGCTGCAAAAGGCGGCATGGGCACGCGAAAGCGGGTGGCGCAGCACGGTGAAGCTGCGATGCGTCCTGTTGCGCCGCTTCCATTGGCGCAGCGCCTTCTGGTTCATCTGCGAAGGCAGCGTCTCTTCCGGCACCCCGTCGAGCGCCGCCAGCCACCGCCGCACCTCCGCCTCCGGCCCAGAGCGCAGCGGCATGAAGAGCAGCGGCGCCTTCGCCCCGGTCACGAAGGTGGGCACCGCGGGCCCGCGCCTCGGCTCGAAATTGGGCGTGCGGGTCAGGTTGAACGTATCGATCCCCGAAAGCGCCCGCTCCATGTCGGCGAAATTCGCCACCTTCTCGCTCAGCGGGCTGGGGTTCTGCTTCTTCAGGCTGTCGTCGAGCGCCTCGAGCCGCGCCTCCACCCCGAGGAACATCGCCAGCCCGTTCATCACCTCCACGTCCTGCAGATCCTCGTAGGCCACGTAAAAAGCCGTCTGCCCCGAAACCTGCAAACGGTTGAGGAGGAACACCTGGAATTCCTGCAGCTTCGCCACATGCGCTTCAAACTCCATCCCGTCGAAGGCGATGCGGCTGTCTTTCCGGCGCTTCACGTTGGTGAGCTTCCACTGGCCGGTCGCCTGCGCGATCTTCCACGAAACGTAGCTTTCCACCGGGTTGCGTGTGAGGATGATCTTGGCGCAGCGCGGATCGTCGAGGCAAAGGTCGAGCACCCGCGGATCGTGGTCGTGGAAGAACCGGAAACCGCCAAGCCCCGGCGCCTCGCGGATCGCCCGGATGAGCGCGGCCGGGTCGGCATCGCGCCGCGGCTGGTCTATCCCGAGAATCTCCGTCTTGTTCGGATACCCGATGAAATGCGGGTTGAAGGCCTCACCGAGGCAGGAAACCCCCTCGAGCGCGTTCAGGTTCGTCTCGAGAAAGTTCGAGCCCGTCCGCATCTCGGCGAATACCACGAAGAAATCGAACGGCCCCGCCATGCCGCCCTACCGCTGCACCAGGTAGGGCTTGGGTTTCTTCTCCTGCGGCTCCTCGTATCGCCCATGCGCCACCGGGAAATCTCCCATCAGGTAGGGGTGCATCCCCTGGTTCTTGAGGTTCTGCAGAAACTGGCCGAAACCCGTGAGGTCGGCCATCTTCGGCACTTCCGCCAGCCCGCGCTGGGTGGTTTTGCCAATCTCGTCGATGATCGTCTGCAAGGGTTCCATCGGCGCCTCGATGAATTCCGCCATCGTCCAGATGCGGATGCGCGCCTTGGCCCATTCCGAGCGCAGCACGTTGAGATGTTCGCTCTCGATCTGCTGCAGCCGCGCCGCCTCCTTGCGGATCTCGGCGAAATTGAGGTTCGACTTGAAGAGTGGCACCGCCCATGCGCCCGTGATCACCGAGATCTGCGCGTTGGGGTCTTTCGCGATATCCCACTCGATATCCTCGATATTGTCGCGCGGCCCGAACTGGAAGCACTGGCGCTCGCCGCGCGTGTTCCAGATCAGGTTGGTGAGAAAGGCCCGCTTGTTGTAGTCGCGCAGCTTGGCGCTGTCGCTCAGCGCCCCGTTCATCACCACCTGCCCGTCGGAAAACTGCACCCGCTCCGGCGCGAAGAGATGCCCATGCACCCGCGCGCCCGTGACCCGGTGCAGCCAGATGTCGAAATTCTCGAAAAGATCGCCGAACCCTTCGAACACCGAATACTGCGCGCAGGTAAACCCGTTTTCGCGCCCCGGCGCCGGGAAACGGCTGTGCATGTAAAGCCCCGGCCTCCCGCGCGTGCGCCGCTCCACCGCCTTGGCGAAGATCCGGTCGATCTTGCCGGGGTTCGGCTCGGTGCGCTTCATCGCGCTGTCCTGATCGGTGAGGAAGGCATCGTAGAGCCGGTCGGCAAAGGGCCAGATCTTGCGCGCCACGAAACAATCCGACCGGCGCAGAAGCTGCAGGTGATCGTCGTAGAACATGTGCGGCTTGCCCTGGTAGTCGAATTTCGAAAGCGTCAGCGAGCGGCTTTCGATCTGCCGGGAATAGAGCCGTGACAGGGTCTGGAAATAGCTCTCGTCGGGGATCCAGACGCGCTTGAAGTAATTGTCGTAGGTGCGGCGCTCCGGGTCTTCGAGAATGGCCGAAAGCGTCTGCCGGGTGAGGCACCACCACTGGCTGCCCATATGCGGCACGATCCCGTTGGGAATCCGACGCTTGTAGCCGATCTTGCGCTGGAAGGCGACGTAGCGATCGAAGAGAAACCGCTGCCGGCGCCACGAGAAGGGAAAGCGCAGCGTGAAGCGCTCCGCATCGAGCCCGCCGATCGTCCACGGCACATCCGCCGTGGTGGCGCTTTCGATGAAATCGGTATGCGGGCGCTCGGCGAGATAGTCCTGCAGTTCCTTCACCGGCCGCAGCGGCAGGCAGGCGCCGGATGCAAGGTAGACATGCCTCACATCGGCGAAGTCTTCCAGCATGCATTCGGCGGCGGTCTGCGTGGCGGCCACCAGCCCCCATGTGCCCCATTCGCAGCGATGCCGCTTCACGAAGCGCACGTCCGGCAGGTCTTTCAGCTTCCCCACGAAGGCGCCATAGGTGGCCTGCGGCACGTTCTTGTCCACATGAAACACGATGGGGCAGCCCGCCGCCGCCCAGTGCCGCGCCACCTGCTCGGCCCGGTCGAACGCGGTATGCACCAGCATGATGATACCGACATTCATGCGCCCGCTCCCCTGCTGCTCATGCCCAGTTCCCCTTAGACATCAGCCCGAGGATCTCCAGCTGCCGCCAGTTTATGTAGTTTTCCGACCAATTGCACCAAAGGTCGGGGTTCTTCTGAATCTTCTCCGCATAGGCCTTGTATTCCACGCTGCCGGAATAGTGCTGTTTACGGGTAAGCTCCTCTTCTGCCTTGGCGCCGAACGTGTCGAGAAACTTGGTGTGCAGCAGAACCCCGCTCGCCTTCTCTCCACCCCATTGGTCATAGGTCAGGTTGAGCCCGCGCGGCAGCAGCATGTGGGTAGAGCTGATATAGGCATAGCGCCTGTCCCACTTCACCAGCGGCGTCTTGTTGAGCGCGGGCGCCTTCTTGGGCCGGTCGGCGAAGAATACCCGCGCGCGCGGCCCGCCCTGAATCCAGAGGTTCCAATACTTGTGGTTCCGCTCGATCATGTAATTGCCCGGGTCGAACCACGAGGCGATCTCGATCGGGTCCTGCCCGGCGCGGTAAGGCACATTATCGATCCGGCCCTTGGGATACATGTCGAGCAGCATCGCCCCGAAGGAGCGCACGCCCGAGCTGTCGAGCCAGTCGGTGAGCGCGCGCACCGGCCGCGTATCGCAGAACGGGTAGACAAGCAGTTCGTCGGGGTCGACGACCAACGTCCAGTGCCCGTGGCCATATTTGCGCTGCAGCCAGTTCAGCCAGTCCACCCCGAACCGCGCGCGCTTGTAGCTCGCCTTCGTCGTCCAGAGCGACACATCCGGTTGCGCCTCGAGATACTCTCGCCCACCATCGTCGCTGTCATTGTCGACCATCAGAAAGTGAGAGACACCCAGCTTGCGGTAATACTGCAGGAAATAAGGCAGGCGCACATGCTAGTTGCGGAAGGTCGAGAAGAGCAGAATATCCCCCGGCCTGATCTGCGAGGTCCGGTCGCGCACGGGCCTCACGGCAAAATGCTTGCGCCATGCCCGCGCATGGGCGCGCTTGCGACGCAGCCGCATGATGTATGACTGCCAGACACTCACTGCTCAGGCCTCTTTTCGCACCGTTGTCCCTGCGGCGCAGCTTAGTTGCGGGACGTTAACATAAAACTTTTCCAATTCGAATCCCCACAGCGCCACAAAACCGCTCTTTTTCAGGCTCTTCGCCCGTATCCGGGGCGCTTTTTTCGCCAGTCATGCCCTTCGGTCACACCCATCCCCCGCGCGACATGAGCCCGAGCCCCTCCAGTTGCCGCCAGCCCGTCAGCCGGGTGGAGCGCTCGCACCAGAGGTCGGGGTTCTCCGTGAGGGCGTCGTAATAGGCATCGTAAAGCGCGCTGTTGGCAAAATGCTCGCGCCGCGCCTTCTCCTCCGCCGACTTCTCCACGATGGTCGGCAGGAACTTGGTGTGCAGCAGCACGCCCGAGGTCAATTCACCCCCTGTCTCGCTGTAAACCCGGTTGAGACGGCGCGGCAGCAGCGCGTGCGAAGAGTTCACATACACGTAGCGCCAATGCCATTTCACCAGCGGCACCTTCCCCATGGTGGGCGCCCGGCGCGGCTCCTCGGCGAAGAAGGCCCGCGCCCGCACGCCCCCCTGCACCCAGAGATCATGCTGCTTCGGCTGCTTCCGGATCATGTAATTGCCCGCATCGAACCAGCAGAGCGTCTCGAACGGGTCGTCGCCCGCCGCGTAGCTTTGGTCCTCCACCCGCCCCTTGGGATACATGTCGAGCATCAGCGTCCCGAACGAGCGCCGCCCCTGCCGCTCCAGCCACTCCACCAGCGCCGGCAGCGGGCGGGTTTCATGATACGGGTAGATCAATATCTCGTCGGCATCGAGCGTCAGGCACCAATGGCCGCTCGCGTGCTGGATCTGCAGCCATGTGAGCCAGTCGAGCCCGAAGCGCGAGAGCCTGTAGCTCGCCGTGGTGGTCCAGAGCGACACATCCGGCTGGCTTGCCAGAAAGTCCCGCGTGCCATCGTCGCTGCCATTGTCGACGAAGAGAAAATGCGCCACGCCCAGCCGCCGGTGATGCTCGAGAAAGAAGGGCAGCCGCACCCGCTCGTTGCGCACCACCGAGGCGCCGAGAATGTCGCCGCGCCGAATTTGCGCTGTCCGGTCCTTCACAGGCGCGAGCTGGCGGCGCTTGCGCAAGGCACGAAAGAGCAGCCGCCGCCGCTTCCAGCGGAGCCGGTAGAGTATCCACGCGTCAGAAAGCCTGCCCATCGCGGCGCCGCGCCCGTTTCCATGCCCGTTGCCCGGCAGAATCGGCGTTATTTGCCGTAATGTCCAGTTTGGTGCCAGCGCCACGCATCCGAGATCATCACCTCGAGCGTCGAGCGGGCGGGCACCCAGCCCAGTTCCGCCTTGGCGCGGGTCGAGCCCGAGACGAGCTTGGTGCAGTCACCGGGGCGGCGGTCGCCTTCCACCACCGGCACGGGCTTGTTGGTGATCGAGGCCGAGTGCTCCACCACCTCGCGCACCGAGAAGCCGCTGCCGGTGCCGAGGTTGAAGACGCGGCTGCCCTTGCCCGCTTCCAGCCATTTCAACCCCAGCACATGCGCATCCACGAGATCGCAGACATGCACGTAATCACGGATGCAGGTGCCGTCGGGCGTGTCATAATCCGTGCCGAAGATCGTGAGCGCGTCGCGCTTGCCGTCGATCGCGTCGAGCATCAGAGGGATGAGATGCGTCTCGGGCTGGTGAAACTCGCCCACCTCGCCCTCCGGGTCGGCCCCGGCTACGTTGAAATAGCGAAAGATAACGCTCTTCAGCCCATAGGCCGCCTCGTAATCGCGCAACATGTCCTCGATGGCGCGTTTCGAGGCGCCATAGGCATTGATCGGATATTGCGCGCAACCCTCGTCGAGCACCACGTTATCCTGATCTCCGTAGGTGGCACAGGTGGAGGAGAAGACGAAGTCGAGGCAGCCCGCCTCCACCGCCGCCTGCAGGAGCGTGACCGAGCCGGTCACGTTGTTCTCCCAGTAGAGTCCCGGGTCGCGCATGCTCTCGCCCACCTGGCTCAGCGCGGCGAAATGCATCACGGCAGAGGGCTGATAGGCGGCGAAGACCTGCGCGAGCCGTGCCTTGTCACGCAGGTCGCCCTGCTCGAAGGGGCCGAATTTCACCGCCTCTTCCCAACCCGTGGCGAGATTGTCGTAGGTGACGGGCGTGTAACCCGCGGCCTTGAGCGCCTTGCAGGCATGCGAGCCGATATAGCCCGCGCCGCCGGTGACGAGGATGTTGCTCACGCGGGTCTCTCCCTCGTCTTGCGCCCTACTGCGCGGCCTTTTCCGAATGGACGACGTCGTTGATGTAGCTCCAGAGGTCGTCGCGCAGGTCGGGGCGGGCGAGCGCGAAGGCCACGGTGGCCTGCAGATAGCCCGATTTCGAGCCGCAATCGAAGCGCTGGCCCTTGAAGCGGAAGCCGTAGACCTCCTCGCCATCCTCGCGCGCCGCGTCGATCGCGTCGGTCAGCTGGATCTCGCCGCCCGCGCCCGTCTTCTTCTGGTTCAGCTTGTGCAGCACCGTCGGCGTCAGGATGTAGCGCCCGATCACCGCGAGGTTCGAGGGCGCCTCGCCGGGGGCGGGTTTCTCCACCATCCCCTTCGTGGAGACGATCGAGCCCATGTCCTCCTTCACGTCGAGGATGCCATAGGCCGAGGCCTTGCTCTCGGGCACCTCCATCGCCGCCACCATGTTGCTCTGCGTCTCGTTGAACGCCTCCACCATCTGCGCAAGGCAGGGCGTCTCGGCGGCGATGATGTCGTCGGGCAGGATCACCGCGAAGGGCTCGTTGGCGATGAGCCGGCGCGCGCACCACACCGCGTGGCCGAGGCCGAGCGGCTTGGCCTGCCGCATGTAGGCGATCTCGCCGCTGTCCATGTCGGTGCTCTTGAGGATTTCCAGAAGCTCCGTCTTGCCCTTCTTGCGCAGCTCCGCCTCAAGCTGCGGGGCGTTGTCGAAGTAATCCTCCAGCGCGCTCTTGCCGCGCGAGGTCACGAAGATGAATTCCTTGATCCCCGCCGCCCGAGCCTCGTCGATCGCGTATTGCACCAGCGGACGGTCAACCAGCGTCATGATCTCC